>JAEUIP010000282.1 GCA_016795075.1 Planctomycetaceae bacterium | reverse complement strand
CTTCGGTAGAAACGTTCCGAAACGAAAAGGGACTATACCCACCAGACCAGTATTACGATCGGGACAACTCGTACATTCAATGGATCGATCCAGCCCAAAACGATGCGGCTTTGATGCCGCTGCTGACAGTTCGTTACGGCCCGTTATTGCAAAAGATCGCGCCGAATCATCGTGAGTTCCAACCAGCGGCTGGTGTGTTCAATGGCACGAACTTTCCAATTGTGGCGTGGTATCGGCAGCGAGGACAATTTCTCAACACGACCAACGCATTGGGATTTTGGTTGGGCGGGGGCCTGAGCAATAGCGCGATGTATCCGTTGTCCGAAACCTGTCGGCGCGCTAGCGAATTGCCCGTTACGAATGCCGCTGCCAACACCGCCTATCAAGCTCGTGTTGCCTTGTTGAAGCCATTGGTTTACTACGAATTCACCAGCACTGCGGTTGATCCACTGGCGTATTGGCAAGGCGCCAATGCTCCTCGTTGGGATTCCGGTGCTCAACGGGGCGACCAGTATTATCCACAAGGTGTGGTTCCGATGATTCTGCGTTCGCCGACGCAAGATTCGACCGATCGTCCGTTGCTGTATTTTGCGGATACCAAAGGGGCGACCACCACCAACACACTTTACGCTCCGTATTTGATTGGCAATTCGCTGGGTATCAAGTACGTTCCTGTGGCCAATGAAACCAATCCGATGACACCAATCGGTTGGGGCATGACGAACGACCAGATGTTTGCCGTCGACAAATTCCAGATCATCGCTCCGGGTCGCGATAACTTCTACGGTGGCGGTGGATTACCCAAGCATTTGCGGGACGACATCTGCAACTTTGCCAACTCGAAGCGATTGGATTCGATGGATGCGGTGATTGAGAACATGGGCTTGTAGTTCCGGGTGGGTCGCGCGATTCGAGGACGGTTTACGTAAGGTCACAGATCATGCAAGTTGAAAAATACCAATCAATGCAAATGCGAAAACGTTCGGCGTTCACATTGACCGAATTGTTGGTGGTGATCAGCATCATTGCAGTGATCACGAGCGCATTGGCGTTTGTGGTGGCGGGAGCTCAGGAACGGGCTCGAGAATTGCGAACCCGGAGTCAGTTGCAGCGGATTGAGTCGATACTTCAACGCGAGATCTTGGAATTATTGGAAGCGAGAATTCCGGTACGCACGCCGCCGGTTGGTGATTTTCCCGGCGGTCTTGGGCCGCACCAACGTGTCGTGGAAGGTAGCCTGCCGCGAATCCAACGATTTTGGACCGAAGCTCGCCGAGTCGACATTATGTACCGATTCCCATATCGCCGGGAATTGGTATTGCCCAACCAACCGCAAACCGCGACTCGGCCAACCACAAATGGCCCCGGAATGCCGACCGTTTATTTTCAACGAAATAGCGGAGTCGGCGATTATCAACCGTTTCATTCCGTTCCCAACGACTTGCAGGCCATTCGCAGTTTGGCGCTTGGTGGGATGGGCAATTCGAACGCCAAAACGGACTCTTCGGAATTGCTGCATGCAGTTTTGAAGCGGATTTGGGTCGATGGCGAGCCGGCCTTGTCGCTGTTGCGTCAAACGGAAATCGCGGACACCGATCGAGATGGGTTCCTGGAAATTGTTGATGTTTGGGGAAGCCCTATATATTTCCGCTTGGAATTGCGAGTCCCCGTAGAACGAATTGCACCAGCGACTCCGGGCGAAGGGCTGTTCAACATCCCTCTGGACCAATACACCGCGTGGATGACCCAATTCCAGATGAATGATGGCCAAACATTCCGACCGACGGCGTTTACACCTGAAGTGTTTACACCCGAACGTATTCGCGTGGTCCTGTATAGCAGTAACGTGACTCCGTCTTTTGATCCGGACAATGCCAGCGACCCGCGGTCGTTTGATTTCACCGTGGCAACGTTTTAATTCGTGTCGACACGATGTTTCAACGTTTTGCCGAGAATGGAAATTGAAATGATAGACAAAGTGAATTGGCGAGATCAGGGATTCTGCAGTGGCTCCCGACAGTATTCGTGGACTCGTGCCGGTGTGACTTTAGTCGAATTGTTGATCGTCATTGGGATCATGGTCGCCGTAATGGCCGTGGCGATTCCGATCGTGCGATTGACGACCAATGACAATCGCGTGTCGATGGCGACTCAAACCGTGCGATCTTTCTTGATGGAAGCGGCGGCAGCAGCCGAACGCGACGGCAAGTCGTACGTTTA
Source organism: Planctomycetaceae bacterium (assembly GCA_016795075.1). Classification (GTDB taxonomy): domain Bacteria; phylum Planctomycetota; class Planctomycetia; order Pirellulales; family Pirellulaceae; genus M30B19. The sequence continues at coordinate 4,989 of JAEUIP010000282.1, read as the reverse complement.
TTTCGAACGCAATATCAACGCTCCGAACTTCTGTTACCGCCTGTATCGTGGACGGCCTCGGCCGATGTATCGGGGCGAGTCGGAAACCGCGTATGCAATCAAAGCTCCGAACGAAACGGTTATTCTGCCAGGTGTCCCCGGCGGTTCACCACCCGTGATGCCGGGTGCGATGTCGTTTGAGGTATTCTATTTGTACAACGCGGATGCCTCGCGCATCCGACCGTACGAATACATGACCTTGCGCGATCGACCGGAGAAGTATCTTGTCTACCAGTCGTTCCAAATGCCGGCAGGTGTTTCCAATATGGGCCCGGTGGCCAAAGTCTATTGCCGTTTGGATCCCCAAACGCCGCTAAGCTCGATTGGTTTACAACGTTCGGGATTGTTGCCAGCTGGCGGCGGTTCAGAGTTTGATGTCGTTGCGGCACCCCACAATGGATGGACGGCGGCAGCGGCAACGGTTCCGCAACGGGCGGGTGGAGGCGGCACGGCCCAGTTTTGGCCGGCGGATCGTGTCTTTTATCCAGCGACTGGTCCGGCCGACCCAGCGGATATCCCGAATTTTGCAGGAGGAAGTCCCGGGCAGTTTGTTTCGCGTTTATTGGCCTTTGAGATTTCGCAACCGCCAATGTTGGACGAACTCAATTATTTGGACTTACCGCAAGGCATGGCAATCTACCTCGGCGGCTCGGGGTTTGGCGAAGAGGACACGTTCTTGTTCGACGGGGTCCCGTTTCAGAACTCTCCACGACACATTCAGTTTGCCTTCAATGAAAATTTGGGGGCGTTGAGTGATGCAACGATAGCGGCGGCCGTCACCAACGAGTTGCAGGACCCGACGTTTTCGTTTGTCAAGAATGAAAACAGTCCCGTTCGGGCGGAGTATTTCCCTCGGATTGAATTTGAGGCCGGTGGCAGGATTACTCGCGCCATGGTCATGAGCCCGCGATACACCGCTGCTGGGTCGGTCATGGTGGCCAACTCGAACAAGATCGCGCGTTTGGGCCCCATCTACCCTCTGTCACCATTGTTCTTGTTGATTGGTGAGGACAACGTGCAACAGCGATTGGCATTACCGTTGGATTCCCCAGTCATGCCAAACGACTACTGGATCATGTTGGGCGCCCAGACGTCAACGCCGAAAGTCGTTAAGGCTCAGGTCGGAGTGAATCTGGATTTGGCGCATGTCGCAGTCGCGGGAAGTGTTTCGGAGCGTTAACCTATGAAAACTAGCTTGATCATGAGAAACATGCTACCGCGAGAATCCTATCGGAACGGGCTAACACTCATCGAAGTTTTGTCTTCGATTGCCGTGGCAGCCATCGGCGTTTTTGGGGTATTGGTCTTGGTGCCGTTGGCCTCACGAATGAGCCAAATCGGCGTCTCGAATGAAGCTACTCGGCAAAATGCAACGAATGTCGTTGAACGAGCCAAGAGTTTTGGAGCCCTGAATACCAATCGCTGGGTGCGTTGGGACGTCGGTTTGAATGCTTATGTTCCGGTAACCGCAAGTCCTCAGGGGACCTACTGTTTGGACCCGATGTTGATTTCCGCTCCGAACATCAACGCGGCGCTGCCTACAACCAACACTTCGGTGATCAACGTATTTCCGTTTACGAGCGGTGCAGCCACCGTTTTGCCAACCGATCGAATTTCGGTTCGGCGAGCGCCTGGCGCAACACTTCCAGCGGGTGCGGCGATGGCGGAATTGATGATGGGTCAAAGGACGATGCTGAAGACGGTGTCCGCGGCCAGTGATCTCGTGCCCCCTTCGCAAGCGTTTATTCGCGACTTGGCAACCAATGCCGCCGTTCGTCGGGAGACTGATGGTTCCAAATCGGCATTGTGTTTGGTACTGCCGACGAACCAACCTGGGACGTCCGTACATCGGCTGATGAGCGTCGTCGTTGCAAATCGACGCTTTGAGACAACCAATGTGGATCGTGTGTTCAATGTACTTGATCCAAGCTCCGCGACTCCCACCGTCATCCGCAAACCAGGTGGAGTGATGGATTTGGTTTTGGAAGAAGTCGACTTCAATCCTGCGGCAGGTTCTGGCCGACCGGAAGGTAACCTAGCGAGCCGTGGATGGTTGATTTTGGTTCCGTGGTACCAAAACGGTGCCGGCGTGAATGTCTACTATTGGGAGCATGCTCGGCCTTATCAAATCCGCAGTTCGGATCCCGATCCGGCGAACCCATCGACACGATATTTTGTGGGCATGATGGGCGCTCCGTTTGCAGCCCCGTCTTTAACCAGCGTTCCGCAGCCGCATCCAATCATGCCAACCCGCGCGATTTATGTGCAGGACGCTGTAGATATCCGTGAAGTAGAAGTCCGTCTAGGAACGACGGAGTATTGATTCGCGTTTCCGTCACCAAACGGTAGACGCCACCTAGCCATTGTCGCCAGACGGTGGAGCCCCCTGTAGCCACCTTCATTTGACGGTGGAGACCCCCTGTGTACAAAACACTTTGGAGATTCGAGCGATGAATCGCAGATCACAACCAAGCCGTCAAAATTCTCGTCGCGGTGTGGCTTTACTTTTCGTGATCAGCCTGATCGTGGTCTTCTTCTTGTTTGCGACGACCTTTGTCGCGATGTCGACTTCATACATGCGGACCAGTGACCGCAAGTTGCGAATCGAACGTACCGAACAGCTCAAGGTCACCAACGTCGCGGACGACGTTTTTTATATGCTGTTGCGCGATGTCGCGGCAGGCCACATTCTCCGTGGTCACTCGTTGTTGGGTGATCAATACGGGGTGGAACCTTACGCGATCAATGATGGCTCGGGCGCATTTACCGGAACCTGTGATTTGGTCGCCGTGGACCCAGGGTACTCCAATCAAGTTCTCCGGGTTCAATTGACCGCCAGCAACCAGCCCGGCGCGAACTTGGCTTCGATTGGAGCTTTGATTCGTGCTTCACGTGACGACTTTATGGGACGGTACTTGACCTTTGCGGAAGGTCCATTGGCCGGTGTGTCGATGCCGATCTTGGAGTACAAGTTTCGGTTGTTAGGTGCCAATCCAGTTGTGCAGCCAGAGAATGTGGAATGTCATTTTTTTGTTCTGGTTCAGAGCCAAGAACGAAGTTGGTCATTTGGTACCGATCAAATTGCTCAAATGAGTGGTACGCGATTCGTCATCAATGGCCGTCCATTTGATGGAACGGCCACCGAGTCGAACGAGACGTATGACGTGGTCAGTGAAGATAACGGGACGCTGCTGCAAAACCGAAACTTCTTCTTGGCTCGAGATGCTCGCGGGTCGACAGCCTTCCCGGAACAATTCCGGCAAGTTCCGTCGTTCCATCGCTACAATGGCTTTGCGACGCAAGTCATTGATCCGGCGGTAACAACGTGGCAACTGTTGCGTGATACCGCGAAGATTGCTCTGCGTCCGAGCCCGCTCGAGAATCCGAACTTTACCGGATCAAATCCAAACGCACGGTACTTCGTGCCTGGCAGTTATGCCAATCCGGCCCGTGTGCCAAACTCGACGTTTCCATCGGCAACGTACTTTGGCGAAAACGGGTTCAATAGTGCATCGACCGAACATTGGCAACATTTGATTCATGGGCTATTGGGCAATGATCCAACGACCCTTAACACTTTGAACCTTGCTTTGAATTCGGGATTGGATGTTGACACCGATGGCGACGGTCACAACGACTCGATTTGGATCGACATCGGGCTCGCTCCGATCGCGATGCCGAACGGAACACGCGTCAAACCGCTGGTGGCAGTCAAGATTGAAGACCTGGATGGTCGTTTGAATTTGAATGCGCACGGAACCATCGCCGAACTTCTTCGTAGTGGCAGTCCGCTGTCGGCCAACGGAGTGCCGTACGGACAAGGTTACGGGCCGGCGGATATTCCACTCTCTCCCATTTTGGGCAACGTGAATCTGCAGTACGTCCTGCAATCGCGTTATGGATTGCCGGTAGGCGGTGGTCCAGGACTGGGTGCCCCCGATTTGCAAGGTTTTGCCAACCCGCTGCATGCCGCTCGGTGGTTTGGATTCCTGGATAACGTCCTGCCCAGTCTAACGGGTGGCGTCAACAGCAGTCCCACCGACTACCAAAATCAACTGGTGTTTCAACCGACCGGTGCTTCGGTCCTGCCGGGCTATGTGGTCCCGCCGGGAAGTCCGGGCATGAGTTTGCCTTTTGCCCAATCGGGCTCGCCACTGTTGACCCAAATTGTTGATACTCCCTACGAGTTCAACCTGTTTGCTGAAGGGTCACCCTATCGCTACTTCAACTACGCCACATTAACGCCGGTCCAGGCACCCCCGGGCAACCCGGATGTCGACCAACCCTTTAACGCCAGCGACTTGGAAGCCTTGTTACGGGCATACGATGCTGACTTTGCTCAAGTGTTGGCGGGTGCGATGAATTTGCGTTCGGATGCCAACGCGGCTCCGTTGAATCGGCGTGAGATCTTGGGGTCGTTGTTGAATTCCATCGCAAGTAACGAAGCGACACGTCGTCAACTGACGACCCACAGCTTCGAAGTCCCGGCCCTACCTTCGAACTTGGCCGGTGTTTTGCGACGCCATTTGTTGGTCCGCGATTTGTCGGGGAACACGACGCAAGTGGCCGCTGGAATCAGCCACTTTCAACCGACCGGGGCGTTGATTACGCCGGCAGCCACCGATGTGGTTCGCGCGGTAGAACAACAAGTCTTGGCAATGTTGGGACAGGACATCGTTTCTGGTTTACCGTTTAACTTGCATCGACGCTTCGGCAACGGCGTTGATGAGAATGGCACTTTGACGTTGGATGATCACGGCGATCCGTTCTTGGGCGGAGGAGTCGAAAGTGGTTCGGCTCAAACGGCTGTGACGATCAATGTATTGGCCGGAACTCCCGTTGATTTGGATTTTGACAACGATGGCCAACTCCCGTCTGGGACCGATACGGATCAGTTCTTGGCTCGCTCGGCATTTGCCCGTCAGTTGTATGTGTTGATGTTGATGATGG
>JAEUIP010000281.1 GCA_016795075.1 Planctomycetaceae bacterium | reverse complement strand
TCAACCGGTCATTGTCCAAATGCAAACCGTGCGTGTCACCATAGCGAGCGACATCCAACCAGTGTCGGGCCATCTCTTCACCATAATGCGGCGACTCCAACAGCTGATCGACATAGGCTTCATAAGCCTCGGCCGTTGGGTTTTGCGCGAATTTCTCGACATCTGTCAACGTGGGGGGCAGTCCAGTCAAAGTAAACGCGACCCGACGCGCAAGCGTGCGCGGATCCGTCCTGCCATTGATGGCGAGTTGTCGTTTCGTGGCCTCACGATTCAACGCCGCGTCGATCCAAGCACGAGGCTTCACGGTCTCCGGTAGCTCCGTCGAAGTCGGATTTGGTAGAATTGGCTCAAACGCCCAATGTCGTTCGTACTTGGCCCCCTGTTCGATCCAGCGTCTCAAGGTTTCTTTTTCATCGTCGCTCAATTGACGATTGGCCGAAGGAGGTGGCATGATCAACTCGGGATCAGAAGAAGTGATCCGTTGCCACGCAGCGCTGTTGGCAGCGTCGCCCGGCACAAACGCGGCACCTGTTTCCTGCGTTCCGACTGCCCCGTCTGCTTGGTCCAATCGCAAGTCCGCAGCCCGATGTTCCGCATCCTGACCGTGACAACGAAAACAGGCCGTCGACAAAATCGATCGCACATCCCGATTGAAAGTCACGGGTTCATCAACCGGCGAAGTTTTCTGCATAGGGTTGCCAACCCAGCCCAACGTCGAGCTCGGCAATCCCATCAGCTCCAACGCCACAAAGAAACTGACTAGAATAATTTTCAGACGGTTCATTAGGAATTTCGGCATCGAAAGTGGAGGGAAGTAGCGAGGAGGATGCACTCCTTCGCAAAGGCGGGATGGTCGTTCCGACCGGCTCTCTAGTCTAGGTGATCGACCGGCCCATGTAAAGCAACACCGCAACCGAGCCCCCAATGCCGTCTTGCGACTAGGACCGGACGAACCCTTGACCGCCCGCGAGCGATGAAATGCGTGCATTTGAGCCCGCATTGCTTGTTTTCGATTCCATCGGTTGTATCGATTCCTCAATCTCTTATTGGGCTAACCCGAGCAGGTTGTTGCGGTAAATTTTGAGCCAACCGTTTCCGTTCAACCTAAGCTTGCTTATTGGCCGCCCATGCAGGCAGGTTGGATGGCCGTATCGAATCTTCCGTTTCCATTCGTCTGGGTTCCCGATGAACAAAATCCTCAACGTCGTTCCGTTCAAGTCGTCCCCCATCGAAATTCAATCCGAGTTGTTTCGGCAGAACGTGGATTTACGGCCTTACGAATTGTCGCATTCACTGCAGAGCCATCCGTTGTTGGAACTGCAAAATCTCGTCGCTCTAGCCAAACGTTTGCCACCCTTGCAGCGCGAGTATGTGTTTGCCAAACAAGAGTTCGGAACGCACGAGACCGGCGATCACTACCAACACGCGACCTCGATGGACGAAATGTCCACGGAAGAGATGATTCTGAATATTGAAGCCCAAAATCGTGTGATTGTGTTGCGCAACGTCGAGACCGACGCGATTTACGGAACTTTGGTGCACGATATCTTGGATCAATTGCAAGAACAAATCGAAGCCGTGTCCGGTCCAATTTCCGGTCGTGAGAGCTTTATCTTCATCAGTCCACCTAGGGCCTACACGCCATTTCACTACGATCCCGAGCAAAACTTCTTCTTGCAAGTTCGCGGCCGAAAAGACTTTGCGGTCTATGACGTGGCCGATCGAGATGTCATGCCCGAAGTTGCGCTGGAAAACTTCTTAGCACAGAACAAACGAACACCTTGCGCCCCCGAGTTTTTTAATCGCTATCGATTGTTCGAGTTGTCACCTGGGCAAGGCGTTTACGTGCCAACAACCGCACCACACTGGGTGCGGACCTTGGACGAAGTGTCCGTCTCGATCAGCATCAACTTCCGCACCCCAAGCTCCATCCGCCGCGACCGAGTCTATCGCTTCAATCGCTTGTTGCGGAAAACCGGAATCCAACCGCAAAACGTGAGCCCCCGCGCGGATAACTTGCGCGATTGGCTCAAGTCCGAGATCTTGGCCGCCCCATCGCGGGTTAAACAGGGTCTGGCATCGATCCTCGGCCGCTAAGAAGCGTCGCTCGGATCTGTCGGATACGCCGACCTCATTCTATCGGACAAACATCGACCGAGACTTCCAACTTGTGGCGGCCGTCGCCCAAGAAGACGCCGCGAAAAGGAATGACGTCCGAATAATCGCGGCCCCAAGCGATTGGAATATGATCAAGCCCGCAGAATGTGTTGTTCGTCGCGTCCAAATCGACCCAGCCAAGTTCGCGCCCGCAATACAATGACACCCATGCGTGCGATTGATCGGCGCCCACCAAGCGTTCCTTGCCCGGCGGCGGCATCGTCCGCAGATAACCACTCACGTACCGCGCGGCCAACCCCAACGAACGCAAGACCGCCACTTGGATTTGTGCGAAGTCCTGGCAAACTCCCCGTTTCAGTGCAAACGCTTTTTCAATCGGAGTCTGCGCATCGGTGGAGTCTTTATCGTACTTGAAGTCATGATAAATCTGAGCGTTTAGCCCAGCGGCCGCTTCCAAGATCGGTCGCCCCACCGCAAAACTGGCGCGACCATAATGTGCAAATAACTCGCTCGGCTCGATCCGAGGCGAGCGAAAGCGAAACGGCACCACCTCCAAATCAGAGTGGTCGCCATTCAACCGCACCGTTGGGTCTGCCACCAAAGTTTCCCACGCTGGCGAGTCCACCTTTGCGTGCAAGGCTTGGCCGCGCACTTCTACTTGACTGGCAGCTGTCACCGTCAACTGCGAATGTCCTTCTTCAATTCCAAACACATGTACCAAATTGCCAAATACATCGTTCCGTTTGACCGACCATTGGGGAGCCGGATGAACCGTCAAGCGATGCCACAAACTACGAACCCAAGCTCCATCGCGCGGCGTCAAAATCACGCGGTTGTGACTGACGCTGATCGTCGATTCGTATTCGTAGTTGGTGGTGTGCACAATCCGGTACTTCATTCCACTTCTGTTCCTCGCTTCGTTGGTGGGGCTCGCTAGGTTACTCGGACTCGTCACGTCTTTGAGAATCGTGTTGGGCCAGGAGGCTGGCAAAGTGACGCTGCAGCGGCGCATGAACCAAATAGCGACTCGAGACCGTTTGCGACAGCTCCGACAACTGGTCGTTCAAACGCTGCAACAGTTGTTGAAGTTCTGGTCGCTGGTCGTCGTCGGTCACCATCAACTTCTCCGGCGAGGTCATGCGCACGGAATGTTTCATGGCGACCGCCAGTCGTTGATCCACGCGGATTTCCGCCTGTTGAGGGTCGCTGGGCAAGTGACTCACATGCAGTTCGATCATGTCCAATTGATAAGCGACCGAACGTGGGTTCGATTGATCGTGCAGCAACAAATCACACGCCGCGACCGGATGCAAGGTCGTCAAATAGCGCAAGCGATACGTCATCAGCGAGTCCAGAACTTGCAAAGCCGATTCGATGACTAGCCCGCCGAACTGATTCGTTTGACCGAACATGACTTCTAGGAACGAAACCGTTTGTTGGGCTCGTTCGATGCGGCGTCCCAAGTCCAAGAACCGCCACCCTAGGGTTCTGGTCGTGTTCTCGGCGACAAAGCCCGAGAACGCCGACATGATGCTGATCAACATATCCAATAATTCGGTGGCATCCGCCACATCGGGCAAGTCACTGGCTGGTCGCCGCGCACACAAAGCGTCCATGCGGTTGATGATCCGCCATGAATCGGTCGACAATCGATCCCGCAGCCCCGCACTCAGACGAATCACGTGATCCAACGAACTGCGGAACCCCATCGGTAGATCATCGCTGAACAAACTTCTAGGCAGGCTACTCGTTAGGACCGGCAGTGTTTCTTTCATACCGGGCACAATCAAGTCGGGCTCGATTTGGCCGCTTTCCGCCAACGCCCGCAGGACTCGAGAACCCTCGAGAATGCCCTCACGTTCATTGAGCAACAATTGCAGCGCGATCCGCATCAGCCGCGCTCCAAATTCCGCTCGCTCGATGTTCCGACCCAACCAAAAGAACGAGTCGGCCACGCGACTGGGTAGTTCCGTGCCACTGCGTTTGAGCGTGATCGGTCCGGCCGTCGAGGACGCGGCATCCGTGGGCGGCGCCGAGCGATGTCCTTGGATCCAGACGTCTTGGCTCTTTTCGCCGCTCGTTGGCGATTGGTCCAAGAGCTGCGGTTTCCACGCGACCCGAGCCAAACCACCTTGCAGCGTGCGGTGGCCACCTTCCGAACCCAACACAAAACCACGCAGGGCCAACGGCCAATGCTTCACCTGATCCCCATTCCAAACGGGAGTCGTCGAGCGTTCGATCTTTTGCTGAGCGACGAAAGCTGCGGGCTGCGAACGAATCCGATGGACCAACGCTTGCTTCTCTGCTTGACTCATGTCGGCGGGGTACAACGGTGCAACATTGCCCATGCGAAAGGCGGGCAGAATCACGACCTCATGCAAATGGGCCATGACCCAATGGAACGAGTTCTCGTCGGCGCACCACCACGTCGGCTTGGTCGGCAGCTGGAGCGGCCCCAACGAAAAGTACTCGGCAATCTTCGGCAACCACACCGCCAACAGCGGGGACTCGACCAAGCGGCTGCCCAAGCCGTTAACAATCGCGACGTTGCCACTCCGCAGGACCTCGAGTAGACCGGCCACACCCCCGGTGCTGGAATGCAATTCCACCGGATCGCAGTTTTCGTCGTTGACCCGTCGCCACAAGACGTCCACAGGCAACAATCCACCCAACGTCTTCAACATCAGTTGATTGTTGCGAACGGCCAAGTCGTCGGTCTGCACCAACGTGTAGCCCAAGTACCGCGCCAAATACGCGTCTTCGAAAAACGAACGACTGCCTGGCCCTTTGGTCCATACCACAATGTGTGGATTGGCGTTGCCCTGGGGAGCCGCCGCGACCAACGTGCGATGAAGCGCTTGGAAGAAACTGGCCAGACGCTGGACGCGACACGCTTGAAATGCATCCAGAAACAAGTTGGCCGCGATCAGTCGGTTCTCCAAAACATAACCCAAGCCAAACGGAGCACGCGTGCGATCACCGGTGACCCATAATTTACCCGATGAATCGCGAGCCAAGTCCGCAGCGTAGAGAGTCAGATAATGTTGTCCGGGCCGCGCCAGCCCATGATATGCCGGCTGGTATCCAGGATGAGCATACAAGAAGTAGGGTGGCACAATGCCCGACTTGATCAGGTCTTGCGGTCCAAACAAGTCCTGCAAGATCAGCTCCATCAGACGAGCTCGTTGCTCTAGCCCCGCTCCGATGTCACGCCATTGCTCGGCGGAATAAAGAACCGGGACGGCATCAAAACTCCACGGACGAGAGGCGCCCTCGGAAAGATCGTACGGGTTGAAGGTCACGCCATGGTTGGCAATTTGTTCGTCCGCCTGCTGCATTCGGCGTTGCAGTTCGAGCGGCCCGAGCCGGTTCAGTTCCGACTGTAGCGGTCGCCAGTTCTCGCGGACATGACCCTCGGCATCAAACATCTCGTCATACGAGCCCTCAGGCCTCGTGACGTATTCAAATAAATTGCGTGTTTGCACCGATTCCCTGGCCTAGTCGAATGTGAACGTCCCGTTGTTCGATGACTCGTCGCTGGAGAGCCTCTTGGCCCCTACGATTGTAATCTGCGCACGAACCATCGAACAAGCCCGCTCGCGTGTCGGATCCGGACAACGAGCCCCTTGCCGCCTTCGACAAGCGACCCATTGGTCGTTAGACTGACTCTCGGTTTTGGACTAGCGGCGCAAATTGACGCGTGGCATGAAATGGCCGAGTGGATCGAAAAGCCTGCAGGGCCAAAACTGCCATGACATCGCACTGCAATCCTTGGACAAGTCGTTTCCACCGTTAGTCGTCGGTGTAGCAAACTGCCTGCACCCAAGCCATTGTCACACTTGATCTTCCTAGCGAGACAGCCCATGAACTCCCCATCCGCTCGACCTTGGGTCTTGGCCGAGACCCCATACCAGTACTTGAAAGACAACGCCTACCAATTGGCGGTGCTGCCGATGGGCGCCACCGAGCCTCATAACTTGCACTTGCCTTACGGCACCGATTGGTACGAAGGGACCCTGATTGGCGAGACTTTGTGCGAACACGCTTGGACTCAGGGCGCTCGGCCGGTGCTCCTGCCGACCATGCCCTATGGCACCGAGACCAACTTGAGTCGTTTTCCGCTGGCCATGAATCTCAACCCTTCGACCTTGCAATTGGTATTGGCCGACCTGGTGGAAAGCGTCGAACGAAGTGGGATTCGCAAAATGATCATCTTGAATAGTCACGGCGGAAACGACTTCAAACCGGTGCTTCGCGAGTTGGCCACCCGGACGAAAGTTCACCTCTTCCTCTGCTCGTGGTACACCTGCTTGAGCGACATCTACTTCGAAATCTTTACGAACAAAGAAGATCATGCCGGCGAGTTAGAGACCAGTTTTATGTTGCGATACTATCCGCATTTGGTTGCCAAAAACTCCGACGGGAGTTTAGCCGCCGATAGTGGCGCGACCCGGCCGTTCCGGTTCGAAGCCTTGCAAAAAAGTTGGGTCTCGATCACGCGTCCCTGGCACCTATTGACCCAGAACAGCGGTTCGGGGAACCCCCACGAAGCCTCGCCGGAAAAAGGCGAGCGGCTGATGGAAGTCTTGAAGACTCGCTTGGTCCCGTTCATCGTCCAGTTGTGCCAAGCCGACATCGACGAAACGTTTCCGTTTCAGGATGTCGAACTTCGATGAAGACCCTGTGCGAACTCAAGCGAAAAGACATCGCTCGGCATTTCGATGCTGCCCTGGCTGCCTTGCGTGAAGCGGAAGATGCGGCGACGGGGTACTTGTGTCGCGATTGCCTGCGATTTTCCAGCGATAAGAAACGACTGTGCGAACCGGTCTCGCTAAAGAAACTGAAACACGAACCAGAACCGTCGGCCGCCCAAGAATCTTCGTAAATGGCCTCGAGGGTGGAGCGACTGGAGATGCATGCGAGTCGACGCAGCGCGGCGGTGTGATTTGCTTGCGGCTGAAAACACTAAGGAATTGTCTGGAAATAACTTCCCGATTTGGGCGAGTCGGACCTTGGTTAATCCGAGAACCCCTAGCGTCGAATCTGCCAAGACTCCAAATGTCCTGAGCCGCCGAATGGCCTGAGCCGCAAAGCGGCAAAATGCG
>JAEUIP010000280.1 GCA_016795075.1 Planctomycetaceae bacterium | reverse complement strand
ACCAAATCAGCGCCACCGGTCGCGCGAGTGTCAGGGGCTGGTGAAAAAATTCCCGATGAGTCGGCAATCGAGAAGTCAGCGATGGAGGTGTCGGCGAATGCCGTCGCGGAGGTCGTGAAGCCCGGGGTCGGGAGCCCGACAACTCCTGTTCCGTTGACGGAAGTGACAAACAAAAATTCGCTCGCAAGCGAACCCGAATTGTCCCCAACGTTTACCGTCCCTGCGAGTAGCAGTCCTCCACCGACCGAACCACCTCCGCGGGCTCATGTCCCGTTTGTGGAACAAAAGGCACCGACCCAACCGGTCGATTTGGCCGCCAAAATCTCGCGGCGGCCAACCACGGAAAAGCCCGTGGCGAAACCCGTCGAAGAGGAGTCCTCCGGTGGACTGATGGGTTGGTTTCGATCCGCGATTCGAAAAACTGCCCAGGTTCTAAATACGGATATTCGCGATTTGGTCGGTCGCGATGGACGGTTGGTCGACGACGAGTTCTTACAGGAACTGTTTGCCCACTTGATCAAAACGGATATGGGCGTGGCGGCTGCCACCGAAATTCGTACCGCGATTCACTCGCAGTATCGCGGCCGCAAAGTTCATTTGAACGAGTTGATCAACGCGGCCAAAATGACTATTCGCGACATCATGAAGCAGGAGGAGGTCCGGCTCACGTTGGCGGATCAGGGTACATCCGTGATTATGGTCGTTGGAGTGAACGGCAGTGGCAAAACGACTTCCATTGCAAAGCTGGCTAATATGTTCCGACAAGATGGCAAGTCAGTCGTCTTGGGTGCTGGCGATACATTCCGCGCGGCAGCCGTCGAACAACTTCGGCAATGGGCCGGCCGAATTGGGGCCGACATTGTGACGGGCGAAGATCGATCGGACCCGGCCAGTGTGGCGTATCGCGCCGTCAAACACGCTGTGGATCATCACGCCGATGTCTGTATTGTCGACACGGCGGGCCGGTTGCAGACGCAATCCCATTTGATGCAAGAGTTGGCCAAGATTCGACGAGTGATCGACAAGGTAGTCCCGGGCGCTCCCCACGAAACGCTCTTGGTGCTTGATTCGACCGCTGGGCAAAATGCCATTAGTCAAGCGCGGGGCTTCTCGGATGCGGCTGGTTGTTCCGGAATTATTCTGGCCAAGTTGGACGGCACGGCCAAAGGTGGTGTGGCGATTCCGATTCGCAAAGAGTTTAATCTCCCAGTGAAATTTATTGGCTTCGGGGAAACCGCCGATGCCATTGCTCCATTTGATGTGGAACGATACGTCGACGCCTTGTTCAATATCGATTGATTTGGAAGGAACTTATGGACGGATCAACAACCAACGAAGCGGGTACAACTCCCGCGTGGAAGCCTTTGACGGCGCGACAGCGACGTGTGCTGGGGACCTTGATTGAAAAATCCAAAACCACCCCCGACGCGTACCCATTGACCCTTCTGGCCTTAACGACCGGTTGCAATCAAAAAAGCAACCGAAATCCGATCAATAATTACAGTCAAGAACAGATCGAAGAAACCGTCGATTATCTAAAGGGGATTGGGGCGGTTGCCTTGGTACAGGGCAACGGCCGAGTCCCCAAGGTTCGGCACTACGCTTATCAATGGCTTGGACTAAGCAAAGTTGAAGCGGCGATCATGACCGAACTCTTGTTGCGCGGCGAACAAACTTTGGGGGAACTTCGAACTCGAGCTTCACGCATGGAGCCCATCGCCGACTTGGGCGAACTTCAAAAGCTGCTCCATGACCTGCTCGCGAGAGATTTGATTCAATATTTGACGCCCGCTGGTCGCGGACAGATCGTGACGCACAACCTCTATCAAGACACCGAAAAAGCCGAATTGAAGCAGAAGTATGTCGGTTATACAGGCCAAGAATCGGAACACGCTAGTTCGGCGGATGACGAATCGGTCTCGGAGTCCAAACCCCGTAGGTCGGGCAGTGAATCGCCGGACAGTGAACTCCGGACAATGATCGAACAACTTCAATCCAGAATCAAATTCCTGGAGGATCAATTGGATGTTCGTTGGCCGGGTCCGACGGGAATGTAGTGGTTCGCTCCGCGAACCAGCGTTGGACCGCGGAGCGGTCCACGACCATGCCCGCGAATCAGCTTTGGACCGCGGAACGGTCCACGACCATGTTGGCGAATTATCGTTGGACCGCGGAACGGTCCACGACCATGTTGGCGAATCATCCGTTGGACCGCGGAGCGATCCACGGCGACAATGTTTGCTCGACAATGTTTGCTCGGCCATATTCGCTCGACAGGTTTCAATCCGCTTGCAATCTGATTTCGGCAGGCGACAATAACGACACGGCACTTCTTGCCGGATAAGTCCCCGGGTCTGATCGGAGTTCGCCCATGAGTTGCTCGTCGTTGTGTGTCGTGGACGTTTTGGAACTGGTTGCTTGGCGCCGGTTGCGATTCTTGGTGTCGATCTTGCTCGGGACGTTTGCACTGGGCGTTCCCAACCAGTTATTGGCCCAGGATTGGAACCAATGGCAAGGGCCGCTGCGAAATGGTCGCTGGGAAACGTCGGGGACGATCGACAAGTTCGCCGCAGAAGGGCCCAAGTTCGTTTGGCGGCAAAAGGTTGCTAACGGCTATAGTGGTCCGTCCATTGCCGGTGGAAAAGTCGTCGTCATGGACTTTGTTCGCACCGAAGGAGACCCCACCCCCAACCCTGGCACTAAAAGCGCGCTGGAGGGTAGCGAACGCGTGCAATGTCTCGATGCAGCCAGCGGGAAGGTCTTGTGGAATCACGAATACAAGTGCAGTTACTTGATCTCGTATCCCAATGGCCCACGAGCCACGCCGGTGATTGATGATAACCGCGTTTACACGTTGGGCGCGGAAGGTAATTTGAAGTGTTTGGATTTGACGAACGGAAAAGTGGTTTGGGAGAAAAACCTCAAAGCCGAATACAACTTGGAAAGCGCTCCCCATTGGGGATTTGCGGCGCATCCCTTGGTTGACGGAAATACCTTGTATTGCGTGGTCGGCGGCGAAGGTAGCGTTGCGGTCGCGTTTGATAAACTGTCCGGCAAAGAACTCTGGAGGAGTTTATCGGCCCCCGTTCAAGGATATTGCCCTCCGACCATTGTCGAGGCGCACGGGATTCGCACGTTGATTATTTGGCACTCGCACGCGATCAACGGTTTGAACCCCAATACTGGCGAAGTTTATTGGTCGTTTGATTTGGTACCCGCATACGAAATGCCAATCATCGCGCCGATTCAAACTGGGAATCAAGTTCTGGCGACTGCGCTGCAGGGGACGTCGCTCCTGATCGAACTCGGGAAGGACGCCAAGTCGCCCAAAGAAATTTGGCGTGGCGGAGGAATCCACTCGGACCATAACCCACCCCTCATTGTCGATGGTCACATTTACGGCGTGAGTGAGCGAGGTCCGCTGAAATGTTGCGATTTGAAGTCCGGCAAGGAAGTATGGGAATCGATGGTCACGGCCAACAATGGCCGACCCGTTAATTCTGGGACGGGATTTATCGTCCAAGGTGACGGCAAATTCTTTATGTTTATCGAAACAGGCGAATTGATCATCGCCAAACTGTCGCCCGAAGGTTGCGAAGAATTGGACCGCGCCAAGATCTTGGAACCGACCAGCCGAACGGGCAGTCGAAAAGTGGTGTGGAGTCATCCCGCCTTTGCCGGTACACGCATGTATGTCCGCAACGATGAAGAGATCGTGTGTGTTGAATTGGGCGCTAACTAGGCCATGAATAGGGCCGACGATTTGCGTTTACCGCGCCGAGCGCCCGATGCTCACAAAGGGCATTTCGGACGAGTCCTGATCATTGCCGGCTCGCGCGGGATGTCGGGTGCGCGGTTTTGACGACCGGCGCTTGTTTACGCAGCGGAGCTGGCTTGGTAACCGTCGCGACCCCCACGAGTGTCCTAACGCAAATCGCGATGGCACATCCGGCCGCTATGACCCTGCCGCTCCCCGAGACATCCCGTGGCCAAGTTTCTTGGGCAGCGAGATCGATTTTGGAACCTCGTTTGGCGGCCTTTGATGCTGTGGCGGTTGGGCCGGGATTGGGACGTTCGGCCGGCGCGGCGGCGTTGGTTGTTTGGTTGTTCCTGAATTGTCCATGTCCTTTGGTTTTGGATGCGGATGCATTGTATGCGGTCGCACAAGCGATGAGTCAGCGGCGCATCCAATTGTCGCCAAAAGCGGCGAACGTTGCTGCGAAATTCGTCCGAGTCCTAACGCCGCATCAGGGCGAATATGGTCGGTTGCAATCCTCCATCGCGGGCATCCTCGGCGATCCAGCGGATGTCGCGGCTGCGATACCGTCGGATGAACGTGTGATGGCCATAGCGAAGCTCCTGGGCAGTTGGATCGTACTGAAAGGCCCGAATACCCGCATGACGGACGGTACCGAGTTGTGGCGAAACCCGACCGGGAATCCCGGTTTAGCGACCGGTGGCAGTGGCGATTGTTTGACGGGCGTGATGGTCGCCTGTTTGGCCAATCAATCGGAACTACCGATCGCGGTGCGGCGGGCGGTTTATGTTCATGGATTGGCTGGTGATTTGGCGGCTGCTGAATTGGGGCAGCAGGCGATGAACGCCGAAGACCTGGGGCCCTATTTAGCAAAAGCGTGGAAGACATTGGAGACGGACTCATGAACTGGAACGACGACACGGTTTTTCGGGAATCTTGGATTCGACACTCAATACCTTCGCGGCTCATTCGGCTGTTAGTGGTGCTGGCGACCCTCGGATGTTCGCCGCCGCCGGGTAGTCAAACCAACAAACCCGTCGAAGAACCGCCCAAAACGAAGGCCCCGGCGACTTCGGCTTACGGGAAAGCCTTGGAAGCTGCCGAAAAATTGAAAGACAAGGCCGCCGACTATAACGACCGGTTGGAAAAGCTGAACGATCCGTTTGCCAAGTAATTTGGCGGACGGACATGATGGGTCGCACGAACGTTCCGAATCGTGCGGCCGCGCGGAGCGGCGCTTGATTGGACCGATGCCCACGCAACCAAGTTCTGCTCGTGCGGTTGATTGCGTTTGACCACTCCGCAGAGCTTGCTCGAGCAATGATCTGTTGACTGTACAATCGGAACCAGCTGCTATCATGAACGGCTGGATCTAGAAAAGTACTGCGTGCCAGAACTTGGGTCGGCGAGTAGAATAGAGGGGCTGGAAAGACCATTTCAAATCCAGGGGAAATGGATCGAGGAGCATTTCGAGATGGCAGAAGACTCAATTTCGGATTACGATTACCAACAATATGCGAATCGCCCTCAAGATACGTGGGGCTGGGCTTCGTCAGTGACCTTTCATGTCGTGATGTTTCTGCTCGTTTCGTTTCTCTTGTACCAAGTACCGAAGGGGATCGGTGAGGAAACCGTCCAGACGGGTGGGATCGTCTTGGTGAACGCGGATTTGGCGGCTAATGAAAAGCCGTATCTCGAGCAGTCCGACATCCAAAGCCCTGAGACCGCAGAAGATGCCGCGGCAGCAGCGATGGGCGGCGAAGTAGCCGAACAAACACCGACACTCGACATGGATGAATTGCCCGAATTGCCGGGTATGCAGGCCAGTGACGTTGCTCGAAAGCAAGCGGTCGAAGCTCAACAGGCTGGCTCCGGAGTTTCTCCGTCGAACTTGCCAAACGCCCAAAACGGCGGTGGAAAGATTGGACAGAAGCCCGTTCGTTTCGGCGGCATGGTCGGAACGGGTAGCCGATTTGTTTACGTCGTTGATCGCTCCGGCAGTATGAATAATGGTGGTTTGATGCAAGCCGCCAAAGCCGAGTTAGAAGCGAGTCTCAATAGCTTGACCGAGGAACAACAGTTCCAATTGATTTTCTACAACGACGAGGCCTTGATCTTCAATCCGAACACGGAGGCTGCTCCGAAAATGATGCACGCCACGAAAGACAACATTGCCTTGGCCATGGAGTTCATTCGTCAAACACCTGCCTCCGGTGGCACGGTGCATATCAAAGCACTGGAACCAGCCCTGAAGTTGACGCCAGACGTGATTTTTTTACTCACGGACGCGGACGATCAATTGTCCCCAGCCGACAATACAAAACTATCCCGTTGGAATAAAGCCAACACAAGCATTAACGTTCTGGTCTTTGGTCCAACTCCGGAACCAACTGCGGTGAATCTGAGTTTTTCCAAACTGGCCAAGGAAACTCGTGGCCAATTTGTGTTCAAGAGCAGTGTTGGTCGTCGGTAGTCGAAACTCAACGAAGGGATGCGGAACGGCTTATGACGAATATTTTTTGGGCCGGTGGTGTGTTCCGTTGGATAGGGCACAATGAACGGGTGCGATCGAACCTTTGGAACCTTGCCGCGTATGTATTGATCGGCGCGATCGGGCCGATTTTGATTTTGTCGAGCCAAACCGGGATCGCTCAAGAACCGAGCCCAACGACTGCGGAACCAACGTGGGACCGGGTCCAATATCGTGAGTCGAGTCATGATCATGTAAAAACCGTTCTAGGGCTGGTCGTTGAGCTCCAAGCCAAGCATCTGGAACTAAAGGTACCGTCCGGCACGGTGCGCAGGATTCCTCGCGCGGAAATTGTGTCCATTGAATTGTTGAATCAAACGACGTTGGCAAAGGCCAACGAGCTCGCAGCGAGCGGCAAGTTTGAAGAAGCCCGGCAGGGGTTTGAGCTTGTCGTGCGCGGGAATGTCCCACACTGGATGAAGCGATATGCGGCCGCTCGACGAATTCAATGTCTCCGTGCATTGCAACAGCACCGAGCCGCCGTTGCCGATTTCGTGAACCTAGCCAAGGATGATCCGAAACAAATTCCGTTCGAGGCCTTGCCGGTGGTTTGGACCAGTCCCGTGATCGATACGTTGATGGAGGAACAGGTCAACGCGTGGCTCACGAGTGACAACGAATGGGAACGGCTGAGCGGAGCGAGTTTGGGGCTGTTGCATCCCCCAACCGCAGCCGCCAGTCAGAAGGTACTGGAGGCTTTTGCGCCATTGGGAGATGCGCCGTCCGCGTTGGGTCCGTTACCAGCGATTGCGACAGCCCAGTTATGGAGGCTGCCACAGAATCGTTCGGTGCAACAATTGCAGCAAATGCAGACGCAATTGAATGTTTTTCCGGACGAAGCAAAAGCCGGCCCGTTGCTGGTCATGGGCAAGTTGTGGAAGAACGCCGGCGAAGCCAAGTTGGCCGCCGATTCATTCTTACAGCTAGCTGAATTGTATCCCGACCAGCACGACTTGGTC
>JAEUIP010000027.1 GCA_016795075.1 Planctomycetaceae bacterium | reverse complement strand
TGATTGGTTTAGGGCCGAATTCGCCAACTCAGGAAACTCGCTTTCGGTGTCGACCGGTTCCGGGGTCGATAACATTGTCATCTCGGGTTTGTTCGTCACGACGAGACTTGATGTTGGCAGCGGGTCACAGGCCGACACCATCAGTTTGAATTATGTCGAGACTCAGGGCACGTTCAAAATGTCAGCGGGGACGCACAATGATTCCGTCTCCCTAAGCCACCTCAATGTCAACAATTTGGTGGTCGATCTAAGTGGCGGTAATGATTCCGTGAACCTGACAAGCTGCCAATCGGCCACTTCCGAGTTGGCTGGTGGGGTTGGTACAGACAGCGGAACGAAATCAAACTGCCTGCTGGGAAGTCCAGCAACCGTAACTGGCTTTGAATCCGGAAACTTGAACTAAGGTTCATGCCCCTTGTCAGGTGATCCTAAAACTCAGTATTCAGCGGGGTTCGTGCAATGGTCCAACATGAGGGATGCTGCTGCATGCCGATGTGTGGGTAATAGGAAACAGCCTTCGGCGCGGACAACAGAATCAACGTCGTGGCCAATCCGGCCATTCGATGAGTCAATTCGATTAATCGCCTGCCGATTCCTTGGCGTTGAAACGACTGGTCCACCGCTAAGTCGGACAAGTACGTGCAATAATGAAAGTCCGTGATCGCACGCGAAACACCGATCAACAAACCGTCATCCGTGCGGGCAGTGGCGATGACATCGGCGTTTCGCAACATTCCTTCAATCGTTTTGGCGCAGTCCACGGGGCGACGTTCGGCTAAGGTCGAGCGTTTCAATAGGTCGACAAATTCAGCGGAGCTGAGTTGTGGTTCAAGTTGGATTTGCATGATCATGAGTTTTAGTGATGGTCGTACGAAGACTTGTCGCCGGTTGCTTTGCGGTAACCGAGTTTGGCAACTTCGACGATGATGACCGCAAGGATTCCCACCAGAATTCCGACAAAGAAGTCAATCACACTCGGAACAACAGCTGCAAAAAATGGACCGATCATACCGATCTCGGCGACATGGTGTTCAATCTCTTCCACATGATGATGCAGCCATTCGATATTGTGGGCGACGATTCCGCCGCCGACAAGGAACATGGCAGCTGTGCCAACAATCGAAAGAAACTTCATCAACAGAGGAGCAGCTACTAAGATCCAAGCTCCAATTTGACGTTGTAGTTTTGCTCGGGAGCTTTCCCCCGCCTGCCGAGTTAAATACAGACCGCCATCATCGAGCTTGACGATCAACGCAACCAAGCCATAGACTCCAAACGTCATGATCAAAGAGATGGCAATTAGGGTCGCGAGCTGGACCATGAATGTCGAATTTTTGACAATTCCCAAACTGATCACGATGATTTCGGCCGAGAGAATAAAATCGGTGCGGATTGCCCCACGGATTTTCTCTTTTTCTACGGCCACCAAATCCACTGCTGGATTCGCGACGGCCGCCACTAGTTTTTCGTGGTCGGCACCATGAACCTTCTTTCCATGTAACCACTTGTGGAGCAGTTTTTCGACGCCTTCGAAACACAAATAGGCGCCACCAAACATGAGGAGCGGAATCACCAAACTGGGGAGGAATAAGTTGAGCAACAAAGCCAACGGAACCAGGATCGCTTTGTTCACAGCCGAGCCCTTGCCAACCGCAAAAACTACAGGCAATTCGCGATTGGGCTCAAGACCGGTTACTTGATTGGCGTTCAACGCCAAGTCATCGCCCAAGACACCGGCCGTTTTCTTGGTCGCGATTTTCGTCATCGCCGCAACATCGTCCAAGATGGAAGCGATATCATCCAGGAGAACAAACAAACTTGAAGCCACAGTCACACCCTTCGTCAAGAAACCGATGTCCGACGCGACAAGTTTAGGAAATCTCTTGATTGAAAACTAGGGCCAATACAAATCCGAAACTCGATAGAATACGTTATACTCGCTGATGCGGGGCTCCGGTTACCGGACTTCAAGTCACTTCCATTGTCCACGTCGCCAGACCGGTTGTGGGCCACTCAAAGATGTCCTCGCAGTGAGTGGCTTCGGTGGAAGTCGCGTTGCTGCAACTAACAGCGCCAATCCAAGCTTTTCGATACCCATTTTGAAATTGTCGATGATTTCCAGTCCGAGCGAAACTTCACAGCCCGAGCCACAACCAGCAGGAAGTCTGGCAGCACGGGCCAGAATCCAAGGTGCCATGTTTTTATTCCGGCTGATCCGCCTTTTGGGAGCATTGGCCGTGGTTGGTTCCGTCCTTGGTTTGTTGGCCCCGTTTCACTGGATTCCAGACATCATCTCACAACTCAGTGTCCAATTCACGTTTCTTTTGGTCCCTGCCGCCGCCATGGCTTGGTGGCAACAGCGAATGTGGCTCAGCCTTTTGTGCTTCCTATTGCTTGGCTGGAACGGGGCCAAGATGGTCCCGTATTTTCAGGACCCCGCCGATGGTTTGGAGACGCGCCGTGACGTTGTCGTATTCCGTTTGGCAGTCTTTAATGTCCTGCGGACAAACGAGCAATTCGCGGCAACACTCGATTCCATTCGTTCGGCCGATGCCGACTTCCTGTACTTGATGGAAGTGCAACCGGCTTGGAAGCCTTATCTGGAGAGCCTACGTGAAGAGTACCCTTACCAAGAAGTTCGCACGGATCCGGAGTACTTGGGTGTCGCCTTCCTCTCGAAGAGGCCTTGGCGGCAAATCGAAGTCATTGATTTAGGTTACGTCAGCAACCCATCCATCGATGCCCGGATTCCGACTGGCGATACGTCGCGCCCCGACCTGCGGCTCATTGCAACCCATCCTTTGCCACCGTTCGGTGAATTGCTCACATCATCGCGCGATGAACAGTTGCTAACATTGATCGAGCGATTTCAGGATGGAGAAGCGCAGTTGCTATGCGGTGATTTTAATCTTAGCCCTTGGTCGCCACGTTTTGACAGACTTTGTCGGCAGGGAGCGCTGATCGATGCGTCACTGGGGTTTGGCTTGACCCCAACCTTGATTCCACTGCCGACCATCTTAGGCGGCATCAAAGTCGATCACGTTCTGCGCAATGATTCGATCAGGGTACATGATTACAAGGTGATACCGACCAGGCATTCGGACCATGGCATCGTCGTTCTAGATTTTTCAATTGCCCCACGTTGATGGTAACGATTCACTGCTCATGCCCCCGCGAAAACCGCCAAATACGGGGGATGAAGTTCGTCGTTTAATCGGCTAGAAGAGCGTGGTTGGGCGGAAATCGCACCAAGCACGCACCGCCAAAGTGGCCCCGGTCGACGAGCAACCACAAGTCGTCTCGTCCCCGGCCCGGTTCTTCGGTGGATGCGAACTAGTTCGGCGAAATGTTCCCAATATTTGTCGGACCGCGACGAAAGGATGGCGGTCGCATTCATTCGATTGCCGGCATCCGCATGGGATTGGCGTTTTGACGCGACAGTACTCGCCCCAGGGGGCATAGCATTGCCTTGTGACGACTTGGCGATCGTGCTAACGTTTCTCCTCGGGGCGTTTTTATCCAGCCAATCGATAACTTAGAGAAAGAAACCCATGTCCGTACTGCGTTCCTGCGTTTGGTTGTGTCTTCCGTTGGCCTTGGCTCTTTCCGGTTGCATCCGGCTGCCGGTCGGGATTCAAGGGTCTGGGGTTTCCAAAACGGAAACGCGGACGGTTGGGGAGTTCCATGCGGTTTCCCACAATGTGGTTGGTGAAGTTACCATCCAGATTGGCCAACCACCGAGCGTCCAAGTGACCTTCGACGACAATTTGTTGGAGATTCTGGAGACGTCAGTTGTGGATGGAGAACTCCGTATCGATTGCAATGAAAACTATAGTTCTCAGGTGGGTCTCAAAATTCAAATAACCACTCCATCGCTCGACGAACTGAAATTAACCAGTGTCGGTTCGATGGAGGTGACCGGATTCGCTGGGGAAAGCCTGACGGTCAATCAGTCCGGTGTAGGTAGTCTGAAAGTCGAAGGAAAGGCCAAGTCGGTAGATCTGAAGGTGTCCGGTGTAGGCTCGGCCGACCTGAAAGGCTTGGAGGCTGAAACGGTCAAGGTCGTTGTCTCTGGGGTGGGTGAGGCGTCGGTTTTTGCGTCGGAGTCGGTGGACGCCAGTACCAGCGGGATCGGCGAAATTACAGTCCACGGTAATCCGAAAGAACAGAAAACGAAATCAAGTGGAATTGGTGAAGTCTCTTTTAGTAAGTAACCGAGACTCGCTCCATGTCCGACCTCAAGGCTTCAACCAACAAGACGCCAACAACCAAACGCCACTCACCGCTACCAGCCCTCGGTTTAGGACTCGGCTTAGCGGTGATTGCCGTTTCTGGAGGTTGGTATCTGCCAGAGTTCTACGATTGGTCCGGCACCCAACAATCTCACTTAGCCTCGATCGTATTATGGATCGCGGGTGCAACCGTGACTGTAGACTTGGCAATGATGGTCTTTGCGTTTTGGCTGCACTTCACCAACGCGAGACAATCAAACCAGCCTCCGTTTCGCTTTCGAATCGGTCCGGCGCTGGTGGTCTTTACGCTCTTTGCCGTGGGTTGGTTTGTTAGTCGCCAATCCGTGCTCGTTGGGTCCGGCCTAGTGTTTGGCGGTTCCGCAGTGGGCCTAATGTACATGGCCCTACGACTTTCTCCGAATTTACTCTGGGCCGCGTTAATTTTGTGCGTCCAATTCGCACCGTTTGCGTGGGTCTTTCGGGGACTATACAACAACGGCGAGACCATGACCATTTTGGCGATGTTGCCCGCGACCCCGTTGTTGTTTCCAGTTGGTATTTTGGCCAGTCTGTCTCAGATCGATCCGCGGTCGTTGGAAGGGTGGTTTTTCCTGTCGTCGTTTACGGTCGCACAATTTTGGTGCGGCATTCTGCTGAGCAAGATCGGTCCCAAGAGCATTCTGGTGTTCTTGATGTTCACTGCCACGTTGGCGTTTTTCAGTTCGTTTGTGCTGCATGCCTTGATGCGAGCCTAAACTCAGTCCCCGAAACAGGCTGCCCTTCTCCAGTCATGCCTTTTTGTCCGAAATGATCACCTTGGCCTCCCAAGGGTCAGACCGGTCAGTCCCTTTGGCGACGTTGCCTCGAGCCTCACTCAAGACCAACGACTCCCCTGAGAAACGAGTCAATGATCGGATGGACCAACCTTCACTTGCCCGTGCTGCGTTGAAGTTCCGTTTTCGGACTGAACGATGATTCGATAACTGCCGGTACGAAGAGCGAGTTTGGGCGGTTCTAAACCGGGAATTAGTATCACTTGATCCGCGGGAATCGCGGTGTCAGGCTCCGACTCGACAAACGCTTGCACAAGGACTCGTTCCTTCGTCCGGAGCACGACTTCTGGAATATCAACGAGCCGACGGTCTGGCAGCGACAACAACCAACTTGGTCGTCCATGCTCTGACTTTGTCGGTGGATGGATCACTTGCAAATCCACTTTGCCCGCATACATACCCTGGACGAGAAACGGCCCCTCGTCTTGCCGGAATACAACGGGTCCCTCGATGTTGCTCTTGGCGAGTCGCGCCTGCCAAGGGTTGATTCTTTGTTCCGTGTCGATGAAGTCGGCAGGCATTGTCTGATCAATTGTCAACGGATCGATGCCCGTCGCCTTTTTTAGCCGTGCCGCCATCCAAGCCATTTCGCGGCCATCGTCCAGTGTTCTGGTGTCTTCCGTCGCGTGACTATACCCAACAAAGATAAAAACCTTGGCCTGTGGGTCTTCCTTGAAAATTCGGTCGCACAGATTATTGCATTGCTCTGTTTCGCGATGGATGACCTGGTCGACTTGATCCGCATCGGTTGGAGGCATCGACAGCATCTCATAGGCGATTGGGCGGTATCCCAGTTGCAATGTGGTTCGAATCAATTCGCCAAATACGGGTTCATTGGAATAAAATCCCGTCGACAAATCGGGGTAGCCCCGCTGCTGCAAGCCGTCGGTCAGCGGAGCAAATGTCTCCGCCGCAAAATAGTCAAAACCTAGTTCCCGCATCCGCATCACCAATTCGAGTGCGAAGGCCCGATGACGCGGGACGTGATGGGCTTCGTTCAGAATGACGATCTGCTGATCCTTGGCCGCTTCGACAATGGTATCAAGCGCTGGCAATGGAACGGCGGATTGCAATTGCGAAGCCAGTTCCGCGATTTTATCGGGTTCTATGGAATCATGATTGCCAAAGGCAGCGAGAGCACCTTCAAAGTCCCCCACAAACGAACGAATCGTGGCCAACTCCTGTTTTACCATTTCATGGTTAGGGTCGTGCGTTTCCAAATGTGATAAAGCCTGCAAGTATTTGCCCTCACGCATTGCGTCATAGGCAGGTCGAGTATCCGGCATGTTCGGCGGGATTTGCGCCAGTACCACAACACCATGCCCATGCAAAAGTAATGTGCCCACAACCAGTCGGAAAAAGCGGGACACCCCATGGATCTGCATTTGATTCAACGTCTGTTTCTCACGATCACTTTTCACGATGTCGGCCCAACTTCCGATACGATTACTACGACGCGGCCCGAAACTCTTGCACTTGCTTGAGCACAATGCCCTTCAATTTCCGATTAAGCCTGCCCCAGAGCAATGTGTGGCGGTTGCCGCCTTGCCCATGTGTCGAGTTCCAGTCGCCCAGCATTCCATCGCCGAGCGATTCGGAAGCAAAACAAGTGCTCCATTGAACCATATTGCGTTTAGGCAAGTCTAGCCGATGTCTCCCCAATCGCACGATTACTCCATAGAATAGGGGCATCCCAAGCCGTTTGGGATTCACTCTCACGTCCCGGTCGACGGTTCGCAACAGAAGATTGGAGCATTCATGCGACTATTTGCGGGAACACCATTTGATCGCCCGCCGACGTGTGAACGGTGTCAGCGTTTGGAGTCGGAATGTACGTGCCCTCCCGAGCCGATTCCAGTAAAGCCCCCTGCGAAACAAATCGCTCGGATTCGTTTGGAAAAACGAAAAACCGGGAAATGGGTCACTACGATTCGGGATCTTGATTCGGCCGGTGATCATCTTCCGACTTTGTTAACGAAGCTCAAGAAGCACTGCGGAGCGGGCGGTTCGATCGAGGATGGTGTTGTGGAAGTTCAAGGCGATCACGTGCAACGGATAACCGATTTTTTGAAACAAGCGGGCTATCGAATCGCCAAGTGACATTACTCTCGCGCGGTCACTGGACGACCCAATGTAGGCCGCCAGTCCTCTGGCGGCTCGATCCAATGTAGGCCGCCAGTCCTCTGGCGGTTTGACCCAATGTAGGCCGCCAGTCCTCTGGCGGCAAAAACGTTCTAGCTTCCAAACTGGCGTTCCCACTGAACAATCCGGTCGGGGGCGGGGCACGAGTTTGTAGGTTGCCAATGACGAGCCAGTGAGGCGACGGGGCGGGTTAGTTATTTGGCTTGGTTTGTTCGATCTGCCAACCGCACGGTTGCGTCCAACATTTTTGCCAGGGGCTCTCGCTGGTCGGGAACTCGGGTGCCTTGGAACTTATAACTTCTGCGCGCACATAAAGTTCGTCACCCGTGAATTGGTACTCGGCTTGCAATCCCTGAACCGTGGCCAAAACTTGGCCAACTTCGAGAGAATAATCCAAAATCCCGGGCACCACTTCGCCCGATTCGGGATCCGTTCGAGGAGTTGTCGTACGGTCGTAGTCTCTGCGTGTCCCAATAAAACGGGTCGTGAATCGAGCGTCGCCATCCGCTCGGATCTGGAGCGATAAGCGACGTTGTACCGGATCAAATTCCAACTGCGTCAATTCAACACCTGTTGACGAATAGAAATCGCCGGCCCTCATGGCTGCCAAGATTGACTGAGTGCTGAGTGAATCGGCACGGACTTGAATCCAACCTCGACCCGGTTTCGCTTTTTGTTTGCCGTTGTAATCGTGACTATCATCGGTGGCCAATCCAAACATGGGAGCCGCTTGATATTCGGTCAACCGCAGAGTTGTCGTGATATCCCACATTCGCTCCAAGCTGTGCCGCTTCACGCTACCGAGATCCCCGTCACCTTCCACGCCGTTCCAGACTTCAAAAAAACGACTTTCCACAATCCAAGCCAACTCCTCCGCACTGACACCTCGGTCACTCAAGTTCGGATGATTCAGAAAAGGCAGGATGTCGCGTCCCGAACTTTGAGTTTGTTCTCCGACCGCTCGAAGATTGTTCCGCACCATATCGACAAACGAAGCGCCACCCTGTGGTTCGATTAACTCGCCAATGTTGGTCGCATTGATATGAACGCCTTTGTCGGTGATTTCTTCGGAAGGTATCAACAGGAACTTGCCCGGGACTTCAAACGCGGCTTGAATTTTGGACAACGTTTGCAGTCGCACTTTGGCTAGGGAGTCGGGTGATGGCAAGTCCGATGAACTTTGGGTTTCGATCCAACCGTCCGGAAAACGAGCTTGGTACTTGAGGAACGCCTGTTTGCCACCGCGTTTCTCCACCTCGGCCAACGAGATCCATTTCTCGCCCTCACTCAGGATGTTGTGATCTGAAAGTGCAAGAAAACTATAGCCACGTTCTCGGTACCAGTCGACAATCATCTCAGGAAAATCGTCGCCATCGCTCCACAGCGAATGGGTATGGAGATTGCCTTTGTACCACTGACTCTTTGGGGCTTCACGTTCGACAGCCGTTCCAACCGCAACGGTGTCGTTGATCAAACTTCCATGAAGCGCGGGTTCGTTCACCGGTTGGGGAAGCTGTGCAAAACATGAGACACCTGCCGAGGGATGCATTACAAACCAAGATATCGACAATAAAGCATGGACGATGTAGCGGTGCATCGATTTTCCTTCTTGGAGGTTTGCCCGACGTCGACGAAGAACTCATCTTCAGCAGTCGAACCGCAACATTCGATTGTTGCCGTCAGGTCAAGAATCAGGTTGTGGTTCAACGTCCGTAACAAACTAGCTTAGCTGGAGTAGCGATTCAACCCACAACGGTTGCAGGGATCGCGAATAGAGGACAGCTCGCTAACAGCTTGACGGGCCGTCGGAGCTTCGACGAGAAAATATGTGGAATCGTTAACAACCAAGCTACCCAAAATAATTCATACGCCCTCGCATCGTCTCCAATTTGGTCCAACGTCAGCGTTCCCAAGTTTGGCCGGTTGTTTGATGAACCCCAAAGGCGGGCTTGACGATTGTGGATTTCGCAAGTCTGCTGACACTTACACCGCCGTTCGTGGGTGTTTGCGAGTTAATCCGAGAAAATGAGTTGAACCATGAATGAGATCGAAGTCCCGCCGGACGGACGCGTCGCGGTGTTTCGCGCCGTCGGTGAGCCTCTGACGGTCGAGCACTATCCTTTGCCGCAATTGGTGGGCACCGAGGTGCTGGTGAAGGTCCGGTGCTCGACGATTTGTGGGTCCGATCTGCATTCTTATTCTGGCAGCCGCCATTCTCCGATGCCCTGTGTGTTGGGGCATGAAATGGTGGGAATCATCGTGGCGATAGGACCCGATGGCGCCTTTGATTTCCGGAGGCGCCCATTGCAATTGGGCGACCGCATCACTTGGTCGATGGTTTGGAGTTGCGGCCAGTGCTTCTACTGCCAACAGGGTATTCGTTCCAAGTGTGAAAAGTTGATGAAGTTTGGCCACGAAGAATTGACGGCCAACCGTGTGTTCATCGGCGGGATGGCCGAGTACTGTCAATTGCCGGAAGGGACGTCCATCTTTCAGGTACCGGACAACGTTCCTGATGTCGTCGCCAGTCCTTCGAATTGTGCGACCGCAACGGTCGCTGCAACCATACGCTATGCGGGTCCGTTAAAGGACAAGTCGGTGATCATTCACGGCGCTGGTATGCTCGGGCAAACGGCCTGCGCTATGGCCTCGCTTGGTGGAGCTGCGGAAATCATCGTCTTGGAACCCAACCTGCGGCGTCGCGAGCAAACCATGAAATTCGGAGCCACCGTCGCCGTGGATAGTGGTCAATCGCTCGACACCATTCGCTCGCTCGTTTTGGAGCGGACATGTGGTCGGGGAGCGGACGTGTCGATCGAATTGTCGGGCTATCCAGAGGCAATCGAATTGGGATTGGGTTTACTACGGTTCGGTGGCACGATGGTCTTGGCGGGATCCACGTTTCCCACACGTGCGGTACAACTACCAGCGGAACAAGTCGTCCGTCGACTGTTGCAGATCGTAGGAGTTTACAACTACAACCCTGAGGATCTAGAAGCCGGTTTGGAATTTTTATCAAAAGCCCAAGGACGATTTCCTTTCGCCGAGTTGGTAGGAAAATCGTTTTCACTGAGCGAAATCAATTCGGCGTTTACGTTCGCTCGCGAACAACGTCCACCTCGGGTGGCCGTGTTTCCTTGGTCCCAATAACCGAACCCTGCAGCGGAGCCTTCGCCACGGTCGACAGTCAGTGGACGAAGGAGAAACCAAACCTCCCACCCGAAGAATTCCGCGAACCCATCGACCGCCTGGCGACGGAAGCTACAGCCAAGCGAACATCGAGCGCCTGGCGACGATCGCTTCGGCGGTCACCAAACTTGAATCCAATGAAACAAAAATCCCCCATCCCCTCAGGAATTTAGTATATGAAGCATCCCTCACCTGGCGTTCTCGCGGTTATTTTTGATATCTCAGGCACCGTACTCGACTATGGAAGTCGCGGGCCTGTTCTGGCTTTTGTCGAGATGTTCGCGCGACACGGTGTGACCGTCACCGAAGACGAAGCCCGGCGTCCGATGGGAACTCACAAGATCGACCACATCTGGGCAATGTTATCGGATCCTTCGATCGCAAAACGTTGGGAGGAAGCTACGGGTCGAGCTCCCGACCAAGCCACGTTGAAGGAACTCTATGAAGAGTTTGCACCGCTGCAGATCGAAGTCGTCAAGAACTACTGCGACGTGATTCCGGGCGTCCCAGAAGTGGTGCAACGACTGCGGGCGCGGGGAATCAAGATCGCGAACACGACCGGATTCGATACTTCGATGATGCACGACTTGGTGAAGTTAGCGGCGGTAGGTGGCTATGAACCCGACCTGTGGGTCTGCCCCGATCAAGTAGGCAAAGGGCGTCCGGCTCCCTGGATGATCCATCATGTCGCCAAAACATTAGACGTGTACCCGCTAAGCTCTTTTGTTAAAGTCGGCGATACGATTGCCGATTTACAAGAAGCGCATAACGCGGGTGTCTGGGCCGTGTCGGTGATTCAATCAGGGAATGAAGTTGGCTTGTCCCAACAACAATTAAGCGACATGTCGGCGTCGGAGCGACTGGCTCGGTTTGATGCCGCTCGAGCGCGGTTGGCGGCCTATGGTCCGCACTACATGATCGACTCGTCCGCGGATCTCATGCCGGTGATTGACGAGATCAGTTCACGGATCGCTCGGGGAGAGAGACCCTGATGTCGAACCTGCGATGCGATAACTGAAGTTTGTAATCAACTTGTTGATCGAATCTGACGACAACGTCTCGTTCGATAAGGTACAAATACGATTTGCTCTTGGCCAGACGGTCGGGCACGGTCGCTGACCGGTCTGTCCTTCAGATTCATCTGCACGTTACCACATGGTGTGAAACGCCTTGTCGCTGAACAACCCGTCGTTCCGCGTGTTCCTCATTCTGCACCGTGTTTCGAATTCAAAAATTCGATTTCGCTTTACGACGTGCTGATGAACGTCCGTAACGAGAATGCGTCATGCTGGGGCGCTGCGTGCTTCGGAGCTTTCGTTCCGAAGGGACCCGATGTGCTAAGCGTTAGTTGACGGTCCTTCCATGATTTCGGGACGGTCACGAGTAGGTGGGCGACGCGGTTATGCTCGCAAAACGTCAACATACTAGGGTTCGGTAAAACGAACCCTAGTTTATTGACAATTCGAATGGCTAACCTTTTACATTCAATCCATGTTTTTCGGTACTAAACTCTTTTTCGTCGGCGACAAACGAAGCCTGCTACGACTGAACCAACCAACAACATAGCGGACGGTTCGGGAACCGACGAAAGGGTTAGGTTGAAGGTCGCGGAACGTGTTGTAGCCAATGACGATGCTCCGCCGTAGCCAGAGACGGAATCCCCATCGTAAACCTGGACATGAAATTCGTAACTGCCAGGCAGCAAGGTTCCCTCGAAAATGCCAGATGTTGTCGGAGCCGAATGGCCCCATGAACCCGACCCAGCAGACCCCCATGATTTGCCCACGGCCGCGATGTCCGGGTTGGAAGGCCCAGGGGAGCTGAACGTACCGCCCGTTCCCAAGGCGATGAAGGCGCTACCCGAGGTAGATAACTCATGGACCAGCACGGTCTGAGCTTCCAATCGAAAATGAGTCAGTTCCGTGACCTGGAAACTCAAGTCTGCCGAAGCCCGGGCGCTCCATTGTGTACCCCCATAATGCCAGACCACGCCATCGTTTGAAGCCTCAGCGCTCGTAGAAGACGAAAGCGTTCCCGAAAAATTCAGATAATCGGCAGTTGCCGTCAAAACAGACTGATGCGAAAAATTAGAGGTCCCCGAGGCCAATGGCAATGAGTTGGTAAACGTGTTGCTGTGGTCAAAAGTTCCAGTTCCCGTCATGTCGAAAGAACCGAAAAACCTGTCCTGGGTCCCGGTGCTGGTATCGCTGGAATATAACCACTGATGTGCATGACGTGTCGCAGAGGAAACAACAATTCCGGCATGCAGTTTGGCACTCGACAATAAGTGGCCAATCATGGCGAGCGAGATGACTATGACAAAACGAACCAACATGTGAATTCTCCTGGAGAAACCTTCTTTAAAGAACCGAGCCGTAGAAACCAAGCTCCCTAATAAGAAGATGCAAGCAAGTCGCTCACGTGAGCCGAGATTCTGTTCTTTTTTAGAAAAATCTGCATGAAGGAACAAGGTTCTGTTTGACCTTCATTGGAAAACAGAATTACTTCTTTAATTCGTCCAATTCTCGATTCACTTTCTCCATCCAATGATTCGCGGTGTCTGTCGCGTTGCCTGACTGGAGCAGGTTGGTGGCGAGTTGGAACACGGTTTCGAACTTGGTCTCGGCCCGTTGTAATTCTCCGCATGTTTTTAAGTGTTTTCCAAAGTTGTAGAGAACTTTGATTTGCGTTTCTCGATAGGCGACACTGGTCGGAGCTTCTGCCATTAGACGCTCGGCGGTCGCCTCAGCTTCTACAAATAAGTCGAGGGCCAATTCGTTTTGCGCAAGTTTTTGACAAGCTTCCGCTTTCAACAACAGTATTTCCAACAAGTCGTTTCGTGCGACCAGATTTTCCGCTTGTTGCTCACATCGGCCACGTTGGATGACTAATGCGTCATCCAGATATACCAACGCATTTGCTGGTTCCCCGGCCGACAACCGTCCTCGCGATAGTTTGACTTTGGCATACGCGATATCGAATTGGCCGCGTGGATTTTCTGAGTCCAGTTCAGCCGCTCGCTCCATTAGTGCTAAACACCGTTCGAACAGCGGAAGGTATTCTGCACGATTTGATTCGCTATCTTTCGCTTCGCAAAGCATCGTACCTAGGTCGCCGAGAACATAGGCCAAGTAACGCATGGCCCGTCGGTCGGTAGGATTCACCAGTAGTATGCGGTCTCCCAGTTTAATTGCCTCGTGCGACCGCTGGATCGCCACTTCCCGATGACCGGAAAGTCGCAATGTATCGGCCAATTGCATTGTCGATTCGAGAACGTCCCGTTGGGCCAGTAGGTTCTCCGGGTCGAGTTCCAATCGTGCTAAATCCAAAGCCTGAGATGCCTCGTGATGTTCCAGCGCTCTTTCCATTTCCCGGCGACTGAGCCAATGATTACCTAGTTGATAATGGACGACCGACAAATCTCGCAAGGCATTAAAATCGCCAGGAGTTGCATCGACCAAAGCTTGGGTAGCCAGTAAAGACCGACTGAACATTTCTTCCGCTGCATTGTCGTCGCCCATTCGGCTGTAATGGCCAGCAACCTTGTTTAGCGACACGACCAGGTCACGCTCGGATTCTGGAAAATAAACTCCTCGCGCTGCCTGGTCTTCGCGAATTCGAAGTGCTTCCAAGAAATGATTTCCGGCGTTCTGATGATCGCTCAATTGAACGTACAGGTCCCCCAGAAGATTGTGAGCGACGCCGATACTTCGGATCACTTGTTCGTTATCCGGATCGCGAACTTGCAATTCTTCAAGCAGCGCTAGTGCCTGAACACGCTGGTCCAAGGCTGTTGCGACCGATCCGATACGCGATTCGATGTCGGCCAATCGCTGTATGGAGAGTGCCAATTGTCTCCCGGCTTCGATATCCTGCGGATTGGCATCAACCAGTGCCTGAGCAATGGAGTGAGCAGCTTGAAACTCCAATCGCGCGCGCTCGACGCCTTGATGATCTCCCACGTTGCCTATTTCGAGAAACAAGTCTCCGAGTTCCCGATGTGCGAGCAGCGAGTTCATGTGGACCTCGGTCGAGTTCGCAAGATTGACGGCCACTTTTTCCAACCCAAACAGCGAAGCCTCCAACAGACCTTGCCGAACCCGTTGAGCCGCTGGGATATGCTGCAGTTTTTTCTGTATGTCGCCCACAACGGACCGCAAGGTGTCCAGCGCGAGGGTTCTCTGTTGATCGGCAATTTCGCGTGACGCCTGAGTGTTCTTGTTTGCAATCTGAAGCTGTCGATTATGATGAGCCATCATCGCCAAAAGGACGCTTAATCCCAACACGGTGATTAGGATCGAGATACCAACCGCCATCGACAAAGCCCGATGCTTGCGAATCCAACGCCTCCAGCGGACGGTTGCCGAATCGCGGAAAACCGATACCGGTTCATCGGCCAGCCAACGTTCGATGTCTTCGGTGATTTCGATCGGGTCCGAGTAACGATCTGCGGGATCGATGGCCATGGCTTTTTGGCAAATCGAATCAAGAGAGGGCGGGACTGTCACGCATACTTCTCGTGGAGTCGTGCGTTTGCCAATCCGAGCTAAAGTCAGAATTTCACCTGGGGAGTCGCCCAGAATCGGAGCCTGTCCCGTCAACAGGAAATGCAAGGTCGCCCCCAAACTATAGATATCACTCGCTGGCCCGATGCGATCTGAGGCGGCCGCTTGCTCTGGACTCATGTAGGCGGGTGTGCCAATGACCGATCCTTGTGCAGACAACTCGAGCTCAAAGTCGTCTTCGTCAGTGCGATCTCTGAAGCTCGAAGAATCGTGCGTCTGGTCGGCGTCGATCGCTGGTCGGTTTTTCCCATCCGTGCTCTCTCGTTTGATTTTTTTTGCCAGCCCCCAATCCACGAGCATCGTCTCGCCATTCTCGCCTACAACGATGTTGGCTGGCTTGATATCACGGTGAATAATTTGCCGCGAGTGGGCATGAGCCACGGCCTGGCAAACCGTGATAAAACTGCTCAGCAATCTGCGAAATTCAACCGAGTTAAACCGGTTGGCACTTGGCTCAGATGACATGAGCGCGCGAACTCGATCGCGAATGGTCTGGCCCTCGATCAACCTCATGCTATAGAAGGGAGTACCATCAGCCGAAAATCCAACCCCGTGAATCGGGACCACGGCTGGATGCTCTAGTTGGCCAGTAATTTCCGCTTCACGAAAAAACCTCACGCGCGATTCGGCTCGAGCAGCGTGGTCTGGTAACATCTCTTTGATAGCCACGCGTCGGTTCAATGACCGGTCGATGGCAACAGAAACTTTTCCCAATCCGCCGCGGGCCAATGTGTTCACAAGATCGAAGCAGTGGTTGGCAGTCAAAGTTGATGATGGCGTATCGAGTTGGCAGTGACTGTCGGAGGTCTGCTCTTCTTGGCGTAGTAATTGGTCCGCCAGCGTCGGATCCCTGTCGGCGTCGGCAGTTCGCTCGGCCCAAAGGGCTCGGAGCAGTTTGATATCGTTTTCTGTCAAACTGCCGTTGGCGATCAAGTGATCCACCAGCGATGTTTCTGGGGCCTCCGCCCATTGAACGACCCCACCCGCTAACTGCTCCGCATCCAGCAGATCGGACTCCCAGGCAAATACACCCAATCGAAATGATGATGGCTGTTTAGGCATGTTTGTCTTCTCAATACTCAACAATTGCCGCGTACGGATCAGTGCAAATGTATCAACGCCGAACCCAAACGATGGTTTAGGTCCTCGTCAGCTCAATTTTACATGAATGCAACCGACCGCAGGTATCTCCCACGCCCGTCCACAAAGCAGATCGTGCCAGCGAGAGAATGGAAAACAACAGCGACAATCGAATTCAGGCGCCGCGTCGGTCCTTATCTCGAGAAGAGGCTTCCAAATTTGGTCCGGCTGTTCGGATAGATGCTGCCGGAATGTTTGCGTGAGCAAAAATCGTGCGATTTTCACCTTAAGCTTGAAAACACCTGAAATTCGCTTATTATGAACCCGTGCGGTTAGAGATTTGTCGGCCAAATAGAGCAGGATTTCCATTACTCAAGTCAAGATAATTGTGTGGACTTAGCATCAGACGACATTGAAAGCTCGATTTCCGAAAGCCACACCGCCATGCTGAGTGTTTTGCGGGGCGATACGTCGGCCATTGGTCGTATGACGCAAGCTTTGCGGCCCTATTTGAAAACAGTTATCCGCAACGAGCTCGGTGGGATGAATGTGGGAGTTGAGGACGAATCGGACATCGTCCAACAGGCCTTAGCCCAGGCGACCGCAGGACTTTCCGGTTTCCGAGGGCAAACAATTTCCGAATGGAGTGCTTGGCTGGCCGCGATTGCTCGCAATGAGGCTCGCAGGTCCCGAAGATATTGGCAAGCGGATCGTCGATCCGTTCGACAGCAGGTAACGGGGGTCACCGAGCTGTTGGAGAATGAAGCGGCAGAGTTGACCTCCCCGTCTACGGCAGTGTCGCGTGACGAAGAGATTGCTCGGTTGGCACAAGCCCTCTCTAAGATGCCCGAAGCACAGCGACAATTGATCCAATGGCGACAAAACGAAAATCTGTCTCACGCGGAAATCGCGAACAAACTTGGCATTACCGTCGAGACATCCCGGCAGCGTTGTAAATCGGCGATGGATGCCCTGCGCCGCGAGTGGACCGCACTCGAGAGCCCACCCAACCATGACGATTAGAAGATTCTCGCCGGGCCCTAGCAGTCTCGGTTTCGGAGCGTGCGGCGACTCAGTGAATGGCTCTTTACACCGAACATGCGAAGCCATGTCAGAATTAGGCATAGGGCAGATTGTGGGTGTGGTATTTGGAACTGGTTTTGGCGCATGGATGGATGTCGGTGGAGGAACGTTATGGGAACGAAGCTCTCAGGCTTCGTTGCCTATTCCGATAAACCCACGGCTTGCGAAATAGAGAATCTTCAGCGTCGTTTTGCCCCAGTCGCGAACGCTCACGTGAAGGAAACTTTACGACACGACCGTTTGACAAATTGTAATTGGAGCGTGACGATGAACTTTCACCAAGATTAGCTCGTGTGCCGAGCGATGTTCTGCTTAACTGCTTGTCAACTTTGAAGGGTTTGCATGAAAGAACGAGTTGCCGTTGTGGGTGCCGGGATTGTCGGCTTGGCACATGCTTGGTCGGCCGCCGAACGTGGACACGATGTAACGGTCTTCGAACGCACGAGTGTCGCCAGTGGTGCCTCGATCCGGAACTTTGGTATGGTCTGGCCGATCGGACAACCGACCGCAACTCGAGCGATCGCTCTCTTGGCTCGCCAGCGGTGGCTAACGTTGACACAAGAGTCTGGGATCTGGGCCAACCCATACGGCTCGATGCATTTAGCTCATCGTCCGGATGAATGGACGGTGCTCCAAGAGTACTATGAATTGCAGCGGCACTCCGATCTTGGACCACACCTCCGACTGCTTTCGACCGAGGAAGCGTTTGAACGGTCGCCGGCCATCAATCCGACGGGTTTCTTGGGAGCGTTGGCCTGCGACTTGGAAGTCTGCGTGAACCCGACCGAAACGATTCGCAAGATTCCCAGTTGGTTGACCGATCGGTATGAAGTCCAGTTTTGTTTTGATACGGCCGTGACCGAAGTGGGAACTGGCCAGCTCCGTACGGCTACGGGTCGATCACATTCGTTTGATCGCATTGTGATTTGTTCGGGCCATGACTTCGAAAGCTTGTACCCGGAGCAGTTCGTCGAACTACCGCTGAAGAAATGCAAACTTCAAATGCTACGAACCGTGTCGCAACCAAGTAGCTGGAAACTCGGCGCTCACTTGGCCAGTGGTCTCACGCTGCGTCACTACGAGAGCTTCCGCGCCTGTTCGAGCTTGCAGTTGCTGGTCGATCGTATTGCCGCTGAGACTCCCGAACTGGATCACTACGGAATTCACGTGATGGCGTCGCATGATAATCTCGGACGTGTGGTCCTGGGCGATTCCCACGAATACGGCGACCGGATCGAACCGTTTGATTCGCTGGAGATTGATCAGCTGATCCTCCGCGAATTGCAGAAGATTATTTGCCTACCCAGCTGGGATCTTGAAAGTCGTTGGCACGGAATTTACGCGAAGTACCCGAGTGGCGTGAACGTGAACTTGGACCCGGAACCACGAGTTCACATCTGTACAGGCTTTGGCGGAGCCGGAATGACCATGGCATTTGGCGTTGCGGAAAATCAATGGCGTCTGTGGACAAATACAACGGCTGAGACGGTGGCGTGAATCTCTCCCAAGTGCTCTCACGAAGTCGGTGGTTGCTCAATTTCTGGGCCCTGACGGCCGCGTTTTCGACCTATTTCTTCATGTACATGTTTCGCAAGCCGTTTACGGCAGCTGCTTTTGAGACGGGAGCGAGCGGAGATTGGGACAGCAAAGCCGTCTTGGTCGCGGCGCAAGTGATCGGTTACTTCTGTTCGAAATTGATTGGCATTCGAGTGATCTCTCAAATGCCAGCGAACAAACGGGCGATTGTCTTGTTGGGATTGATTGGTGCGGCTCAGGCAGCCTTGTTGTTATTCGCTGTGGTGCCCCGTCCTTGGAACATCGTGGCCAT
The DNA here is from genome assembly GCA_016795075.1 of Planctomycetaceae bacterium. Taxonomy (GTDB): domain Bacteria; phylum Planctomycetota; class Planctomycetia; order Pirellulales; family Pirellulaceae; genus M30B19. The sequence continues at coordinate 9,367 of JAEUIP010000027.1, read as the reverse complement.
CTTTTTGAATGGCCTTCCTCTGGGCATGGTGTTTGGTTTGGTGCTTGGCTTCCTTGAAGGACGACGATTGACGGAAGCGTTGGTCGCTGGGCTTTGTGCCAGTTTTATCTTGGCAGGCGGATTCGCAAAGTCCATCGGCCAATGGACGCTGACCTTTTTGGTCGAGGACTTGTCGCTGACGCTGCGGCAAGCCGAACAATGGATGCCTTTCTTGGCGGGCTGTTTGTTCTTGGTTCCAATAGCAGTTTCGACATGGATGTTGGCGCAAATCCCTCCGCCCGACGAACGGGATACCGAGTCCCGTAGCGAAAGATCCGCCATGACCGGAGTGGATCGAAGACAGATGTTGCAACGGTACGGTTTGGGCTTGGCGGCGATCGCGGTACTTTATCTGTTGGTGACCGTATTGCGAAGTTTACGCGATGATTTTGCGCCACAGATACTCAATGGAATGGGCGCAAACGTTGCCGCCAGTGATTATTCCTGGATCGACTCGCAAGTCGCCGCGTTTGTGCTGGTCGTCAACGGTTTGACTGCTTGGATTGTGGGCAACCGAGCGGCCCTTTTGATTTCGTTGGCGATTTCCTTGAGCGGAGTTGGGTTGATTGCCGCCGCCTTGTTGGTCAGCGAGCAACTGACGCCACTTTGGTTCATGGTCCTGATTGGGGCAGGGCTTTATCTTCCGTATGTTGCTGTCCATACCACGGTCTTTGAACGATTGATTGCCTTGACTCGAAACCGAGGCAACATGGGATTCCTCATGTATGTCGTGGATTCCGTAGGTTATTTGGCATATGGCGTCGTACTGCTTGTACCCAAGTCTGCACTAATCGGTGGACAAACGGCCGACAATGCCTTCTATGAAAACTTTCGCTGGTACTGCTGGGTGGGACTAAGTGTCAGTGCGGTCGCCTGCCTGCTGTCGATGTTGTATTTCGCCAACTTGCGAGCCGAACCTCAAGTGATGAATTCAAGATAACAAGATCGATTTCAGCCTCGGCTCAAATCAGCACCAACGGCCTTTCTATTTCACCATGGGCTTCTTTGGGGGCATGTCCTTGTTCCAACCAGTTCGATTCCAAAGAGTCGTCGACGCGAACCGAGATTGACGCGGCACGGCCTGCGTTTGTGCAGATGTCTGGCGACTCGTCGTCGGGATGCCCGCCATTCCGTAGGTGATGGACCACTGACTTAGGGCTTTCCCGGTTTAGCAGTAAAGGTTCCGGCTGCCCTGATTTCGGCAGTCCATTTTTTGTACTCGACTTTCTTTGTTTCCGGAACGTCGCGCCAATCGCAATCGTGCAGCGCGCCGTGAAGCGCATACAAATAAGCGGCATTGCAACCATGGGTGGGTAGTCCCCGAGCAACACGGCCTTGCAACAGCTTGATAAACGCCGCTTCGATACCTGTGTCAATCAAATCCTGAGCGGTATAGATCCCAACCGCATTGAGATCCTCTTCGCAGGCAGGTCCTAAATTTCGCATTTGTGAGATGCGACGCTCATCAGTGTTCTTGGCTTTCTTTGGCACGGTGTCGAACTCTCCCAACGGTCGAAGGCAATCTCTTACAAAAGGCCGTATCGTGTCTCCAACGGCCACGGTCGGCAAGTAGGTTGCCATGGGCAGAATGGTAGTCCCAAATTTTAATGGGTGAAACTCGCCGTGCGAGATAGTTGCTATCCACGAAACAAATCCTCGCTTGGCACGGTTCGTGTCAGAAACATCAGCGATTGGCGAAACTGGGGCTCTGAATTGGCTTTCAAAGCCCCAATGGAATGAGTTTTCCTGCTAAAATCAACACGGGTAAGCTTGGCCTAGATGCAGGGACCTGAACATGAAGTCGTTTGCCTGGTTATGGAGTTCGCTGGCTTCGATTGTCTTGATGTTGGAAGACGCCAACGTCGTAGCGACGGTGCATCCTCAACAGGAGGCCCTACTCGTTAGTCAGAGCGAGATGGCCGAAAATCGGGAGAATCTCCAAAACTACTTCCAATTCGAAACCAAACAAATCGCCGATCGCTGCTTGTCTGAAGTAAAGTCGGCAGAGGATTGGCTGGACAAGCAGGCCGAATATCGGCGTCAATTGGCAGAGATGCTGGGTCTTGATCCACTTCCGCCACGAACGGATTTACTGCCAGTTGTAACTGGCGAGACAAACGCAGCGGGAATTGTCGTCGAACGATTGCAGTTTCAATCGTTGCCTGGGCTCTACGTGACGGCCAACCTTTATCGCCCAGTCGATGTTAGCGATCCGCTACCAGCCATCTTGTATCTCTGCGGCCACGCACGAGTCCATGAGAATGGCATTAGCTACGGAAACAAAACGGCCTACCATCATCATGGAGTTTGGTTCGCACGGCATGGTTATGTGTGTTTGATGCTCGATACGATTCAATTGGGCGAAATCGAAGGAGTGCATCATGGCACATACAACATGAACCAATGGTGGTGGAATAGCCGCGGATATTCGCCGGCCGGTGTCGAAGCGTGGAACGGTATCCGTGCCTTGGACTATCTGGAACGACGCACGGAAGTCGATGCGAAACGCATCGGTGTTACAGGACGATCCGGCGGCGGAGCTTATTCCTGGTGGGTCGCGGCATTGGACCAACGGGTCGCAGCAGCGGTTCCCGTGGCGGGAATCACAAGCATGCACAATCATGTCATCGATGCCTGTGTGGATGGCCACTGCGATTGCATGTATCCAGTGAACACGTACCGATGGGACTTTGCGCAAGTTGCAGCCCTTGTCGCTCCGCGTCCGCTGCTCATTGCAAACTCGGATAACGATTCCATTTTCCCCTTGGATGGTGTCGTCGAGGTTCATAAAAAAACACGCCGTATCTATCGTCTCTTAGGTGCAGAACAGAATTTGGGATTGAACATCACCCCCGGTCCCCATACGGACACACAGGAATTGCAAGTCCCGGCGTTTCGCTGGTTCGATCAACACTTGAAGAAAACCGATCGACCAATAGAAGCAGCGGCCTTACCGCTTTTTACTCCTCAGCAGTTGAAGGTCTTCACTCAGTTACCAACGGACGAACGAGTCACAACGGTCGCCGAGTACTTCGTGCCCTCCATTCCAGACACGCCACTCCCTGCGGCCTGGTTTCCTTCGTCTGATTCGTCACGTGCAGCAAAGAAAGTGGGCTGGGACGAGATGTCGATCGCCTCCATCGCGATTCAGCAACAACTGAAGAACAAAGTCTTTGCGGGATGGCCCCGGACAGATCAAGTCAACGAACTGAATCCCTTGGTCGTTCGCCAAGCCAGTTACGAGGGAGTGCACTTCTCGCAAGTTAAATTCAATTCGCAAGTCGAGTTGTCGCTACCGCTGTACATTTGGGACTTTGGAATCAAACAGGACGCGGAAGCCACTCGCGCTCGCTTGGAGATATGGGACGCCGAGCACCTCGCTCTTCTGCAAGTGTGGTCGAAATTGGCTACAAGCGAGTCGGCGGAACCACTTTCGATGGATGAACGGAAACTCTTGGAAAAACAACGCGACGAAGCCCGCCGTCGGTCAGTGCGGTTTCAGGTCTGTGTTGTCCCGCGTGGATTGGGGCCCGCCTCTTGGACAGCCGATGCTGCAACGCTGACGCAAATACGCCGTCGATTCATGCTGCTAGGGCAAACCATGGCGGGTATGCAGGTCTGGGACATCCAACGAGCCTCACACGCCTTTCAGCAACTTCAGCCCAACACCGTTATTTCCCTTCATGGACAAGACACCAACGCCACTGCCGTGATGCTGGCCGCTCTAGGTGCAAACAATGTCGCATCGGTCGAACTCGTTCATCCTCCGGCCCACCATCGACAGACCGAGGACTATTTGAACATCGCGAGAATTATTGAACCACGCCAAATCGCGGGACTTCTTCTAGCGCAAGGAACGGATGTGACGGCCATCGTTGAGAGCAAGCATTTGGGAGTCTGGAACGAAGTCGCAAACGCGGTGAAACAGTTTGACACTCGTCTTGAGTTCAACCCTGGCGTTTTGAAAATCGAACCCCGCCAGACGGGTGAGTGAACCCGACCCTAACCGTATTTGGCCAAAACGTGGTTTGACTCCTTGGAGGGCAGGCAAATTCCCCGGCGTTCAGTGCTTACTGGAGGGCCAATCCTCCTCTGGGACGTACCTCAGCCTGCCACTTGCGATTTTTCGCGAGGGAAAACTCGAACGAATTTCTATCGCGTGAAGACAAACATCGCGAGCATCCCGATCCACACGATATCTAAAAAATGCCAGTACCAAGCGCAGTGATCAACAGCCCAGTGCCGTTCGTGATCATAGATTCCGCGATGCCCTTGCACCAACACAAATCCAATGAAGACCACCCCGCCCAACACATGCAAGGCGTGAATTAATGAAAAGGCGAAACAAACGCCATAAAGTCGCGTTAGCCCCTGCTGTTCCATATAAGCATAGTGTTCATTTAACAAGTCCCACATTCCGAGGCCTTGCACAAACAAAAAACCTAAAGCCATCACAAAGCCCGCATGCAAGTAAACCAGAAACGGCCCTTGCTTCTCTCGCGCTACTCGCCGTGATGCTAGGTGCAGCAAAACACTCGTTACAATCAGAAGGCCCGTACTGACCCAAAATGATTCGGGCAAGTCCAAAGGTCGATAAGTGAATGACGTTATTGAATCACTAGGTGCTGACTTAAGACCAGCGATCAATACCAAATAGAAGACAATGCAAGCCCCGAAGAACATCGCCAGTGAAGCGATGAAAAGCGCAAAAACCAAACGTGCCTGATAAAGATTGCGACGAATCGAAAACGTATCGGGCGATTCGCGCAACATTTCTCCATGCCCTGCTTATTTCGTCTTGTAGTAGTTCGTGACGTTTGGCAACGTCTCGTAGCTATCCATTAGGGTATAACCGATAAACAACGCAAAGAACAACACCGACGACAAGAACACCAACACGTTGAATCCCTTGTCCCAGTACATGTGCATGAAAAACGCACCGACCAATACCGATTTCACCGTCGCAATTCCCATCGAAACGACCAATTCGAAGCTGCCCAGCTCCACGTTGTCGGCAACATAGACGGTCAACACCGTCAAGCATATCAATGCGAAAAACGTCCCAAACAAGATCCAGACCGGGGCAGGATGGGCGAAGTGTTCACCATGTCCATGACCACCGTGTCCGTGACCGCTAGGTTCATGACCCGCGTGACCATGCCCGGAATGCCCAGCTTCGTTTTTGTGTGAATGATCTGCCATTGTATGCTCGTTTTTCGTTTTCCGTTGTTTCAACCAATGCGTCCAACCAAGACTTTCCGCGTTAGCGAATCAAGTACATCAGCGGGAACAGGTAAATCCAGATCAAGTCCACCAAGTGCCAGTAAAGACCGACGTAATCCACCGGTCCAAAATAGTCCGATCGCCAATGGGCCGCCAAAGATCGATAAAAGATCCAACTCAACGCGATAATCCCACCAATAATGTGAACCGCGTGCAAGCCAGTCATGCAGTAATAGATGCTGAAGAAAACACCCAGCTTCTTGTCGACAGGATGTTCAACCGCTGGAGTCGTGGCTGCGGCGTCGGTCGTCGAGGCCTCCGTCGTCGCCGGAGTTTTTGCAGCTGCATCATCGACTTCAAAAGAAACCAAACGCGCCGTCGCATCGGTCGCTACGGCCGCATGAGCATCACTACCATGGGACTCTTCGGAGGCCGCACCGGCCATCCATAAAACGCCAACCAACACACCAGCAAAAAAGCCCAACATCGTAATGGCCAAGCCGCCGTAAAACCGACCAATCAACACCTTACCTGTATTCAGATTAAGCACCGCAGCTATCAACGTAGCAACCAAGATGACGGCAAACGGAATACACAGCATCACCAGGTAATTCGAAATCATGTGATGTGCGTGGTGTGCATGTGGGTCGTAGGAGAACATGTCGCCCGGCAATAGTCCCAAGTCCCACTTGTGGCTGTATTCAACCGCCTTAACGCCCAAAAACAGTGCCGCGCAAACCATGGTGATCAAAACACTGATTGCCGTGGTCTTGTTGTCACCCAACTGAGCAGCCCGAACGCCCCAAGCCATTGTCAAGCTGCTGAACAACAACACGATCGTGTTCAAACCACCTAACAACGTATCCAAGTGGTGGTGGGCATCAACAAATACTTCAGGACGGTTATAGCGATAAATGATGTACGCGACAAACAGCCCACCGAAAAACAACACTTCCGTCACCAGGAACAACCAAATTCCCAGTTTGCCCGAATCGAACTGTTGCTCCGCAGTATAAAAGTGATGCGCGATAAACGGTGCATGATCATGCTCGTGGTTATGTTCCAAATCCACTAGCGCCGAATACTCGTCGCGTTCTACTTTAGTCGTTGCCATGAAACCATCCAAATCGATTTATCAGTTACTAGTTGCTAGATCCAACTTGATGTCAAAACATCTTGCAATGATCTAGTGTGGCACGGTTGCGGGTTGCTGGTTTGGTGTTGTCTCGCGCTTCGGAATGACCGGAACGTATCCGTCAACCGACTCGTCGTAAACCACCGAAGCGAAGTCGTACGGCTCCGAGACAATTACCCGATGTTCGAAGTTATGAAACGATGGAGGCGAGCTACATTGCCATTCCAAAGTCGCCGCGCCCCATGGGTTTCCACTTGCCTTGCGACCGAAGAACCAAGCATATACCAAGACCATGACCGCTCCAAAAATTCCGATGCCCAACGTGTAGGCACCCCAGGTCGAGGCTTGGTGATAAATCTGGTAGATCTCGGCGTATTCGTGATAACGGCGCGGCATGCCTAAGCTGCCCATGATAAATTGCGGAAAGAATGTCAGGTTGAAGCCAACGAACACAAAGAAGCAAAAGAGCTTTCCAAGCGGCTCGTTGTACATGCGGCCGCTAAACTTTGGCCACCAATGGAACAATCCCCCCAACAACGCGGTCATCGTTCCGCCCACCATGACGTAATGGAAGTGAGCCACCACGAAATAGGTATCGTGCAGCGGAATATCGGTCGACAAAGCACCCAACCACAATCCTGTCAAACCACCGATGCCGAACAAGAAAATGAAGGACATTACATACAACATTGGAGTCGATAAGTTGATATCGCCTCTGTACATCGTGCACAACCAATTAAATACCTTCACCGCCGAAGGAACGGCCACCGAGAACGTAATCGCACTAAATACCAGCGAGGTCAGATCGGATTGACCGCTGGTGAACAAATGGTGCCCCCACACCAAGAACCCGATCAAAGCGATCGCAACGCTCGACATGGCGATAAATTTGTAGCCAAAGACTTCCTTGCGGCAGTGAACCGCCAACATTTCGCTGACCACACCCATCGCTGGGAGAATCATGATGTACACCGCTGGGTGCGAATAGAACCAAAAGAAATGCTGATACAGCAGCGGGTCACCACCGTAGTTCGGATCAAATATACCCAGCTTCAATGTGCGTTCAACGATCAAAAGCAACAACGTGATCCCTAGTACCGGCGTCGCCAATACCTGGATAATGCTCGTCGAGTACAACCCCCAAAGCAACAGAGGCATGCGAAACCAAGTCATGCCTTTCGGACGCATGGTGTTGATGGTCACAATGAAGTTAAGTCCAGTGAAAATCGAACTAAACCCCAAAATGAACGCACCCATCGTCGCGGCAATCACATTGGTGTTGCTTTTGGACGTACTGTAGGGAGTGTAGAAAGTCCAACCAGTATCCAGTTGCGTGGTCGCCAGTACGACAATAAAAAAGATACCGCCCAACCAATACAACCAAAGACTAGCAAGATTCAAACGTGGAAACGCCACATCTTTTGCACCCAGCATCATTGGCAAGACAAAGTTACCAATAATTGCGGGAACGCTAGGGATAATAAACAAAAACACCATCACCGCGCCGTGCAGTGTAAACATCTGGTTGTACTGAGCACTGGTCAGGAACCATTCTTTCGTCGTGTACAACTCCGTTCGCAAGACCAACGCAAAGATCCCGGCCAAGAACAAGGACGCAATCACGCCATACATGTACATGATGGCAATGCGTTTGTGATCAAGCGTAAAAATCCATGACATGACGCCATGCGAAGCATCCAAATAATGGTTCGACGGTGCGTGTCCGAAAAGCTGTTGTTTCTGGGTGACTGTCGCCATGACTGCGACCTCCTATAAACTGATGTTCCGCGCTGCGCGGCGAACTTGTCTTGGGTCTATCTTTGTTAACTGTTCCGATTCTCAATCCGTATCGGGTTGAACCGCTACGATCCCGAACCTTCCGTCGGAGGAACCGGCTTGGGTGGTTCCGAATAAGTTCCGCCGTCCACCGACTTCAAAAACTGGATGATGTATCCAATTTGATCGTTGGACAATTTGCCCTCAAAACTTGGCATCTGATTCGTGAAGCCTTTGACGATTCGAGCATCCGGTCTCTTGATCGATTCCATGATGTAGTTCTGCCATTCATCCGAATCGGGACCGGAAAAACTCAGAGGCTCACCAACAGAAAACTCCCGAGAGGTGCTACTGGCTAAACCCTTGAAGCTTGGCCCAGTTTTCGCGGAACCATCGTAAGAGTGGCAGCCCGCACAATAAATATTGAACAGCCGGTGACCGTTGCTCACCGGATGGTTCTGATCGTCCTTCCAACGAACATTCTTTCGCAACATCTCTGCCCATGGTTCCGCATGAACTTTAACATCCTTGACCATCTTCGAGTGACCTTCACCGCAATACTCGGTGCAAAACAGCTTGAAGTCACCAATCAAAGTTGGTTCGAACCACATCGAGTGTTTACGTCCCGGCATCACGTCCATCTTGGCCCGAAATTCGGGAACGTAAAAACTATGGATCACGTCATCGCTGACCAATTGCAAACGGACAGGTTGATTGACCGATAGGTGCAAAGTATCTGTGATTTCGCCGTTCGGATACGTAAATTGCCAACCGAACTGAAAGGCCTTGACCTCGATCAATTCGGCATCATTTGCTGGAGTACGCAAAGTCGCAAAGCCGCTGGCGCCTTGAAAAAAGATCCAAACCAAAATCAGACTTGGACCGATTGTCCAAATCAATTCGAGAAAGGTCGAGTGGGTCGGGGACGGTTGCGGAACATATCCCGGGCGCCGTCGATAAATCACGGCAAACCAACACATCACGACCACGATCGCCACAAAAGAAACGATCGAAATCCATAGGATCGCGTCAAACAAGAAATCCGTCTCGGCGGCGAAGGTCGAGCCCTTCGGCGGCAAATAAAACTGTGCCAAACTTTGGATCGGATTGATCATTTCGTTTGTTCTCTCGTACCTTCTTGTCTTCAACCGCGAGGCCACGCCCACCGGTCGTAAAACGATTATTGTTCCAACT
>JAEUIP010000279.1 GCA_016795075.1 Planctomycetaceae bacterium | reverse complement strand
CCTCGGCCGGTGTGCGCGAGCCACCGGTTTGAGTTGTGCTCCGATTAGAAAAGGCCTGACAGGCCGACACAAACTTTTGTCTCTCCATCTGCAGCCCGGCCCTGCCATCCGCAGGCAGTCACCGCCCCATATTTCCTCGCCGCCCATTCGTTTGCCATCATTCCCCTGCCCGACATCTTTCTGCCTTCATCCCCCTGCCCCAAGATTCCCTGACCTTGACTCTCCCGCGACCATTCCTAACGCTACTAAGCCTATTGGCACGCCAGCACAGGCCTGACAGGCCGACACAAACTCGTTCCTCGTCATCCGCTGCCCGGCCCTGCCATCCGCAGGCAGTCACCGCCGGACATTCCGTTGCCCAGATTCCCTTGCCATCATTTTCCTGCCCGACATGTTTCTGCCTTCCTTCCCCTGCCCCAAGATTCCCTGACCCTGACTCTCCCGCCACCATTCCTAACGCTACTAAGCCTATTGGCACGCCGGCACAGGCCCGAAGGGGCCGACACAACCTCTGCCGGTGTGCGCGAGCCACCGGTCTGAGTTGTGCCCCGATCCGAAAAGGCCTGACAGGCCGACACAACTTAAACGGTACCGATATAGATAGGCTTCACAGCGTGGCGATTTGAGGCGGTTCGTACTTGTGCATTGATCTTGAGTTCAAAACGTTTCGGCTTGCAAGCGGGAGACGTTGCGGTCTCGGTGGCGATTGTTTGCTAAACGAACTTGTCTCTCGACCGCCTTCACTCGCGCGAGAATTTTCTAGCTGTCAAACTTACGCTCCAACCGAACAAGCCGGTTGGGGGCGGTTCGTACTCGTGTGTTGGTCTAGTTGCCAAATTTGGTAACAATCACACGGGTGACTTGTTGCGACGGGGTGATACCATTTGCATGACGAAAAAAAGGCCCGAAGGGGCCGACACAACCTCGGCCGGTGTGCGCGAGCCACCGGTTAGAGTTGTGCTCCGATAAGAAAAGGCCTGACAGGCCAACACAAACTTTTGTCTCTCCATCTGCAGCCCGGCCTTTCCATCCGCAGGCAGTCGCCGCCCCAAATTTCCTCGCCGCCCATTCGTTTGCCATCATTCTCTTGCCCAGATTCCTTTGCCATCATCTTCCTGCCCACCGTCTTCCTGCCCCATACTGTTCGGTGGACTCGATTGCCCGCTTTTTGACTCGGCTAGAACTTGGCCACGGTCGACCATTGTGCTACCATGGGTTAGTGAGCCTGGAAAAGAAAGGGACCGAACATGATCAAGAATTTGGTAAAACACGGCAACAGTTGGGCGGTGATTATTGATCGTCCGATTATGGATTTGCTGAAGATTAGTCCGGAATCGGAAATTGAACTGACAACTGACGGGAAGTCGATTCGAATTGCTCCGGTAGTGGTCGGGAACGCCAAGTCCAAGGTTCGCGCCGCAAGTGCCAAGGTGAACGCCAAGCATTCCAAGGCATTCAAGAAACTAGCGGAATAGGGTCGCTTGTCGTGCATTACCTGGACATGGAAGATGTGCTGGAGATCCACGCGGGCCAAGTCGCCAACTACGGAGGCAGCCCCGGACTGCGAGATCGAGGCCTACTGGAACTCGTCATTCTTCATCCGCAGCCTGGCCTTGCCATCCGCAGGCAGTCACCGCCCGACATTCCTTTGCCATCATCTTCCTGCCCGACATCTTCCTGCCTTCCTTCCTTGCCCCAAGATTCCCTGACCTTGACGTTCCCTCCACCACTGGGCTTCGCGCCCATGGCGCGATGACGTCCCGCCACCATTGGGCTTTATGCCCATCGCGCGATGACGCTCCCGCCACCACTGGGCTTTATGCCCATGGGGCGATGACTGGCCAGCTACAGAGAGCACACCCGCGGCTAGTGCTTTGTCAACGTCTAAATGCAGGGTCGGGTCTGGTAAAGGTGTCAGGAGTCAATTGCCGGTACGGCCCATCGGGTGCTTCGCACAATGGACTCCTGACACCTATACCAGACCATACGTTTTGGATTTGACGGAGCACTAGTGCTCCGTCACGGCACGCACCAGTGCAACTCCGTCGGCAAGTACTTGCCCGATTTGCACGCGAACTCGATCACCGTCGATCAATAGAATGGCGTGTTGGTCATTCAACTCGACAACTTTAGCGGCGAGCGGACCTTGATTGAAGGACTGCCCGAGGTCGACCATTTGAGTTGGACCTTGTTGGAGATTGCGGAACCACGCTTGCTTCACGCCTTTGATGTCTTCGGTGATTGCCGATAACTTGACCGACTTGGCGATCGTCATACCGCCTCCGGCCGCAAACATGTTGCGGCGCACGACTTCTTGCCAAGGTCGCTCGTTGAACTCCTCCGCGGTCGACGTGGACTCGATGATCGGTGTTTCTTCTCCCCCTAAACTAGCATTTGCCTCCGATGTGTTTTCCAAAGTTGGGGCCGACGTCGCGACCGAGTCGACGGGCGGCTGGGTCTCCGTGTTTTCGGGCGAGGGCGTGCTGGCCGCGACCAACGTCTGGGGTTCGCTGTTCACTGCGACATCCGGGGCCGCTTCGCTGGTTGGTTCGTCTTGAACCAAATTCGTGTCACTCGTCGATTGCCCTGGCAAACGCTCTGTTTGTGTTGCTGTTTTCAAGGACAGCGCGCTCACCGAGATTGTAAAACTCAGTTGGCGACCTTGATTCACCGGCGTCAAGTTCAATGCTTCGATACGATGCAGAAACGCCGTTTGATGAAAGTCGGCCAACAAATCCACGACAACTTGCAGGGCCGCGACGCCTCGAATCGTGACGCCGATTTCGTACATATCCGGCATCGCATCCTTCTTGGTCGTTTTGGTCAAGGAACGTGGTCGAGGTTCGCTAACGTCGACTGTGGGATTGGTGATGTCGTGACGTTTGACCCATTGCCAGCACCACGCCTGATAAGCTTGTCGCGCCAGCATCGCATTGGCCGGCAGGCTACGGTCTTCGTACTCCGGGAGGTCACGAACCAACGTTTTCGCGCGGATCGTGCGGTCGTGGATGTTGGTTTGGGCTTTTTCTAACTTGCCTTGTTCCACTTCTTGGCGACGAAACGGTTCTTCGACCCACGTTCGGTAAGCCCAGTCGCCGCCATACCCAACGGCAACGACCACCAACAGTAACAACAGTAGCTTTTGGCGATCCATGTTTATTGCTCTTGTGTGTAGGAGATGGTCGTTTCCAGCCGAAACGGATAATTCGGGTCTTGGGTTTCCACTTGCCGTTTCAGCTTGATTTGCCAGCCATTCGTCTGGACCGCTTTTTGAATCGCCGCGACCGTCTCGAGACTGCGAGCCTGAATCTGCATCGCAATTTCAGCTCCACTAGCAGTCCGCTTGCCATCGTATTGTCGAACGACCACTTCGTCGCCCGATGGCAGGCTCTTGGTAATCTCGTCCAGTTGCTGCAACCAATTCACTTGCTCGGCCTCCCAACGTTGCAAGTATTCAGCAACACGGGCTTTGGGAATCGTGCGATCCAAGGTCGACTGCGCATCTTTGTTTTTCTTCGATTGCTCGACGATGGCTTGTTGGTTCGTGTCGTAAGTTTGCCACAAATCAAAAGCACCATACGCCAAGCCGACGACCGCCAACGCAGCGAGCCAACCATAAATTCGCCAACGACTCACGGGTTGTGAAATGGTCTTGGGATTCATGAGATCCAAACTCTCCAAGTCGGGTGTTTGCGTGAAACCAAGTAGCATCCCCAATAGTGGAGCTGAATTCACATCAGGGATTTGATTTCCCGCATAGGAAAATGCCGCGAGGGTCTCCAAGGCCACCACTTCGGTCGCGATATCCAACGAGTCTTGAAGCTGCGTGGCGACGGACTCCGAGAACTCTCGGTCACCCAAGATCAGGATTCTAGAGACGTTTTGATCGTCCCCTGGCAAATCAACCGTACCCGCCGTCAAACGAATCTCCGACATCATTTGTTGGGCCACGCCATCCGCTTCATCGGGCTGTTGCAAGTTGATGGACCGCACATAAATCGGCCGGCTGCGATGCAGTACAATCAGATCGGCTTGTTTGCGATACAGGGCCAGGACCATGGTTGGTTCGTTCGGCAATGCTGCTTGACTGCGTACCAGTTGCCACGTCGCCCAAACTCGGGGCACCATCATCGCCGGTTTCAGTTTGCTGGAACGAGAAGCAGCGTCCCACTGCTTCCAAGTATCGCGCGGCAAGCAAGTCACAAACGTCGGGAGCTGTTCTCCGTTGGCTGCCGTGCTGCAGGAATAGTCCAGGATCACCGAATCTGGATCCAACCGCTCTTGTACCGCAACCTGATTTTGGACTTGTTCGGTCAAATCAACACCGTCCGCGCGGACCATGTCCACACGATAAAACTCAATCACAGGTCGGCGCAGGCACAACAGCAACTTGCGTCCCTGCACACCGTTGGCAGCCAACTCAGGCACACCATTCGTGAAAAAGTTCGACCACGAAATGGAATTCGTGGACTCGTTGGTGGCGGGCTGCCAAAAGCCGAACTCCTCGATCACCCAGTTCGGGCCATTGGGTTTGGCCAACAAGTATTCGAAGCCGTCGTCGGATTGCTGGACGACGACGACGGGCGCTGCTTTCCAAGCGTGGCTGCGATACTCGGGCGTCGATTTACGGGTTGGCCAATGCAGTTTCATTGATGGCTGCCATAACGGCTTGGAGGGTGGGAGGCGGGGGCAGGAGTTCGCGATAGTATACTTGCTGCGGTTGCTTCGCGGAACCATCAACGATCACCTGTCCCCAGCGAAACGCGCGATATTCGCCCGCATGAGCACCGATGTAAGCGGAAAAGACGTCACCGCCGTCGGTCAATTCTCGCTCAATGATCTGCCATTGACTCGAGCTGATCCGTCCGCTGCGGTACCAAGTAGCCACTTGAAACGCCAATCCCTGGTTTGGTTTGGCGTTGGTCGGCTCCATGTCGCGAGAATCGTGTTCCAATAACAACGCTTGTGTTTCTGGAGTTAAGCCTGGAATCCAACGCAAGATCTGTGGATCGGCCAATCGCCAATGCAGGCGACTGTCCGTGACAGGCTGAGGAGCGATTGTCAAATTCGCAAACACGTCCGACACGCGGTCCGCAAATTCATCTTGCAATTCACTCGCTCGCAATGGTGACCGAACCACGGCCACACTTCCATCCGGCTGGGGAACTCGGACATGCGAGTCAATCAACTGAACCAGCGACGCAAACAAGCTCGTCGGAGGTTGCGCGAAATCCAACTCCACTTCCTCCAGGTTCAATACGCGCTGACTTGATCCGGCGGTACCGGTGGCGTCGTCATGCACGCCATACTGCCGCGCTAAACACAAATACGTCGCCAGGCTCGGTTCGACTCGGGAACTCACCGCCGCAAAGAGCTGTTGCAAGTCTGGATGATTGAGGGGCAGTTTCAATTGACCCAAGTGATTTTGATGGCGTTCTTTGGCGGTTGTGGTCAACTTGTGGGTCAAGCCTAGTTCCCGCAGCAAGTCCCGGTCGGATTCATCTGACGACAAGTTGGACGGCGACTGGAGATCTCGATCTAGTTGGGCTTGTTGGCTGCGTGTGAAATCGGCCAAATCCGCGGACCCCTCGACGCCCAGTGGGTCCTCCGCATCGATCTTGATGGTCATGGTTTGTCGCTGTCCGTACAGCACACGCGGTGAAAAGCCGGGTATCAACAACAGGTAATCCAACGTGGGGGGAACTCGATTCGCGGGTTGATAACGCAGACCGCGTTGGGCATAGACACTCGACTCCGCGCCCAATGCTCGTGGTTGATCGTCCGCATCCAACCAATCCAACAAGCGATCCGCCTGCTCAGGGCTCAAACCGCAGGTTGCTTGAAGTAACTCGTTCACAGGAGTCCCCGCAGCTTCCCATGTCAACAACCGAGCCAAGTGCAATTTACGAGATTCGTTTGTCCACCCAAACCGGACGTTCACATCCTCACTTCCGGAAATTGATGGCGCGATGGTGGATGCGTTGGCCACGTTTTGTGGGCCATCCTCCGCCGTCGTCCAATCAAATACCACAAACCCAGGTTGAGCCGGATCGAAGTTCACCATTTCCTCGTCGAGTGAATCCTCCCATTCAACGGGTGGCATTCCGTTTTCGCCTGTTTCACTGCTGACCCAGTCTTCAACTTCAGTTCGCAAACCGGGCCCTTCGCCACTTGCTTCCGCTGCCGGTTGTAACTCGATCGAGCGAACGAACCCCGAGATCGACCCGCCCATCGACTTTGCGTCGCGCCGTTGGGGTGGTAACGCGGCGAAACTCTCCAATTGAGCAAACGCGGATTCCATTGCCCATTGGCTTTGTTGCTGATCCGCGTATTGACGCGCGGTCTGATTGCTTTGTTGCATCAGCAACGCAAACGTCAGCGCCGACGTGGTAATCAAAGCAATCACGATCACGACCGCAATCAGGGCAATTCCTGGGCGCCGCTGGAAAGATCGAGGAGACATCCTCCTGAGTGAGACACGCAACAACATCAACGATCTCCTGTTTCTGGAGTAGCCGTCGTACGAAACGCCTCGGCGAACTCATCGGAATTCGCCTCGAGCGATTCTTCGATGGTGTTTTCACTGCGGGGCTCCGCGTCACCCCAAGATGTGGCCAACCCATCGTCGGACCCAGAGCCACGCGAGGCCCGTTGTCGGTACGTCCATACGACCATCTGCGGAAACTCGGGACGCGGGACTGTCAACAAACTTGCAGAAGAGCTCGTCGGATCGTCGAGGGACACCTCGTCATTAAGAGGCTCCATCGAGAGCAGCAAATCGTCGCCCGTTCGTTGATCTTGATTTGGACTCTCGAGGTCGACGGGCCCTGGATAGTGATCGGCGTCAAGTTCGTATTCCAACCGCACGGCCCACGGCACTGGTTGATCGTCGCGGGTCGCAAAGGAATCTTGCCACCGAGTGCCATCGAAGTACTGAAACTTTCCAGCCGCGATTTCAGGAAACCAATCGACTTGTGGTTCGCGAGCATTTGGCAACGTTGGCTGCAGAGCGGACGGATCGCTAGGAAGCCGTGACGAGCCGCTGGCATTGTTCGGATCATCGGCAAAAGAATCCTCTTCCATCGTGGTTGAAGTCAAGTCGTTGGTTTCCGTCGCTTCTTGTCCCACTCGAACCGCGGACCCGGCCTGCATGTGAAACTCGCGGTAAGCACTTCGCGTCGACCACAACAAGCGACGCAGCCAAGCTTGTCGCGCGGGGGTTAACCCGCCAAGTTCATCACTCAGGCCGCTCAA
>JAEUIP010000278.1 GCA_016795075.1 Planctomycetaceae bacterium | reverse complement strand
GATGGGCCGTACCGGCAATTGACTCCTGACACCTTTACCAGACCCGACCCTAAATTTAGACGTTGACAAAGCACTAGGCCTAGGTCCCACAGCAACATGATGGAATTTCCAAATGAATAAACGAAACCAGCGGCGAAGTTTCCTGATGTGGACCGGTGTGGCCGCAGGATTAATCCCCATGAGCGAGGCCATTGCTCGCGCGAACGACGGCCCGGCATCCGTGGGGCCACGGCAGACGCACCCAATTCTGCTGTCTACCTATTCACTTTGGCGGTTTCGCAACGATGCGCTTCGCGACTTCGACAAGTGCTTGGATTTGGCCGATCATTTTGGGTTTGATGGTGTCGAACTGTTGTTGTACCAGTTGGAACAGAACGAGCTACTTAGCCATAGCAAGATCATGTCGTACAAGCGACGCGCGTTGGCTCTTGGCTTGCCGTTGATCGGCATGTCCACGCATCAAGGCTTTGTAACTCCGGATCGTGAAGTGCGGCAACAAAATATCGATCGGACGATCGGCCAAATCGAACTGGCGTACAAACTGGGAATCCCGACCATGCGGGTCAACACGGGACGTTGGGGGACGGCACCTAGTTTCGATGCCTTGATGGAGAATCGTGGCCTGGAACCTCCGCTGCCCGGCTATACGGACGAAGACGGTTTTCCCTGGGTGATCGACGCGTTGTCCCAGTGCGTTCGCGTCGCCGAAAAATGCGGCATTGTCTTGGGACTCGAAAATCATTGGGGGTTGGGCTTGACCCCGGAGGGAGTGCTCCGCATCGTCGACGCGGTGGATTCGCCATGGTTGCAAATTACCACCGACACGGGCAACTTCTTGGAGGAGCCGTACGAGCGTTTGGAGAAACTGGCGCCGCGGACCATCTTGGTCCAAGCCAAAACCTATTACGGCGGTGGCCAATGGTACACGTTGGATCTCGACTACCAGCGGATTGGACAGATACTGCACCAACATCAGTACCGTGGGTTCATTTCGTTGGAGTTCGAAGGTATGGAAGACTTCCGCACCGCGATCCCCAAGAGCCTTGAATTGATGCGTTCCGTGTTTCCACGAACCGAACGAGCCGATGCGGCGAAGTTGATGGAATAACTCGTCCGAGTTGTGAGGTGTTGCGGGGCTTGATGGAAGCAGTCAAATCCCGCATCATCAAAGTCTCGCCCTGATTGATTTTTGTTTGAAGAATGACCCGTTAACCGGAGGGCGTGATGCCAGTTCGCTACCTTGTTCCCTTTCATCCGAAGAACACCTCTCATCTGGTGACCGATGTCCTGATCATTGGTGGGGGCTTGGCGGGTTTACGAGCTGCTCTAGAAATCGAGCCCTCGTTGCACGTGACCATTCTGACCAAGGGCGAATTGGTCCAATCCAATAGTACCTACGCGCAAGGAGGCATCGCCGGCGTCCTTGATGCCGAAGATCACTTTCAATCGCATGTCAATGATACTCTGATCGCTGGCGGGCCATTGTGCGATCGCGAAGTCGTCCAGACAGTTGTGGAACAAGCTCCGCAACGGATTCAAGAACTGATCTCCTGGGGGACGCAGTTCGACCGCACGCCGGACGGTTTGAACCTCGGACGTGAGGGAGGGCACTCCCATCATCGAATTGTCCATGCGTTGGGAGACAGCACCGGGCGCGAAGTCATGCGGGCGGTGATTGGTCAAGCACGGCAACGACCACGAACTCGCATCATCGAAAAGAGTTTTACCATCGACCTCCTGACCAATGATTCGGGTTGCCAAGGAGCGATTGCGCGAATCAACAATCAGATTTATTTGATCTGGGCGAAGGAAACGATTCTCTGTACCGGTGGCGCGGGGCAAGTTTTTCGCGAAACCACAAACCCTGCCATTGCCACCGGCGATGGACATGCCATGGCGTGGCGCGCTGGCGTACGAATGCGGGACATGGAGTTCATGCAGTTTCATCCCACCGTGCTCTATATCGCTGGTGGTGGCCGTTGCTTGATCACCGAAGCGGTTCGCGGCGAAGGTGCCTATCTGACCGACCGAGAAGGTCGTCGCTTCATGCAGGACTACGATGAACGTGCCGAGTTGGCGCCGCGCGATATTGTATCGCAAGCGATCGAAAGTCAAATCGCTAAATCTCGGGACACCTGTGTCTATTTGAATCTTCGACACCTGGACCCCGAACTTGTCCGGGAACGGTTTCCCGGCATGACGTCTTTGTGTGCTCAGTTCAACATGGACGTGACCAAGGACTTGATCCCCGTGCGGCCCGGTGCGCACTACATGATCGGCGGCGTCGAAGTCGACAAAATCGGCCGGACTTCACTTGCGCATTTGTGGGCCGCCGGGGAAGTCACCAGCAGTGGTCTGCACGGCGCCAATCGTCTGGCGTCCAACAGTCTCTTGGAAGGTCTCGTTTATGGTGTGTTGACCGGACAAGGTGCCTCACAAGCCGCCCTCGGTGGCCGCGATCAATTTGAATTGACCGGCTGTTCCAATCCGGCCATTGATAATGGTCAGTTTCAACTCGATTTGGTTGACGTCAATAACTCGCTCCGTAGCTTGATGTGGCGTGCGGCGGGGGTGCGTCGTCATGGCGACGGACTACAAGAAGCACTCGAACAGATCGAACGTTGGGTTCATTACATCGACAAGCACCAATTCCCCAATCCGAAAGGTTGGGAACTCCAAAACTTGCTCCAAGTTTCTCGGACGCTTGTGCAATCCGCGCTGCTTCGCACGGAAAGTCGCGGCGTGCACTGTCGCAGCGACTTCCCCGCCTTGAATGACCACGATTGGTTGGGGCATCTTTGCGTGCAATCAGAAGAAATCTGGTTCCAACCATTGAGCTAGATTCAACTTGATCCGCCACGCATCCTCACAGCCAGCCTTGGAGCGATGGTAAACGATTCCCACGGGACGCTGGTCGGGCAAAAGGACCAAGATCTCTTTGCTGGATTTGGCCGAGCCGACTTCGTGGCCATGCACTCGCCAAGTTTCTTCCAGTTGTGAGTCCAATGTTTGCGAGACCAAGCCATTGCGAAATCGTCGTGCGATTTCCAGATCGACCGTAACTCGCGGCAAGTCATGTAACGCGGAAGCGACACTCAACAATTGGTTTGTCCAAGTGTCGGTCAAATTGATTTCGCTCCAACTCCAAGCTTGCTGCAATTCGTAGCCACTGGCAGCCGTGCGCCGGAGGTCGGTCATGACCGCTCGTGTGCCCCATTCTCGTGCCAAATCATCACCCAAGGTGCGAATATAAGTGCCGCCACTGCACAGCACGTCGATCTTGAACGAAGGCCAAGCATATTCTAGTAAATCCAAGCGATGAATGTGGATCTCGCGCGGAGGCAGTTCGAATTGACGCCCGTCACGCGCCAATTCATAAGCCCGTTTGCCTTGGACATGGATTGCCGAGTACTTCGGTGGAATCTGCGATCGTCGCCCCACAAAGTTCGCACAGGTCGCGCGTACGGTCTCCAAGAGCGGATGTGGCACTGGGTCTGCCTCGACCAGCGGAGTCTCTAGATCCAACGACTCGCTTGTGACGCCCAACTGGAAACGGGCTTCGTACCGTTTATTCCCACTCTGAAGCCACGGCGTCAATCGTGTCGCCGGACCAATGGCCAAAACCATCAATCCGGTTGCCAGCGGATCCAGTGTTCCGCAGTGCCCAACGGGTGCTTCAAAACCCATGTCGCGCAAACGTTTCGCGACCTGGAGCACGATTTGACCGGAGCCAAGGCCCGCCGGTTTATCAATCAATAAAAAGCCGAACAAAGTTCCTCCGTTTATATTCATTCGCGAGGCTCTGACCCCAAACGGATCTGACCCTCTCCGGTCATGCTTTTTTGTCCGAAATCATTACCTGCCCGCCAAAGGGTCAGGCCCCTTTGGGGACAGAGCCGCGCTAGGTCGTACTTGGGGATACAACCGGAGTTGCCGGCGGCTCCGGCGCCGTCTCGGAACGCGGCGTTGCGGCTGCGGCAGAGTTGGATCGCTGCTGTTCCATGCTCAACAATTCTTGCTTGAGCATTTTTAAAATCGTTTGCAGGAACACCACCAACATCGGCCCCAGCATGATCCCAATCGGTCCTAAGGCCGTCACGCCTCCAATCACGCTCAACAACGCCAATAAGGGATGCAAGTTGCTTTGACCGTGCAGAATGTAGGGTTTGATAACGTTGTCGCACATCGACACAATGAGTGCCGAATACAAAAACAGAAAAAAAGCGGTCCAAGGTTGGTTCTCGAAGAAGCCAACGTACAGCACCACGGGAACCCAGACGCTGGCGGCTCCCAAAAATGGCACCATTGCCAACAGCATGGTCAGCATCGTCAGCAAGACCACGGATTGCACGCCGGCGAAATAAAAGCCAACCCCGGCCAATAGACCCTGTGCGATTGCCGCCGCCAAACTGGCCACCACAACCGCGCGACTAGTCCTATCGAACTGGGCGATCAATTCGGCTTCGTGTCGTCGATCCATCGGCGAAATTTGCATGAAGGCCTCGATCATTGTCGGCCCATCGAGCAAAAAGAAGTACAAAGCGACAACGACAATCACGCTCCCAAAAACCAGCCGCCCCACGTGTAATGTGATCGATCCGCCCCACGAAACAAAGTTTCGCTTCGCAAAATCGAACATCACCAACGAATATTGGTCGACATCTTCGTCTTGTGGATGAACCGTTTCCTTCAACCAGGCCATGACCGGCCCACCCAAAAATCGAACTTTGAACTCGCGAAACAATAAGTGAGCGTTACCCAAACCCGCCACCAAATCGCTCTGCAGTTTGCGATTTTTCGCCGGGGACTCCTCCCAATCAGGACTCTGCAGCAACAGCTGCATGTCCTGCAGTTGAAAGACGTAATTGAACCAATGTTGCTCCAAAGCCGTGGACCCAGACGGCCGAACCAGATCCGGCGGTGTATCCGGCGAAGACTCGTTGGTTGTCGATTCACTGGGTTCCGGTGATGTCGCTTCAGCAAGCCCCGAGACTTGTGGTTCGTCCGTGCCCGATTTTGCGTCGGCGACCGGTGGTCTGGGAGCGCTTTCGGGCCAATCGAGTTCGTTGATTTCGCCCAACGCCCGAGTGGCCGTTTCGATTTCACTCAACATATTCCCCAGGAGCTCGCGCTGGACGGCATCGATCGAATCTGCCGGTCGATTCCCAAACGTCAGCGTTCCTTCTTCGACGCTATTTCGAAGTTCCAAGAGTCGCTTTTCCAACTCGATAAGCCGCTCGGCATGTGGGAAGTTCAAGCCTACCGAATCACGAAACTCCGTCAACTTCTGCAACAGAACCGCGCGATCGAAACGCTTGACCAACTCCCGACCTTCTGCCGCGGCCATGATGAACATGACAGCAAACGGTAAAAACACCAACAAACTCACCAAGCTCGTGGTGATGAACGCGGCTAATGCCGGTCGTTGGGACACGCGCTGACTCACCCAAACATGCAGAGGTCGGAACACAACCACCAAGACCAACGCCACAAACAAAGGCACCAGGAACTCGGCCATCACGCGGACAAAAAACGCGGCGATGACGATCAACACGCCAACCAGGACAAAAAAGGAAACCCAGCGCGACATAAGTCCGTTCTCTCTTTACTGCAAATTCACCGGTTTACATCAAGACGAACCGGGCGTCGTCTCGGGCAGTGTGCCGGCGCGCCGCCGTTGGATCTTTTCCCATTCCGGATCAGGCTGGTGGAAATTCAGGACGTGTTGTGATTCGAAATCCCGCAGGATGACACCGGGTTGCGCGATGCGCCCTGCATGGACCGCCGCAATCCGCACATGAAAGTAAACGCGAGTTTCTTCGAAACGACGGTCCAGGACTTCGCCATGTTTCTCCAGGAACGCAATCAAACGTCCATCGCTGATCTCGCCCTCCACTTCCAAGTCCAGGAACGACCGACTCAGCGCCAGACTGACGGCTTTGGTCAACGATTCGATCCCTTCCCCCGTCGCCGCGCTGATCGGGATCGCAAATGGATATCGATTCAAGAGTCGGCTCAATTGATCGGGATCGGAAATGGCATCGACTTTGTTCAGGACCAACAAAGTGTCCTTTTCATCAATCGCCAACTCTTTCAAGACGTCGTAGACCGCCGCGATTTGTTGGAATACATCAGGACTGCTGGCGTCGGCCACATGCAATAACAGATCGGCTTCCACCGTTTCCGACAAAGTCGCCCGAAAGCTCGCCACCAAATTGTGCGGCAGTCGTCGAATAAATCCCACCGTGTCGGAAAGCAAGACCGGCCCCCAGCTGGGCAAGTGCCAACGCCGTGTTCGTGTATCAAGTGTGGCGAACAACTTGTCCTCGGCCAACACATCCGCGTCGGTCAGAAAGTTCATCAGCGTGCTTTTTCCGGCGTTGGTGTAGCCGACCAAGGACACCTTCATGCGCCCACTGCGCGACTGGACTTGGCGCTGCCGCCGCTCCTCGATCTGACGCAACTCGGCTCGCAATTCACTGATTCGTTTTTCGACTAACCGGCGATCGACTTCCAATTGCTTTTCACCGGGCCCCCGCATACCGACGCCCATTTTGATCCGCGACAAGTGGGTCCACATGCGTTTCAATCGCGGCAACGAATACTCCAATTGCGCCAATTCCACGGCCAAGCGAGATTCGTACGTTTGGGCATGCGTCGCAAAGATGTCCAAAATCAATTCCGTCCGGTCCAGAACCTTGATTTTAAGTTCTTGTTCCAAGTTGCGAACCTGGCCGGGTGAAAGATCGTTGTCAAAGATAATCACATCAACCGCATGGAACTTGATCAGCTGGGAAAGCTCGGTGACTTTTCCCGAGCCAATATACGTTGCCGAGTCAGGCCGTTCGCGACGTTGCGTCATCCCGCCGACGACGATGCTGCCAGCCGTTTCCGCCAACCCTTCCAATTCCTCCAACGGATCGGCTTCCATGACTTCGTCTGGAAAAATCACGCGGACCAAATAGGCAACTTCTTGATCAACTTTCTTCTTGTCGCGTTCCAACACGTTTTATCAATTTTCCTTTGCATACCAGACCGAATCCATATCGCCCAACACCACCGTTTGATGTCGACCTCGGTTCGGTAGAACTAACAGAATCCCCAGATCGGGGCAATGTTCCAATAATCGCTGGCAACCGTCCAGCCCCAGCACAAAACATGCCGTCCCCAAAGCGTCCGCTTGGGCAGCCGTCGGCGCCAACACGGTTGCACTCCAGACACCTTCAGCGGGTCGTCCGGTTCGCGGATCCAGCACATGGCTGAGCCGTTTTC
>JAEUIP010000277.1 GCA_016795075.1 Planctomycetaceae bacterium | reverse complement strand
GTGCGAAGCACCCGATGGGCCGTACCGGCAATTGACTCCTGACACCTTTACCAGACCCGACCCTAAATTTAGACGTTAACAAAGCACTCGGCTCGGTCCTAAAACCAATGGCACCAATGTCGCTCGACTCGGCAAAGCGCAAGCGGACTTAGATTTGTCGCGAAAGAAGTTCCGGATTTCGATCGTCGAAAGCGCCGAAATGACCCTCGTCGGCCGTGGCGTTTGAATGATCAATGATTATTGAAGAATGAAAAATTCAAAAGGCACCAAACGTCCGGTTTCAAGCATTCCGTGAGGAAACGCTGGCTGTCAGCATTTTGCATTTTTCGATTTGCATTTCTCAGTACTCATTTCTTAGCCGCGTGTGAACCAAAGACGACCATTTGCCATCCGTGGGCATTACCAAACGCTCGCATTTTGCGGCGGAGGCAATTCGGCGGCTCAGGCCATTTGGAGTCTTGGCAGATTCGACGACCGGGGTACTCAGATTAACCAAGGTCGGACTCGCCCCAATCGGGAAGTTATCTCCCGACAATTCCTTAGAACATTCCTAATTGGTCGCGGGCGTCTTCGGTCATCCGATCTGGAGTCCATGGTGGATCCATCACAACCTTCACATCGACATCGACAACTCCGGGAACGGTTCCGGCGTGATGTTTGGCACCGCCAACCAGTTGAGGTCCGGCCGGGCACATCGGGCTGGTCATGGTCATTTCGATGTAAACCTGTTGTCCGTCCGTTCGGTCAGGCAAATCTCGAATGTCGACCAAATAAATCAAACCCAGATCCACGATGTTGACATGCAATTCCGGGTCGATCACTTGCTTTAGGGCTTCGCGAACGTGGTCTTCAGTGATGACCGGTTTGGATTCCATTTCATTCATCGTGCACCTGTTGTGGTTACGGTTCAAAAAAGCGTTAGACAGATCTTAACCTGTGCTAATGATTATTCGTATTGGCGGACCCGAGTCGCAATGGCGATTCCCAAGGCTTCCCGGACCGACTCCAATTCAATTCGGTCAAAGATTTGTTGGAAAAAGCCTGTGACGATCGCACGAATGGCTTCTTGTCGGGTGAAGCCGCGATTCAAACAATAGAAGACTTGTTCTTCGTCCACACGTCCCGAGGTGGAACCATGGGTGCAGCGAACGTCATCCGCCTCAATTTCCAATCCCGGAATCGAATCGGCTCGCGAGGTGTTGGATAGCAACAGGTTATCGTTCCGTTGGTAGCCATCGGTCCGCTGCGCGACCTTATCCACGCGAATCATGCCGCGCCACACCGTGTGCGACTGATCCTGCAGTGCTGTTTTGTACAGGAAGTCGCTCGTGGTTTGCGGCGCCATGTGGTGCTGTAAAGTGTGATACGAAAGATGTTGTTGATCCTGGGTGAACATCGTGCCATTGACTTGGCAGTGAGCCCCGCGGCCCCGGAGTTCGACGTGTTGATTGACTTTCGCCAATCGGCCACCCAAGGCCCCCAATGTCCATTGCAGTTGAGCATCTTGACCAACGATGGCCTTCTGGTGCGCGAAATGCCAGGTCTTGTTGCCCCAATCCTGCAGGTTGACGAAGCTGAGTTTGGCTCGATCGCCGATCACCAACTCCATGGCCCCGTTGTGCCACCCATCGCCGTCGACGTGGGTGCCGCAGCTTTCGTACAGCACGGTCGCCGACGCCCCGTCTTCCAGGACAATCAACAAGTGCGACAGATCACTGCCGCCATCGCTCAAGACGGTTTGGATATGGAAGGGCAGTGCCACCGATACATTGCGAGGAACGTACAACACCGTTCCACCCGTACACATCGCTTGATGCAGCGCCGCAAAGCGATCCACCGAGGCATCAAATGCTGACCGGAACAAATGGCGTTGAACCATGGCCGGGTGCGCTATCAAAGCCTGTTGCAACGTGCCGAAAAACACACCTTGGCCTTGGACTGAATCCTCCAATTCGCTGAGGACAGTGATCCCGTCGATCGTGGCGATGCGGCCCGCCAATTCGACTCCCACATCCAGGCGAGCTAATGGCAATGAACTAGCCGCGACCGAGGTCTCCGGGGACCAATGGTACTTTTTGAGGTTGAACAATCGGATGTCGGTCCGCATCCATTCCTCATCCCGCCGATTCGGCCACGGCATTTGCTCGAAACGTTGCCAGGCTTCCGACCGCAACTCGCGCAACCATGTTGGTTCGTGCGTGCATCGTTCCATCAAGTTGGCAAAGCCTGATGGATCAAAGTCCAGGCGGGCCAAGGTCATTTCATTTGTCGACATATCACTCTTTCTGCCGGGCTTTTCACAAGCCACTTATCCATTCAAGAACCAAAAGTATTCCAACCGGAAAACCGAAAGCGTTCACGAACATTGGGTTATGTACAATTCGCAAGTCGCGGGATTGTGAATCGCGAGCCATTGAGTTCCACGCTGGATCGTCAAAATCCGCCGGAAGTTCTTAGGCGACTTGCTGCACATGCCCTGCATCCCGTGACCGATTTCGGAAAATCCGACATCGCTCTTCAACTCGGGACTAACCTACGGAGCCTTCCATCTGCAATTGAATCAGTCGGTTCAGTTCGACGGCATATTCCATGGGCAGTTCTTTGACCAACGGTTCAATGAAACCGTTGACGATCATGGTACTGGCTTCCGCTTCGCTCATCCCGCGACTCGTTAGATAGAACAGTTGCTCTTCGCCAATTCGTGAAACGCTGGCTTCATGCCCGATCGACACGTCTTGTTCGAGCACTTCAATGTAGGGGTAGGTGTCGCTGCGGCTGGCATCATCGAGAATGAGGGCGTCACAAACGACGCTACACTTCGATCCGACCGCTCCCTTGTCCACGCGTGCCAAGCCCCGATAACTGGCTCGTCCACCGTTTTTGGAGATGCTCTTCGAGATGATTTGACCAGTGGTGTTTGGGGCTTGGTGCACCAACTTCGCGCCGGCATCCTGATGCTGTCCTTTGTTGGCAAAGGCGATCGACAAAATCTCGCCCCGAGCCCCTGGTTCCATCATGTGCACGGCCGGGTATTTCATCGTCAATTGACTACCCAGATTTCCGTCAACCCACTCCATGACGGCGTCACCGTAAGCATAGGCTCGCTTGGTCACCAAGTTGTAGATGTTGTTGGCCCAGTTCTGAATGGTCGTGTAGCGACAACGTCCGTTCCGCTTCACGATGACTTCGACCACCGCGGAATGCAGACTTTCCGATGTGTACATCGGAGCGGTACAACCTTCCACATAGTGGACTTGCGCTCCTTCATCCACAATGATCAGTGTCCGTTCGAACTGGCCCATGTTCTCTTCGTTGATCCGGAAGTAGGCTTGCAGCGGAAAATCGATCTTGACGCCCTTGGGCACATAGATGAACGATCCACCTGACCAAACGGCCGAATTCAAAGCGGCAAATTTGTTATCTTCCGTGGGGATGATCTTGCCGAAATGCTCACGTAGTAACTCAGGATATTCGCGAACGGCCGTATCGGTGTCCGTAAAGATCACGCCCTTTTCCGCCAAGTCTTCCTTCAGCGAACCGTAAATCACTTCGCTTTCAAATTGGGCTTTCACGCCCGCCAAGTACTTGCGTTCGGCTTCAGGAATCCCGAGCTTCTCAAACGTATCCTTGATTTCGGAGGGTACGTCATCCCAAGTTCGCCCCTGCTGCTCGGTCGGCTTGATGTAATAATAGATGTCTTGAAAATCGAGATTGATTTCGCCGCCCCATTTCGGCATCGGTTTCGAGAAGAACACCTTCAGCGCATGCAACCGGAAATCCAGCATCCACTTGGGCTCGTTCTTCAACGCAGAAATCTGACGAACGATGTCCTCGTCCAAGCCCTTGCGAGCTTTGAAAACCGAATGGGTTTCCGTGCGAAAATCATACTTGTTGATTTCGCCAACACCGGTTTCGTCATTCACAATTACATCGGTTGCAGCCATTACAGGACTTTCTATCTCAAGTGTTCGGGGCATTCAAAGCTAGGCGGTCACGGCCTCGGGCTTCGTGTTGGTGTCGTTCATCGCTGCTGCTTCGGGATGTTCATCGCGAATTCGCTGGTAACCATTGCGATGGAGCTCATCAGCCAGCTCGCGACCGCCGGTCTCGACAATCCGACCACCCATGATCACATGCGTGTATTGCGGTGGGTTGTGTTCCAACAACTTGTCGTGGTGCGTAATGATCAACAGCCCCATCTTCGCTCCGCCGATCTCGGCAATGCTCTGACTGGCCAAGCGAACGGCGTCGGCATCCAGACCACTGTCGGTCTCGTCCAGAATCGCGAACTTGGGTTGCAGCATCGCCAGTTGCAGGATCTCGGCGCGCTTCATTTCTCCGCCCGAAAATCCATCGTTGACGTAACGTCGCGCAAAATCGGGGTCCATTTTCAACTGAGCCATCTTCGCGCGTAGCTCTTGCCGAAATTCCTTCATCGGCATCAGGTCTTCCCCCTCTTTCCGCTCGGGGTTGCGGACGTTGGTTGCGGCATGTCGCAAGAAGTCCGCCATCTTCACGCCAGGGATGGCGACGGGTCGCTGAAACGCCAAGAACAAACCCGCTCGGGCCCGCTCATCGGGTGATGCTTCAAGGATGCTCTGGCCATTGAGCAGAATGTCGCCCGACGTCACCGTGTACTTCGGATGCCCCATCAACACCAAACCGAGGGTGCTTTTGCCAGACCCGTTTGGGCCCATCAAGGCATGCGTTTCACCGCGACGAATGGTAAGCGTGACGCCGCGCAAAATCGGCTTGCCTTCCACTTCCACAAACAAATCGATAATCTCTAAGGTCTCGCTCATCAGTTCGCTTTCAATTCTTCTCGGGTCATTCACGTAGCCGAAATTTCTCAATGACAATCGCACCGCGCTTTGCCACAATTACTTTTTGAATCCGTCATTGCTCCTTGCAGCGGCACAAACGAACAACAACCCTGCCCTAGCCCCTCGGTCACATCGGCGATCGGTACGCCAATCAAACTTTGGAATAACATCTGCTCCATCCGACAAACCAAACGCTGCTCGTCTCTTAGCCCCGGATAAGGACAGCCCAACACCACCAACCGCCCTAGGCTTCCAGCGTCAAGTTCCGCACCATCGCTCTTCGAAACCGTCCGTTCGAAGGCAAACGGAATCCCTCGGCGGTTGAACAACTCGACGACCGATTTTAGCCGCTGGTCCGGGGTCGTCCCGTAAACTTCGGGCAGGTACCGCACCACTAAACGAGCGACAACTCGCCGCAGCAATCGCTCTCTTACGTCGGCGTCGTCGATCGCGATCAATTCTTGCCACAACGCCACGGCCAGATCATCTAAATTCGCACCACTGGCCCGTTGCCCCGCTTCCGTCAACCGATAAACGTGTTTTGGTCGGCCTCGCCCCTCCCGAACCGCAAATCGCTCGACCAATCGTCGATCCATCAACCGAGCCAATCGCTGCCGAATGGCGGTGTCGGTCACCGCCAGTTTTTCGGACAGGTCCAAAATGGATGTCCCCGTGTGCGTTCGCATGTGCGATAAGATCGCTTCATCCGAGACTTGGACCGCATCCAACCCATCGTTTGCCGATTCGCCCCAAACCAAACCGCCCCGCTCCGAGTCACCAAACGACGAACGCTCGGTCGGTTCTTGCATCGAGGTTGGCAGGGTATGTGTTTTTGACATGGGCTTTTTTTGCGATCCCGCGACTATGACGAGTCGGCATTTCGAACTAAAATCCGTGCCCCGTGACCTCTCGACTACGTCCGCAGACAGATTTCACAATTAACGAACGTAATTATGTGAATATTCGTTTTTTATGCAAGTGGCCGGACGATTTTTTCACGGGGTTGCCTACGCATTGGCCCCAAGAGCGGGCTAAGAGGAGCTGACAGTTGGCCCAGAGCGGGTTCCGACGCTGGCGGATGCCGTCATTAGCCAGGGCACAAAAACCACTCGATTGATACTCCAAATGGCCTGGGCGTGACGCCGAGATATTTGTCGTCTCGGAGTTTGGACCATTGCGGTTGAATGAGGGCTGTCGGTCAAGATAGGATCCGGCGACGGTTCATCCGCAGTTTGGCTCTGCCATCCGTGCGAATCACCAAGCGATCGTCGTTTTTCGCAGTGCCACTCAGGCCAGTCGGTGGCTCAGGCCATTGGATGTCTAGGCAGATTCGACGATCGGTGGCTTGGGGTAACCCAGGTCGGGCTTTCCCTTCGCGGGAAGTTATTTCGAAACTATGCCTTAGCTTAGCTATTCGCCGTTTGAATTTGGTTGCGGCGGGCGATCGTGCTTTGGTACAACTGAACGTATTTTGCGGCCGAGGCGTTCCATGACCAATCTTGACGCATGCCCGTTTCAACCAATTGGGCCCAGGTGTCGGGCGCTTGATAATAAACGTGTAACGCGCGTTGCAAGGCGCGATTCAGATGACTGGGGTCCCATTGATCAAACGAGAAGCCGTTGGCTGGCGCTTCCGCAGTCCCGCGTTCCAAGTCGATGATCGTATCGGCCAAGCCTCCTGTCTCGCGAACGACAGGCACGCTGCCATATCGCAAACTATACAGTTGGTTCAAGCCGCAGGGTTCGTATTGACTGGGCATCAAAAACATGTCGCTGGCAGCTTCGATCTGATGAGCCAACGCATCACTGAACGCAAATTGAACGGCAAGTCGGTGCGGGAATTCGGCGGCCAAGGTGCGCAGGTGTCGTTCGAGCGTCGGATCTCCCGTACCCAGGACAATCCATTGGGCTTCTTGCGAACGTAACCATTGTGGCAAGATCTTGAGGATGAGTTCCCAACCTTTTTGACTGACCAAGCGGCCCACCGACCCAATGAGCGGCACGTCGCGGCGTTGTTCCAGACCAAACTTTTGTTGCAGCGACTCTTTGTTGGCGGCTTTGCCCGCACGCCAACTATCGACGTTGTATGGCGCAACTAACGCCGTATCGGTGTTGGGGTTCCAGGCTTGATTGTCGATCCCATTGATGACACCTTTGAGCACATGTTGGCGATCACGCAACACACCGGCCAATCCGCAGCCCATGGGTTCATGTTGAATCTCTAGCGCGTACTGTGGCGAGACGGTGCTGATGGTGTGTGCGAAGGCAATCCCGGTTTTCAGCAGATTCAGTTTGCCGTGGTACTCCATCTGTTGCCAATTGAAATGTTTCCAATCCAATCCAGTCAACAGCATGTCCCAGTGCCAAAACTGGCCTTGGTAGGCCATGTTGTGGATTGTCAGAACGGTGCGCGCATGGGCGAACATCGGCTCCTTGGCGTACATCTCCTTCATGAACATCGGTATCAACGCCGTCTGCCAGTCGTTGCAGTG
>JAEUIP010000276.1:298-7383 GCA_016795075.1 Planctomycetaceae bacterium | reverse complement strand
GAATTGGTTCTTAGATCGTGCGCGACAATTTGGTTGGCGAAAGATCTTGGTTCCGGGCTGCGGACATGGGCATGAAGTTATCGCATTGGCTCAGGCAGGCTTGAAGGTCACGGCTTTGGACTACGCGGAGACCGCTGTGCATTCCCTCCAAAACCGGTTAGCCATGCAACAACTATCTGCCGATGTGATTCAAACGGACGTCCTTGAGTTTCGAACCAACCATCCGTTCGACGCCATCTACGAACAGACCTGCCTGTGTGCCCAGCATCCTAGTCAATGGAAAGCCTATGCCCAAAAACTGGCAGAATGGTTGAAGCCCGACGGGACTTTGTTCGCCATGTTCATGCAGACAACCCAACCAAACGGGCCACCATTTGCGTGTCCGTTAGGGCGAATGCGCGAATTATTCAACCCAGAAACCTGGTACTGGCAACCCGTCGTAGGCCGCATCGAACATCCGTCCGGTCTGCACGAATGGGCCTGCGAGTTACGACTGCGCGAAGCGAAACAGGAATGAGTCATGTCACCGGATAACGTCCCCGAACCAACATTGGTCACTTGGCATCAGCAGGAAGTCCACCGGACCCGAGGAGCGGTCTTGTGGTTCACTGGACTGAGCGGCAGCGGCAAAAGCACCATCGCCAACGCCGTGGATCAGCGTCTCAATCAATTGGGGCACGCGAGCTTCGTGTTGGACGGTGACAACGTGAGATTGGGCTTGAACCCAAGTTACGAACTGTTGTTGCCCGAATACGGCGAGGACTTCGCGCGGCGATTCGGGTTGGGATTTGGCGCCTTGGATCGACAGGAGAACGTACGTCGGATTGGAGCCGTTGCCGAACTGTTTTGTAGCGCGGGACTAATCGCCATTACTGCCTTTATCAGTCCATTTCGGGAGGATCGCGATCGAATCCGTCGACAGATCGTTTCGGCCGGTAAACCCGGTGATTTCTTGGAAATCTACGTCGAGACCCCGTTGGAAGTCTGTCAAGCGCGCGATCCCAAGGGACTTTATCGTAAAGCTTTACAGGGAGAAATCAAAAACTTTACCGGGCTAGACTCGCCATACGAAGAGCCTTTGCATCCGGAAATCATCCTAAAAACAACCGATGCGACCGTAAACGAACTAGCCCAACGAGTCGTAAGCTATTTGCAGTCGCGCGGGAAAGTTTAGCTTGATACGGTAAGCCGATTTCACCCAAACACGTGTTTTCCCATTTATCCCAGTTTGCCGAACCATCTCCTTTGATTAGACTGGACGTTGGCAGCTTCTTGTCCAAAACCTTTTGGGAGATTCGTACGTGCGAAGATTCGGAATAAATCGGTCGATTTTCTTGCGGCTATGTGTGTTGACGTTAGCCTTGGGTGGGCGCGTGATGGCGCAAGATTCAGCCCCTAAACCCGATTCGGCTGCCCAACCCCAACCTGTAGCAAACCCTGTCGAATCCGTTGGTGATGCCGTTTGGCAGGCATCGATTGCGGACGTAAACGGTTGTCCGACTCCGGCAACCGTTTGCCAAACCGTTTATGTCCCGAAATGGGAAACCTGCGTCGAAAACGTGACCCAAATTCGTTATCGGCAAGAGCAACGCGAACGCCAGTACACGACCTATCGAACCGTTACGGAACAAGTACCGTACCAGACGTCGGTCACCGTTTGCCGAACCGAACAACGTCAGGGGCAACGCACGGTTTATCGCACCGAATACGACCAAGTGCCGTATACGCAAAATTATACTGTCATGGTGCCCGAGCAGCGAACCCGAGAAGTCACCCACTACGACACGGTCTGCGAGCCATACCAATACGAACGCAAGTACTGCGTCATGGTTCCGCAAACGGTCGAGCGGCAACACACGGTTTATGATTCGGTGTACGAACAGGTTCCCTACGAGCATTCCTTTGTAAAATGTCGCTCAGAAATTCGCGAGCGTCCGATCACGCGTTATCGCGCTGAGCAGCGCATTCGCGAAGTTCAACAGCCTTATACGGTGATGGTGCCTGAAATCCAACAACGCCAGGAAACCTATTACATTACCGAGCCGCGAATTATTGAACGTCAAGAAACGTTTGTTACTTACCATACCGAGATGAAGACTCGGCAAGTTCCTTACGTCGTTCAAATCCCTGAAGTCAAAATGGTGACGCAACAGTACAGCGTCAACGTCCCGTACACGGAAGTGGTGACCCGGCCTTATTCGGTATGCGTTCCATACACGGAAACGTACGTCCAGGATTTCAACGTTCAAGTCCCGGTCGTGACGCAAGTGGAACGTCCATATACGGTCATGGTTCCGTTTGTTGAGACGGTCGAAGAACCTTACACCGTGATGGTTCCTTATGTGGAAACACGCGAGGGTAGCAAAACGGTTTGCCGGATGGAACCTTACACCGTGACAAAAACCGTGACACGGGATTGCGGTACGTGGGCGACACAGGTTTGCGAATTACCCGATCCATGCAATCCTTGCCGAACCCGCCGTGTATGCAAGCGAGTCTGGTGTCCAAACGTCGTCGAACAACAGGTGGAAGTGACCTGCCACCGTATGGTTCAGGAACAAGTTCCTTGCCAGTATCAGGTCACCGTTTGTAAACCAGAACAACGGGTCCGCTCCATTCAGGTGACTCGATGTCGCCCTGAGCAGCGAACTCGGATGGAATGTGTGACAAATTACGTAACCGAAACTCGACAACGTACTTGCTCCCAAGTTCGCTACCGTATGGAACAACGGGAACGTCAAGAAGTCGTTTGCAAGTCCCGACAAGAAATTTGCACCCGGGAAGTTCCGGTTCACACCTATCGCACGGAAAACCGGGAACGAACGGAAACCTATTGCGTGACGGTACCACAACAACAAACACGAACGGTAACGCAATGTGTTTATGATCGGATTCCTCAGACTCGCACGATTGAATGTGTCGTCTATCGCCCCGAACGTCGGGTTCGGGTCTGTCATGTTCCGTATTGCGAGTATGTACCCGAGACCGTGATGCATCAGTACACGGTTTCAATCCCGGAACGGCACACGGAGACCCGTTATCGAACACAATGTCGCCGAGTCCCACGGCTGGTTTCTCGGCAAGAGACGGTGATGGTGCCCGAGATTCGCACCGAGCTTTGCCATGCAACGAAAACCCGCGTGGTACCACGCGTGGTTTCGGAACCCTGCACCGTGATGGTTCCGCAAATCAGAACACGAACCTGTTACCGGACAGTTTGCCGGCAAGTCCCCGAAGTTCAGAACTACACCTACTGCGTAACGGTTCCTGAAGTTCATCAACAGACTTGTTATAGAACCGTCTGCCGACAAGTTCCAGAAGTGAAGACGTGCACGTATACGGTCTGCATTCCGGAACCAGTGACCGTCCAAGTGACGCGACAACGTTGCGTCATGGTCCCCATGGTGGTGGAGGTCCCATGTTCGGCACCGGCCGTTTATGAGCCCTGTGCTGCCACGCGCGAATGTGGTTGTGCCTTGGTCGACTTTGTAGCCGGCACGTTTCGCCGGTTCCGTTGCCGATAGTCTTCGGGTCGGAATGGCCGAGTGAAAAGCGAGGCCATTCGTCATAGGTCATTGAATCGAATACATCGCTCCCCGTTTGGGGGCGATGTTTTTTTGTGCCGTTTTGATGGAAGCTCACGCATGATCGTTGGATGCCCTTTAATTGCTGTGGATCACCGTCAAGTTTCGCGTTTCTCGTTACTCGCCCGGCAAGCTTGGTGTTGCATCATGTTTTGCATGGGATTCGCGATGATCGAACTCGCTTCCGCGCAGGAAGTGAAATACACGCTGAGCTTTCCGAATGCCTCACAGCACTACGTGGACGTTCAATTGAATTTCGCGACCGACGCGGATCAAGTGGAACTCATGATGCCGGTTTGGACACCTGGTTCGTACTTGGTGCGTGAGTACCCGCGTTTCGTGCAAGAACTGCAAGCCGTCGGTGACGAAGACCAACCGTTGACCGTGGTGAAATCAAGAAAAAACCGTTGGACAATTGAAACGAGCGGCAGCGAACAGATAAAAGTCTCGTACCGAGTCTATGGCCACGAATTGAGCGTGCGAACTAATTGGATCGATAGCGAACTGGCGGTACTGAATGGGGCTGCGATGTTTATGATCCCCATGGACAAACAGTCGCAATCGATGGGTGTCGAAATACAGTTGCCGGCGAACTGGCCTCGAAGTGTTTGCGCGTTACCCACCGATGAAAATCGACCACACCTCTATTTAGCGGAAAACTTTGATCAATTAGTCGATAGCCCGATTGTCTGTGGAAAATGCGAACTGTTTCCATTCCAGGTTGACGGGGTCAATCACTACTTGGTTAATGTGGGAGATTCAGAGCTTTGGGATGGACAACGAGCCGCAAATGACCTGAAAAAGGTGGTGACCGCTCATAAAGCCTTCTGGGGTGAATTGCCTTATCCCCACTATTACTTTTTGAATGTTATTTTGGGGGCTGGCGGTGGCTTGGAACACGACAATTCCACATTGATCATGTCGGGACGCCGCACGATGAACTCACCCCAAAGTTATCGACGTTGGCTATCTCTTTGCAGTCACGAACTGTTCCATGCTTGGAGTGTTCGTCGATTGCGACCAAAGGCCCTAATCCAATACGATTACGAAAACGAAGTCTATACTCGCGAGCTGTGGATTGCTGAGGGAATTACCTCGTATTACCAGGATGTTTTATTGGCTCGAGCGGGAATTATCAGCAGTACCGAACTTCTGCAAAGCCTTTCTGCGGAAATCCGAGCCACGGAGTCTCGGCCTGGGAATTTGGTACAAAGCCTTGCCGATTCTTCGTTTGATTCATGGATCGACTTTTATCGCCCGCACGAAAACAGTGTGAACACTTCAGTAAGCTACTATAGCCGAGGAGCCGTCGCCGGTTTGATGTTGGACGGGGAATTGAGGCGGCGCAGCGACGGTGCGGTCAGTTTGGACGACGTGATGCGTGAGGTCTATCACAGGTTTCGCGACTCCGGTTACGAGAACAGTGATTTCCAGCAAGTGTGCAGCGAATTGACCAACGAGGATTTCTCGGATTGGTTCGAGGATTACATTCAACAACCAAAGACGTTTGATTATTCAGCATCATTGTCGGCGTTTGGTTTGCAACTAAGCGAAGCTGCCCGCGGAACGACGGAAACAGGTGGTGAACGCTCTCCTCGTGCCGAGCCAATCACCATTGGAGTTAGTTTACAAGATTCGGGTGGTCAAACTCGGATCACCGCTCTGAGAGCGGGTTCAACTGGTGAAGCGAGCGGGCTCAACTTGGACGACGAACTGATTGCGATCAACGATCGACGGGTCAATGCGACATCGTTTGTCGAGGAACTACGCGGAGCCGAACCGGGAGCTTTAGTCAAACTGACCGTTTCTCGTCGCGGGCAACTGCGTGAGTTTGATGTTCTCGTCGAGGCGGCTGCCCCTGAAAAATGGCGACTATCGCGAGTCCGGAGACCCAATCGTCGGCAGAAAGCTCAGTGGACGGATTGGTTAATGGCCCCGGCGCCCTCGGTTGACGAGGGAACGGACGAATTGCCGGAAAAGTCGGCCGAACAATCGAATGCCGAAGATGACGAATAAAACGGTCCGGCCGTTGCTTGCGGACTACGTCAATTTGCCGCCCAGCATCCCGCTTGTGACGAAGTTACGCTAAGCTATTGCCTGATGCTTCGGGTCACGACTGGTTTGCCGTGTAGGAATCGCCAGAGTTGTCGTGCCCCAGGTCCTTTTTGAAATGCCTGTTGCCTCATGCCTCCATTATCCTCGCGTGCGGTTGCCTTTCCATCGTCGCCCATTCGCAAATTGGCCGCGTCGGCTGATGCGGCCAAGAAACGCGGCGCACGAGTGTTTCACCTCAATATTGGTCAACCGGATATTGAGACCCCACCAGAGTTTTTTCGAGCCATCCAAGAGGCGTCGGTGCGAGTTTTGGAATATAGTCCGTCACCAGGTATTTCCGGCCTTCGGCAGGCGATTGCTGATTATTATCATCGGTTGGGGTATCCCTTGGACATGTCCCAAGTGATCGTGACAACGGGCGCTTCTGAAGCGATCGTCTTCGCGTTTTCCGCGATCTTGAATCCAAACGACGAAGTGATTGTGCCGGAACCTTATTACGCAAACTACTCGGCGTTTGCGTTGCAAATCGATGCAAAAATCGTCCCGATTGCCACGTCGATCGAGCAAAATTTTGCTTTGCCTGACGTCGACGCGTTTCGTGCAAAAATAACGCCGCGAACCAAAGCGATCATGATTTGTAATCCTGGTAATCCAACCGGCGTATTGTATCCACGCGAATCATTAGAAAAACTCAAGGAGGTGTGCCGCGAACACAATTTGTATTTGATCTCGGATGAAGTCTATCGCGAGTTCACTTACGATGGATTGCAACATCATAGTGTTTTGGGGCTGACGGACTTGGATGAGAACACCATCGTGGTGGACTCGATATCGAAGCGATTCTCGGCTTGTGGCGCGAGAATTGGCTGCTTGATCACACGGAACGAGGCGTTACTTGGAGCGATCAACAAATTCGCGCAAGCGAGATTGTCCCCACCAACGTTGGGACAGATTGGCGCTCAGGCTGTTTATCAATTGCCACCAAGTTACTTTGCAAAGATCAATCAAGAATACGCGGCCCGTCGTGACACCCTGAAGTCGGCGTTGCAGGCGATGCCCGGGGTCGTGTGTCCGGAAATCAACGGTGCGTTTTACGCGATGGTAGGACTGCCGATCGACGATGCGGATCGTTTCTGCAAGTGGATTCTGGACGAGTTTGAATACGAGGGACAAACCGTCATGATGGCTCCAGGTCCAGGGTTTTACGCAACTCCCAATGCCGGGCGCAATCAAGTGCGGATTGCCTATGTCTTGCAGCAGGCGGATTTGCGAACTGCAATGTCGGTCCTGTCGGAAGCCCTGAACAAATATGCGAAGCAATAGTCGGTAGTTTGGGCCGTCAACCTCGCAAGGCTGGCAAAATTCTGCCGTCGACTTTCCGCGACCGGTTGAAGGCGGATGGAAAGTTCCAGAGATCGAAAATTCGATAAGATTCCGGCACTCACC
>JAEUIP010000276.1:0-288 GCA_016795075.1 Planctomycetaceae bacterium | reverse complement strand
GAGTCCATAAAGACACGCTCTTTGTTTTCCCCCGGGGCCCGATGCAACGGTTAGAGGTACGATCGGCGTCCGTGCCGTCTGTCCGGGTGGTGGCTCGCTTTCGATCGCTCCAGCGGAAATTACGGGCCGCTTGACCTTGCTTACGATAGTTCTTTGGACCAATCGCGGCGCTGCCGACTGCTCAGAATCCCCAATTTCTTGCGGTATTTTGCGATTGTACGGCGAGCGACATCAAACCCCATCGCCTGCAGTTCCTTGCACAAAGTTTCGTCACTCAAAGGATCGGAT
>JAEUIP010000275.1 GCA_016795075.1 Planctomycetaceae bacterium | reverse complement strand
ATCATGTTCGGGGGCGACAATGTAATGAATGTCGATAGCAAAGATGGCGCCGCCACGGCCGAACTGCAATTGAAGACCTGGAATCGTTGCCTCAAGAATGGCTTGAGCCTCCCGTATCAAGTTTGTGTCGGCAACCATGACGTGTTGAACATGGATGCCGACGCCGGCAAAAAATGGGCGGCGGATGCCTTTGGTCTAACTCAATCGTATTACCATTTCGAGCGGAACGGGTGGCGCTTTGTAGTGCTCGATAGCACCATGCCGGTGGCCGGAGGCTACAAGGCCCGACTGGGGGAAGCTCAAGCGGATTGGTTGCAAGCGACGCTCAAGGAAACGAGCACCACAACGCCAATCGCGATTGTCAGCCACATTCCGATCTTGTCGGCCAGTACTTTCTTTGATGGCGACAACGAACAAAGTGGCGACTGGGTTGTTCCCGGCGCTTGGATGCATCTGGACGCGCGACCGCTGAAAGACCTTTTCCTAAAACACTCCAATGTGAAGCTGTCGCTTTCGGGGCACGTTCACTTGGTGGATGAGGTGCGTTACCACGACGTGGTCTATTATTGCAACGGAGCCGTGTGCGGCGGATGGTGGAAAGGCCCGTGCCAAGAGTTTGGCAACGGATACGCGCTGATCGATCTGTTTGACGACGGCACGGCTCAGCGAACTTTCGTCTATTTCCCCTGGCAGGCCCAGCCCTAGCCGAACCACCGCGCTCCAACGAAACGCGGCGGTCAAGTTGAGGGGTTCGTCAGCGATTTCGACGGTTCACGGCTCGTCAATATAGTCCATTGCCATGCGGCCATTACGTCAATTCGAGCCACCTCCAGCGAGGCTTAGATCATCTTGCGGCACGAGGCAGCGCATTCGCGGCATTGCTTGGCGCAGGCCGCCATTTGCTCATCGGACTTCATTTTTTCGCATTCCGTGGCACATGCTTCGCAGGCCTTGGCGCAAGCCTCGCAGGCTGCGGACGTTAGGGTGCAGGAACGCGCGATGATTTTGGCACTCAACCCGCAAAAATCTTGGCAACTCATCGCCAAGGCGGCACATGCCGCATGCTCTTTATGGCCATTGGCCAAATGAGTCATACAATAATGGAGGGTCACATTGCAGGTCGCCTCACATCGTTGGCAAATGTCCAAACAGTCTTGGTGCATTTTGTCCAAGAGTGCGGTCGGCTTCGACACAGCCCCAACTTCTTGTCCAAACGCACCGCGCGCGGCAGCACCCGCCAACACAACCGCACCCGCAGATGCCAACATATATCTTCGATCCATGGCTATTTTCCTTCGATTGACGGAGTCCTCGCACGCGCGAGGAGAATTGTTCCTGGTGCCACACTTTTGGGAAACCAATCGGGAACAATCATCCCGAAAGTATCCGCTCCGTCGTTGGCAATAGACATCCGAAACGACACCATTTGCACATGGTGAATTCAACCATTGTGGACGCGGCACTACGCGGCGGCGCAAACACGATGTCGTTCATGGTCGGCAGGTTCGATACAGACGCCATCCGCCGCTTCTCCAGTGGCATCTCTTCAAGTCACGACTCCAGAAACACGCGACCGGATGTCGTTCCTGCCAGTGGGGATGACTAACGATCGAAGTTCTTGGTTTCGATCGTCCAATTTGCATCTTGCTTGAGCAAGCTGTCTTCGCCGACAAACATCTTGGCTGCGTCTGGCTTTTCCTTGAGATGCCATTCAACCCAAGCCAACGCGACCGGGGAGTATTCGCCGCCGTGCGGTCGCCGATAGGTGCCACCATGCCCAACATCCAGGTTCGTCATCGCAACAGGTACATGTTCGATCCGGGCATAGTCGTCCATCGCATTTTTGTAGGCGATGTCCGAAGGACCGCCCATCAAATACAAAACCGGAGCATGCAATTTGCTCAGGGACTCCTTGGTTAAACTTGGCATGGCGGGCATTGATGAAGGAGAAGGCAGCACGCCGCTGTTGCAAACAACGGTTGTCTTGATGCGTGGGTCGCTCGAGATTTCCAAGGCCTGCAAACCTCCGCACGACATTCCCATGGCCGCGACACTCGAGGTTTTCACTTTGCCAAAATAGAGACTCTCCTTGCGTTCATTTTCCACAGTGATCCAATCGAGAGCGGCTAACAATTGGGAGGATTTCGTGCGACTGCGTGAGCGGTCGTCTCGAGCTTCGATCTGATCCAGTAGCCCGATCCCCAGCACGATATACCCATGTGACGCAAGCTCGTTGAGGAAATTCTTGTGCTCTTCCGTGGTATTTGCACAAGCACCATTTCCCCACAACAACACCGGAAGTGGGTTGTCATTTCCAAACGGCGTTAAATCGCTGGGGCGATAGATCGTCATGCCGACCAGTGAAGGATCTTCGGTGGCGATGGCCGGGTAGGGGCCTTGGCCCCCGTTTTCAATGGTAATGACTTTTTCACTCGACGGTGCCGCTAGTTGGTCATCGGCTTGAAACAAAAGCGGAGCAAACTCTTTAAGTGAACGCCGCCAAGACTGCCATTCGTGTGCCGTATCCGGCGATAGATAGTAGTGACTACGGATCCCAAGTTCTTGCAACGACTGCGTGGCCGCAGCGGGGTCCCCCCCTCGTCGCGGACGATTGCCATCACCAACTTCTTTGCTGCCATAACTTACAAAAACCAGCTTGAATTTGTCCTTGAAACCGTTGATGGCACTGGCTTCTTCTTTGTTGATGGTCGCTCCACTAAACAGTCCGATATGCGAAAACTTATCGGGATGTTTCAACGCGATCAGTTTGGTTTCCATACTGCCCATCGACAATCCCGCCATGGCTCGATGGGGTTGGTCGTTGAGAGTACGAAAGTTTGTATCGATGTAGGGGATCAGTTCGTCAACCAGCACGGTTTCGAAATGGCGAATGTCGAAGTCGCCCATGCGGCCCATGCGAA
Organism: Planctomycetaceae bacterium; assembly: GCA_016795075.1. Classification (GTDB taxonomy): domain Bacteria; phylum Planctomycetota; class Planctomycetia; order Pirellulales; family Pirellulaceae; genus M30B19. Next base: position 4,476 of record JAEUIP010000275.1, on the reverse strand, counting down.
CGTCGTTGGTCATTCCGTAAGTCATGACAATGATAAATGGCTTGACCTCACCTGCCGCGATCAAATTGTCCATGATCAAACCTGCGTGACCTTGCGCACCCCAGGCATATTCATTTTCGCCCCAACCGTGCTGCAGGTAGAGCACCGGATAACGTTGTTCCAGGTTGGTGTCGTAACCGGGCGGCGTGTAGACAAAGGCCCGTCGAGTCGTCTCGGTACTGGCAGAGTAAAACAACACCTCCCGCATTTGCCCATGTGGAACGTTTTTGACCGCATAAAAGTCTTTGTCTTTGGCGGGCACTTCAACTCCGCTGCCCCAACGCATCGCACCAAAGAAATACTTGCTATTGGGATCGGGAACCTCGGCACCATCGATCGTCAACGTGTAATAATGAAATCCTTCGTCCAATGGACGAGTAAAGCCGGTCCAGACACCTTGCTCGTCTTTTTTGAACTCGCTGCTGTCGCGAAAGCTGCACGACACACTTTTGGCCTCCGGGGCCACGATTCGAAACTTGACGCGACCTTCGGAGTTCACCTGAGGGAAATCCTTCCCTTCTTGATTGGTCGAAGCAGGTTTCCAATCGTCGATGGGCAATACTTCTTGCGCAAGAATTGCGTCGTTACCAAGAACGAAAATCAAAAGGCCTAACATCCATCGCCGAACATTTGCAATCATAGAATCCTCCAGACCATTGAGGTCGAAGCTACCGAAAAGTCTCGCTCACGGAAGAAGATCTCATTCCGCTTCGTGGGCGATTATACACCATCGGGTTCGTCGTACAGACGTATCGGAGGTAGGCCGGCCGCCGCCGCTTACAGCCATCGACAAAAGATCAAGCTCCCGTTGGCACGAATTGAATGACACGGTCCTCGCGCACCGCGGCAGGGCACGTTGCATTTGAGTTCTCCGAGACCTCGGTGACTTCCTGTTGCTGGGCTTCAGTGGCCTCGTTGGTCGGAATCCCCTTGAATCTCGTTGCGTTAAACAACGGTAGCTTCTAGAATCGCCGCCGCGTATCGGCGACCAACAAGAATTGGCCTCGTTCTTTGTCAGAACGATGGCTTGGACTGGTAAGTGAGCCGGAGTCCATTGCGTGAAGCACTTGTAGGGCCGTTTCGGCAATGGTCTCCTACGCCCTTTACCAGTCTGACTCCAAAGTCAAATACTGGCAAAGCAATTGGCCTTTAACCGACGCGCTTCGGAATCAACTCCGTTCAATTATCCACCGTTCGATCGTCAACGAAAAATCCATTTACTCCGATTTCGGGATTTGCCTGATGGACACGTCGTATTTATTGTCCGCGATCCAATTTGACGTCACGACATTTGTCGATGATCTGATTCGGTTGACGCTGGCCATCTTGTTGGGGGGGCTGGTGGGGGCCGAGCGGGAACTGTCGGGTCAATCGGCCGGTTTACGGACGCATGTGATGGTGGCTTTGGGTTCCGCCGTCTTTACCTTGGCGGGGATTGCGACCGCCGGCGGCGATCTTCAGCAAGTAACGCGAGTTGTCCAGGGCGTTGCGGCGGGTGTTGGCTTCCTCGGTGCGGGGGCTATTTTGAAATTAGATGGCGACACCAAAGTCAAAGGACTGACCACCGCTGGTTCGATCTGGGTTGCCGCCGCGATGGGAACCGCTGCGGGCCTTGGGGAGTACGCATTGGCTGCTTCGGCGACCATTGCCGCACTGGTGGTTCTGGTCGTTCTCCGGCCGCTCAGCAAGCGTCTCGATCGATACGCTCAGCAACAACGGAAAAAGAATCCGACGGAGTAGCAGGCTGCTCGTCGGCAACGAGTTGCATGACATGGTAAAATTGGGCCGCCCATGCTCTGAGGAAAATGTCGCGGGATGGTTGTGGAGATGACACGCTCGTGGAGGCATGCATGATGAAAGCGAATTTATTGGAGATACCCGGTATCGGCGAAACATTCGTCAAAGACGTTGCGAACGGTGGATGGGACGAATCCAAGCCTCAGTGGAACGCTTGGAGAGATTAAGGCTCTTATCGGTACTGCATCATGGAGATTACCTCGACCATCCGAGTTTCGTGCCGAGCCGAATGGCGATCTTGGCTTATGGCAAACCATGCCACGGAATCTGAAGTCTGGATTGTTTCCGACGAGAGTTCTGGACAACCGACCATTATGTACCTTGATTCGGTTGAAGAAGCCATTTGCTTTGGTTGGATCGATGGCATCGCGAAACGAATTTCAGGAACTGAGAAAGCCCAGCGATTCACACCACGGCGCGCGCGGAGCAATTGGACGGAATTGAACAAAGAACGCGCTCGTCGACTAATACGACTCGGTTTGATGATGGACGCTGGTACGCGGACCCTTCCGGATCTGTCGGCGAAGTTTGAGATCGCCAGCGATATACTCGCGGCAATCAAACAGGAGCACAATGCTTGGCAGTTTTTCCAAGGACTCCCAGATCTCTACATACGTGTCAGGGTTGGCTACATTGAAGAAGTGCGAAAACAACCAGTCGAGTTTAACAGACGTCTGCGAAACTTTGTTTCGAAGACTGACGCTCGAAAGATGTTCGGCAATTGGAATGATGGCGAACGACTACTGTAGCCACGGAGGCGAGGTGGCCCACCGTGGCCGGGCTCCGGAACCTCTAAGTTGATGGGCTTGGAAGCCGGACCTTAGGAGTGCCTCGATGGCCAAACAACAGCGCAAGACGGTTCGTTCACCTTGCCCCAGGTTTACTCAGGAATTCAAGCCACCCGCAGTTGGCTGCCCCAATTCAATCCCGTCACAAATTTGCAGATCCTGTCGTCGCTTCGCGACTTTGTTCCTGTCGGGACTGCGCTACTTCGGGTTGACAACCGTAGCTACACGCTGTCGTCGCTTTTCGACTTTCAAACCCAAGCGTGGATGGCGGTGTTGATTGGTGCGACTGGATTTGCACGGCGTAGCCATTGGAGCCCGAGCGTTTATGGTTGTCGAACGGTGCAACCGGCAGGATTTGAACGGCGTAGCCGTGCCAGCGTGTAGCCGACGGTGTTAACCGTCGGGTTAGGTGACAACCAATTTTCGATCAGCCCCGCATAGGGCGAAAGGTCGATGAGAAATGGGACACCCAAACAATGTCTCCGGAGGAGTCGGATCCGCCCCGATAGTTTGCAAACCATTGGGTGTCCCCAGTAGGTTTCAGGATGATGGTACCCTAGTCGCTCGGGATTGGACATTAAGGGACGGCGCGGATGGCTTGAGCCAATTGGTGGGCTGTTGACAAGAATTGAGCAAACGCTGAGGAAGGTACATGTTGAAGCTGGTAGAACACGATCAATGTTCCATTTTCGATGATGAGCGATAGTTTGGGGTTCTGATGAAATAACTGCAGCAGTGGAACCGTGATCATCTGAGCGGCCGTTGTGGGATCAGAACTTCCAACGTGAAAATGTTTGGGAAACTCTGGGGCCAATGGCACATGAACTTGTTGGAAGGCCCCAAAAAACTGGCTCAGCAACCGATCGCCTATTCCCATGGGAAAGATAAAGAGATCGGGTCGATTTGGCACAAGTTCCGGAAACACCACCATGGACTCATCGGCTTCGAATGAAACTGCCCCGTAGTCGTATTTGTAAAAATAGTCGAGTGCAAAGTGGGGCATGTGCTGATCGACAAAGGCCAGCACGTTTCGTCCGTTGGCCGACGTCGGATTTTGCATGAAGCTAATCGATTTGAGCAACTCCATAATCGAGGTGGCTGCCTTCAGGGAGAATTCGAGTTGCAATGCACCGGCTAGGTTCGCCAGCTCGACACTGCGTCGAGCTTGCTTGCGGGCTCCTCGCACCAACAAAGCGATCGCGACGCCCGCGACCGACCACAGCGGTGCCGAAAGCCCGATGGGAGCCGATATATTGCTGTCTTTCGTGATTTGGTAGGCTACCATCGCGACCACCACGGCGGCCAGTGGAAACAAGATGATTCCCAAAACACCCAACCAAAACAGTCGGTTGTAAAATCGATAGACTTGACGTGCTGCGACGACGGAGGGAGCTTGACTCATCGATAAACCTACCTGCAAGGCGCTTCCAAAATGTAGTGTGAGTAAATAAACGAATACCCGCCTTCAGAACGAATGGATATTCGCCACTACCCCACCAAAGGAGCCCGAAGTCTATTCGCGACTCGGCAAACCTTCAAGTCATCACAAACCATCGAACCAGATGGTGGAGAATTTCCTTTTCAAATGCGGTAGGATACTTGCGACGATTTTGAAGGGATTTCCTCAAGCCAGTCTTCATTCAACAATCCCAAAGCAAGATAAGTGGAATACTTCTTTTGAAAGATTTTAGCTTCGTGCGCGATTTAGGCGATGGCAAGACCGAGATTCGATGGAGCCGAATCCTGCTCTTTGTGGGAACGCTGACACTCGGCTCGGGAGCGGCCTTGCTGGGCATCTCCTACCTGTTCGACGTTGAGTCTCAATGGAAGTTTGTGCTGCCACAGATAGCTT
>JAEUIP010000274.1 GCA_016795075.1 Planctomycetaceae bacterium | reverse complement strand
ATGAAGATCGGCTCTACAGCGACGTGCAGTTAGCAGCACGTCGGTCGTTGGCGACCATGAATTTGGAAGAGATTCTCACCAACCGCAATCGTCTGAGTGAAGATATCCTCCAAGACGTCAAAGAGGCGGCTGCTGGTTATGGTGTCGAAATTCGTCGTGCCGACGTCAAGGATCTGGCGTTTCCTGGCAACTTGCAGGAGATCATGAATCGCGTGTTGGCTGCGGAACGAAATAGTCAGGCGCAGTTGGTCGAGGCCCGGACTCGCGCGGAAGTTGAGCAAATTCAAGCTCGAGCCAAAGCCGAAACGGCTCGACATGAAGCGGAGTTAGAGGCCCAGGTTCGACTCTTGCGTGAAAAGGCCGACGTGGACGTTGCCAGGTCCAAAGCCGAACTAGAAATGGAACTGATCGAGCGTCGCCAAAAGACAGGAGAAATTCTCAAGTCGCATCCCGAACTGCTACGCCTAGAAGAACTAGAAACGTTGCGTGCGCTGTCAATGAACTCCAACGCCAAAATCTATATTGGGTTCGAAAAACATTGGAGCCCAAACGCTGATAGGGAATAGTCGATCTAGATTTGAAACGTTCGTCGTAATGGATGGAGGGCGCCAAGTTTGTCGACCATATTTGTTACGGTCGAATCATCTTTGTCAGGATGCGTCTCCGTGAAGTGTGAGCACCAAGCGGCGAGGCCCGCCATGGTTGCGATGTTCGCACAGATAGATGCCCTGCCACGTGCCGAACGCCAACTGGCCGTGATTTATCGGGATCGACAAACTGAAGCCCATCAAGGACCCCTTCACGTGGGCGGGCATGTCGTCGCGACCTTCCACCGTGTGCACGTACGGCAAGGACTCGGGTACCAAATGATTCGCGGCCATCTCCATGTCCACTCGAACATCCGGGTCAGCGTTTTCATTAATCGTCAGCGAAGCACTGGTATGTTGGATAAAGACGTGCAATAAGCCAACTTTCAAAGACTTCATTTCTGGCAGTTGATCGACAATTTCGCGGGTCACCAAATGGAAGCCGCGTCGTTTTGCAGCAAGAACGATTTGCTTCTGAAACCACATCATTCAGGTCCAATGCTTGAATACATGCCCCACCAACTTCGAATTCATAATTGCGGCCTGAAGAGAAGATCAATCACGTCCAACCAAGTCCGAGATTTGTTGCTTCCATCCTGCGGACGACTTTTCGGCCTCTTCCAAGCTCTGGCCAGCAGGAATTCCGGGCCGAAGGTGTTTGGTTCGTGTCAACCAGGCATGTTTCATGTTTTCTTGTTTCTTCGCCACTAGAGCCCGAATGTCGTCGCTGGCTTGGACCGGTTCGGTATTCAGGTCTAATCCCCAGTGGTCCGCCAATGCCTGCGCGATCACTTCGTGTCCCGCCTCGTTGGGATGGACCCCGTCGGCTGCAAACGTGAAGTTCGGTTCCGTCTTTCGCCGTTCTAGTACGGCGGTTTTCATCGCTCCATGGACATCAACGACATTCCAATGATCCATGCGTTTCGTCAATAACCACTGAGCATAATGCTCCAAGACGTCGTCGTAATTCTTGTACGGTTGTGGATAGGTCTCAAGCCCATCGGGCAACAGTCGATCGGCGATGGGTTGGGCATCAAACATTGCCGGTGTCAGCAGCAGTAGTTCCGCTCCGCGGCGTTGAACTTCCGTCCGTAGTTGCATTATCCCTTCACGATAAGCCAAGAATCGATCCTCGCGAAGCGGAAAATAGATCCCGTCATTCATCCCATAACAAGCAACCACCAGATCGGGGCGAACCTCATCGAGAACTCGCGTTAGTCGCTCGTGCAAATGTGGACGCGGGAACTGCCCACATGCATGACCGGGTTCGGACAGGCCTGAAACCGTTTCACTGGGCAAACCCAAGTTCAGTAACTCAACGTCCCGCTCCGGATGCTGGATTCGAATCGCCGTTTCCAACAGCGTTATATAGTGTCCGCTGTAGGTGATACTGTCACCCAAGAACAAGATTCGCGACACATCGGGTAATGTCCCCGCGGCCGTCGTTTTGGGCATGTCTGAATTGTTTGACTCTTGATCCTGGTTGGCGGAGATTTGTGCGCAGCGTATTTCATGGCTCCAATCATACCGTCCCTGCGGGCTCCATCCCGATGGCTTGACAGGGCCTCCCGCTAGAGAGACGGACAGGGCAAGATGAAGCACGAGCAGTATTTGTACAAGCATCAAAACTCTCCCCTTACGGGTAATAACTGTTTTCCTTCGTTCCAATCGCGAATCGAAACAACGAAGGCAGTCGGGCGTCGCAACAAACGCGTAAGTCCGAAAATTCTTCGCCGACCGTCCTGTGAGAATACTTCACTCGGTCCATTTTGCCTACAAGAGAGTTTCGCGGGAAGCGATCGGATGATTTTCTCTGATGTATCCGTTGAATGCCGCCAGTCGAAATACAAGCAGCCGGTTAGGCTCTGTCCCCGCAAGTGTCTGTCTCTTTGGATTGCGGGCAATCATTTCGGGCAAAACGGCGTGACCGGAGAGAGCAGAGGCCATTTGGGACAAAGCCTAGTGCCGCAAATCATTCCAACGACGGACTTCCCCCAGACGGCACTAGTAACTGAAACAGCAAAGACGGGGCCCGCTTGCGGCAGATCGCAGCAGCGACTTCGGCCCGAAGGCGCCCGGATTGCCTTGCCAGTTGATCTTGAACTTGTTGGGGATCGAACTCGTTCGGCGGAAGCTCGACAGCCAAGGTCACACACAGCCGTGAAGAATTCGGGGACGGTTCGACTGCCACCACTCGCAAGGCCTGCAAGTTGGGATGATGACACTCACCCGACAGGACCATGTCCAATGTGGTTGCCACTTGTCGACAAAGCTGCTTGACTTTGCGCCCCTCGCTGACAATTCGGCGTCGTGACCTTTGGTTGGTCGAATGCTCGTGATTCGCTCTATGAGACAACCTTGGATCGTGTCGCGATTCTCGACCATGGTCCGTCTTTCGCCGCTCCGAATCGTGTTTTTCAAAGTTGTAGGTCGAATGTCCTTTTCGTTGACGAATCAAGAACTCTTTGTCCTCGGCGTCATAATTCACGTTGGCCGAGAATGCTGATTCCCGGAGACGTTTCTCTGATTCCATCAAGCAAACCCAAGTTTGTGTTCGGTAACCGTCAAGGCCAACGCAGTGGGTCTTGTACGACTCGAATCTAGAACCGGACGATCTATCCAAGGTTCGTCAGAATTGGGAGCAAGGGCCAAGAATTTACAACGCCGGTTCGATATGTGAACTTCGAGATTGGTTCAAGAAATAGACTGGATTGGTGCGTTCGGTTGGTCGCGGAGAAATGAAACACAAGCCCTCAACTGACGCAAGGAATCCTTCCATGCTCGCGTGTTTGCCAAGCAGCGCGCCGCACGCATCGACGGCAGTGTCGTTCGTGATTACAACTTGCCTATCGCACCTGGCCCTTGGCTCGGATGGATTCCAGTACTTCGGTCAGCTCTTTTACTTTGGCCGTTTCGGTCGCGTACTGATTGTGTTTTTGAGCCAAGTCCAGACGCAAGTTGTACAATTCGCCGGCGTGTTCGTGACTCTCGTAGCCATTCTCTTGAGCGAACCACGCGGGGACTTGGGTGTGAGCACCGGTTGGGTGCGCGATCAGCAACCAATCTTCATGTCGAACCGCGTAAGCGTTGGGCATCGTGTTGTGCACGATGCTGCGCCGCGGACTATTCGCATTTTGCTTCCACACGGCTCGCAAATCGTAGCTGTCAGCCGCGACTCCCGCGGGCAGCTCATGCCCAACGATGGCTGCGATGGTAGCGAAGAGATCGACTTGGCTGACGAGCGCATCACTGACGCTTCCGGGCTTCACAAAGCCAGGCCATTTGACAATGAATGGAACCCGATGGCCTCCTTCGTACAGGTCTCTTTTCAGGCCGCGTAACGGTCCCGAACTACGATGTTGGAATTTTCGAATGCGTTCATAAGCATAATGTTCCGCACCGTTGTCCGCGCTGAAGATTACCAAGGTGTTATCTCCAAATCCGTTTGCTTCGAGAGCGGCGAGGATACGGCCAACTTCCGCGTCGGTTTGGGCCATGAAGTCGCCGTAGCCTCCGGCCTGAGAAGTACCCGCAAAGGACTCGGTTGGCACGATCGGAGCGTGCGGCGAGTTGAAAGGTACGTAGAGAAAAAACGGCTCGTTCCGTCCCCGCTGTTTCCCAATCCACTCGATTGTTTTGTCTGTGATCTTCGGCCCAACCGCATAGAAGTCCCAGTCAGGCGTCATCGGGCCAGGGCGGGCCTCCCAGTCTCCTTCTTTGGTTTTGGCCGTAATCGTCAACATCTGACTTGGGGTCGTGAGCACGCGATCGTTTTCGAACCAGGCATACGGAGGGAAGTTCGGGACATCGTCGCCAAAGTACTCATCAAACCCATGCGACAGAGGACCTCCCGAAATGGGCTTCGTCCAATCGAATTCTTCCGGAGTCAACACCTTGGACCGCTGGTTCTCATTCGAAGTGGGTTTCGCATCGGGTCGGCGAATCTCGTCCCAATTCCAACCCAAATGCCATTTGCCCATACACGCCGTGCGATAACCGTGTTGTTGCAGCATCTCAGGCAGACTCAACTCGGCAGCATCCAACACGGGCGGATCAAATGAGTTCACGATCCCATGAAATCTCCGCCAATGAAATTGACCCGTGAGCAGGGCATATCGACTAGGCGTACATATCCCTGACGAACTGTGCGCATCCGTGAATCGCATCCCTTCGCCCGCGAGCCGATCAAGGTGAGGCGTCGAGATTTTTGAATCGGGATTATTCGCTCCCAGATCACCAAAGCCCATGTCGTCAGCGTACAAGATGACGATGTTCGGAGGCGAATCTTCGTTTGCAGCTCTTGACCCTTCGATTGGGAACAACAAGACGGCGAGCAGCAGGATGATGAGTTTCAGCATGTTGGATCACTGGGTTCACGAATGTTTTCGAACCAAGTCGGGACGACTTTGGAATAAGTTTACAACATCTTCCAACCGTTGAATTCGGGGCGGTCCACCGTCTCGCAAAGGTCGCTTCGGGCCTTCCGCCGGGAAACGGTAGCGAAGTCCCGTAACCCATTGTCCGCGTTCCGTACGGCGCGACGGTCGAGGTCACAGACAGCGCGACGTCGCGGTTACTGAGGGTACCCGTTATCTGGACAAGCAATTCCCCCGGCTTTCTGGTAGAATACTTGAGTCCTTTGGGCAACCTTCGGACCCCCACCCTTTTCGGAACGGCACTTTCTTGGCCGCTCCGTTGGCTCCCACCGGTAGTACCATGAACATCCCGCCTGTGCTGATCGCCGTTTGTTTCGGTCTGAATTGGATCATTGGTTTCACCGGAGCGACGCATGCCGCTGTAGACGAGTCTTTGTACCTGACTCAGGTGAAGCCGCTACTCGCGGGGCGCTGTTATGCGTGCCACGGTGCCTTGAAACAGGAAGCCGGACTAAGACTGGACACGGTCGAATTGTTGGAGCAGGGTGGCGGTTCCGGTCCGGCATTGGTCGCGGGATCTCCGGAACAAAGCTTGATTCTACAGCGAGTCGCGAAGGCAGATGTGGCCGAACGCATGCCACCTGAACACGAAGGGGAAGCTTTTTCACCCGCTCAAGTGGAGCTTCTTCGTCGCTGGATCGCCGATGGGGCTGCTCGACCTGCCGAGGAACAACCGGAACCTGACCCTAGCCAACATTGGGCGTTTCAACCAATTGTTCGGCCACCTGTCCCGACCGTGACAAACGAATCATGGGTTCGCAACCCCATCGACGCGTTTATTGCTCAGCGTCATGAAGCTGCAGGATTAAACCCAGCATCGCCTGCGGAGCCCGTGCTCTTATTGCGGCGGCTGCACGTGGACCTTGTCGGTGTGCCTCCTGATCCGCAAGTCGCGTGGCAACTTCAGCAATCCGCGTCAACAGACTGGTACAACAAGATGGTCGAGCAATTGTTGGCCGATCCGCGACATGGCCAACGCTGGGCTCGGCATTGGATGGATATTTGGCGCTACAGCGATTGGTGGGGTTTAGGTGAAGAGCTGCGCAATAGCCAAAAGCATTTGTTCCATTGGCGCGATTGGATCGTTGAAAATGTCAATCGCGATCGATCATATGCGGAAATGCTTCGGCTGATGTTGGCAGCGGATGAGTTAAAGCCACTCGATCAAGACGACCTCCGCGCGACCGGTTATTTGGCTCGAAACTACTATTTGTTCAATCGGCACCCCTGGATGGAGGAAACGGTTGAACACTTTGGCAAAGCGATGTTGGGCCTAACCACCAACTGCGCCAAGTGCCACGACCATAAATATGATCCTCTATCACAAACGGACTATTACCGACTGCGTGCCTTCTTCGAACCCTACCACGTCCGCAACGACATGGTTCCCGGCGAGTCGCGACTGTCTGTCAATGGAATCCCACGAGTCTACGATGGTTGGTTGGATGTGCCCACCTATCGACTAATTCGCGGCAACGAGAAGCAACCGGATACGAGCCAGGTGCTGGGTCCCGGCTTACCGAATTTTCTGAGTTGGGAGGAACTGCAAATTGAGCCTGTTTCGTTGCCACCAGCGGCATGGCAACCGGATCGGCACCCATGGGTCTTGGAAAACCACTTGCGTGATGCGCAGCAGACTTTGACACAGGCCCAAGCCGAAGTGCCCAAAGCGGAATTAGTGGCAGTGACGGCTCAAGAACATTTGACGGCGCTGACCGCCAAGCTGGGATCCGAGACCGAATCGGCGGGCAACGAAGATAACGCTCCGCCTATCGCTGAGGCTGCGGCACCGTTGATTGACGACGAATTTGCGGCGTTGAACTCCGAGCAGTGGCAACTGCTGGGTGGGCAGTGGGAACATCAACCAGGCGCATTGGTGCAGAACCAAGATGGACCGAACCACGCGGCCCTGCGTTGGCTGGGCGAATTGCCGAAAGACTTCGACGCAACGCTGCAGTTTCGAATTCGCGGCGGCAGCCAATGGCGAAGTGTCGGAATCTCCTTCGACGAATCACAAGTAGACCCCCTGGCGGCGGCAACTGCGGAGGACTCGGCCCAGAGTGTCTACGTTAGTGCTTACTCGGGTGGCCCCAAAGTTCAAGCTTCTTATCGGCAAGGCGCCCAGTGGAATTATCCAGGTGAAGCAGCCGTCGCGAAAAACATCGAGTTGGATCGCAGCTACGAGTTGCGGCTCCAGGTTCGTGACACGTTGATCAATGTTTTCTTGGATCAAGAGTTCGTTCTGACATGGCGCTCGCCGTTGGCTCGCCGCGCAGGTTTCCTGCAATTCACTACATTCGATGCGCTGGCCAACATCGAACGAGTTCACTTGACCGAACTGCCGGCCGATGTTGTGTTGCAGGAAAGCCAAAACAAACATCTGGACCCCAACACATTGG
>JAEUIP010000273.1 GCA_016795075.1 Planctomycetaceae bacterium | reverse complement strand
TGCGTCGCAGGCCTTCGTTGGTAAATGTCTCGATTGGAGTAAAGCCGCTTAACCCGCCGCGCTGAGCAAACAGATTGAACCCAGGTCCACCGTGAGTAAGGTTCAATCGGCCGGCCACGAACAACAGATTGTCCCGAATGGTCTCGGCCTCCAAACGCCGCGCAGGATATCGCCCCAACCAACGGGCCTCTTGATCCAAATCTGTAGCGGGCAACTTTTGGTGCACACTTGTTTGTCGATATGTCGCAGAGAGAACGATCAAGCGATGCATTGCCTTGATCGACCAACCCGACGCGATGAACTCACTGGCTAACCAATCCAACAACTCCGGATGGGAAGGCGCTTCACCGTTCCGACCGAAGTCACTGGCGGTGGCGACGATCCCGGTCCCGAAATGGCCTTGCCAGATACGATTGACCATCACGCGAGCGACCAACGGGTGGTTCGGTTCTGTCAACCAAGCGGCCAACGCGGCTCGTCGTTCGACATCCTCCGCGCTGGTAGCGAGCGCGCGTTGCCCAAACACCACTGGGAAAGCGGGCGGCAATTCATCCAGCGGAAATTCGGGATTGCCGCGTCGCAAGAGATGTGTTTTGTCCGGCGTCCGAAACCGTCCCGCAAAAACTTGTGGCGGTTTCTGCACAGCAGCCCGCTGCACCAGCAATTGGTCACGTCGTTGCAGCACAGCCATTTGCTCATTGGAAGGTACAAACGTCGAGCCACGCTCCTTGGGAGAATTGTTGTCGACGAACGGTTGACGATCCGAGTGATCCGCGAGCAATCGCCAAGCTCCAGACTCGGCGGCAGACGTGTCGTTCGCGTCGACAGAAGGATCCCAGTATTCGAGGCGATAAGCGATCGCCAAACGATCGTCGTATTGGCCGTTCCGATCCCGACCCCAAGTCACGGCTTCGATAACCTGCGGCTCGTGCCAATCGAACTGAACCCAGCCGGCACCGGTTTGATTGGACATCCAACTGCTGCTGTTGCCATACACGCCATCGTTAACAAATCGCAGTTCATGGGTGCCCGGCGCGACATTATCTCCGGAAGAAGTCACCGCCGAGGTCGCGCGACCGACGTTGTCGCCGGATAAATTCCAAACTTCTAGCTCATCGAGGCATGGCTCCAAGCGATTCGTCGCCAAAACGGTGAAACGAAGACGTGAGGTTTTGATCGGAGCGAATCGATCCACGTTGGACTTTGCCTGAATCGGCGGGCGTCGAGAAGTCAACGACGACAGTGGCTCGACGACCACGTTCTCGTCGATAGCCGATGTAGCAGCGTCCGTCGGCGCCAACGATGGATCCTTAAGTGGTGCTGCCAAAGGTTCGTATTGCCGCAGTTGTTGTTCGAGAGATCCAAGTTCCAGTTCCATACTAGCCAGCTGCTGCTCACGATCGGGCCCCGCAGCTTGGCGCCAAGTTCGCTCCTCGTATTCCACACCGGCGACAAAGGCCTGGAACGAATAATAATCGCGTTGAGTGATCGGATCGAAACGATGATCGTGGCAGCGAGCACAACCAATGCTCAACCCCAAAAACGTTTGACCGACGTTCGTGACGATTTCATCTAGGGCGTCCTGCCGAGCCAATCGCTTGGAGGCATCATCTTGCCCGATTTGACCTGGCAACAACACGGACGCCGTCAACAAAAACCCGGTGGCGGGATCGACGCCTAGCTGATCGCCGAGCACCTGCTCGCGAATGAATTGATCATAAGGCTTATCTTGTTGAAAAGCTTCAATCACGTAATCGCGATACGGCCACGCGTTCGGCCGTTCGGTGTTGACCTCAAAACCGTGGGTGTCGGCGTAGCGAACGACGTCCAGCCAATGTTGACCCCACCGCGGTCCATATTCGGGCGACGCCAACAAACGATCGACCACAACGGAAAATGCCTCCTCCCGATCGTCGGCCAAAAATTGTTCAAGTTCTTCAGGTGTCGGCGGCAATCCCGTAAGATCCAAAGTCACACGACGCAGCCAAGTCGTTTTGTCCGCTGGGGGAGCAGGCTCCAGTTGATGTTTCGCCAAATGAGCGGCCACAAAATCATCGATCGGATTGACTCGGCGGGGATGGTTGCTCGTCGGCACCGGCGGCGAGCGAAGCGGCTGGAACGACCAATGGTCGCGCGGATCGTCCAAGCGTGCGGTATCGATACCGTCCGGCCAGACGGCCCCGGACAGAATCCAAGCCCGCAAGAGCTCGATCTCCTCGGGTGACAACCGAGGCCCTTCAGGCGGCATGGGCAATTCCGCATCGGGATCAGCGACGAACTGCCAAAGAGGACTATCGGAAGGGCGTCCGGCGTGGATGCTAGGCCCATAAAGTTCGCCGCCGCGAAACGCGGCCGCTTTAACGTCCAGACGAAAACCACTTTTGGCTTGCTCGCCCGAGTGGCACTCGTAACAGTACTTCTGGAACAGAGGTCGCACCTGTTGCTCGAAGTCGATGGGGTCATCTGCCGCGACACCCACCGCGACGCCCAGGAACACGCATTGCAGAAGCGTCAACCAGATCACACCGTTGGTCCTTTAGCGGAGTTCTTCTAATGGTGGCAAACCCGGGATCAGACTCTTGGGTTGACTGTCAGGATGGGGAGTCAGCTTGACATCCACGGTTCGCACATCGTCGCCACGTTGCACTTTCAAGGTCAGTTGGTGCCCACTGGTAAGTCGCTTGACGATGTTCATTAGATCGGCTTGGGTCTTCAAAGGTTGTTGGTCCACTTCCAGCAACACATCATCTTTTCGCAAGTCGGCTTGAGCGGCGGCTGATCCCTCGATCGCGCGGACAACCTGAAGCCCTGGACCGTTGGGATTATCGATTACGGTCACACCAATGATGCCAGGAAAGATATCGTCGCCGGCTTTCATGCGGTCGATCCACCACTCCATTCCATGTAAAGAAATGGCGAAGCCAATACCCGAATCGTACCATTCGACCCCCGCACTGGAAGACAAACCACCGGGGCTCAGTGGCACACACACGCCGAACACTCGACCTTCGATGTCGACCAATGGACCGCCGTAGTTCGCCGGACTGATGTTAGCATCCGTTTGAATGGCGCGGCCACCGATCCTGTTGGTAGCGCTGATGATACCCACCGCAACGGCTGGACGAGTATCGCCGTAACCAACGCCCAAGCTGACAGCGTATTGGCCAACTTGGATTTCATTTTGGGGCACCCACTCGGGTGTCGGCAAGTTCGCAACGTCTTGCAATTGCAGTAGACAAAGATTCCGACTGAGATCGCGGCCGAGGATGGTCGCCATCTTGCGTTGGCCGTCGGCCAGAATCACCGTAATGATTCGCGGACTGCGGTTGAAGTTGAACAGGCTGGTGACGACCAATCCATCGGGACTGATGATCAGCCCGGTCGTGTTGCCCTCCCCTTGTTGGCGAATGCCGCCAATCACCCCTTCCGTCGCGGTAATGCCACCGAAGGATTCGATAGTGACGACACACGGGCGGATCCTTGCCAATGCCGCGCGAGCGACCGAAGAAACCGCCCAAAAATCGCCCGACAGATCGCCTGATAAATTGCCCTGGGCAGAGGCATCACTTGCCGCAGAAGCAGCCGCCGCAGAATCCACACCGGGGTCCGCCGCCACATCACTGGTCGCTGTCGAGTCGGCAGCGGTCGTCGCCGCCGGGATCAGAGCCCGAATCAGTTCCTTCTTACGAGCCACCACGATGACGACGTCGGCCGCATCGGTTAGCTTTTCGATAGCGGCCAAGTATTGGCTGACCGTATTCACTTTTTCGCCGGCTACCGAGACGACCAAATCATCGGCTTGAATCCCGGCTTGAGCCGCAGCCCCACCTGGCAAGACGCGATCCACATAGGGCGGTGACGAGCGGCCACTGAGCGTGAAGACCTTGAGCCCCAAGTCCAACGGTTTGCCCGAAGACGTGGCGACGACCGGAGCGGGAGCGGCCTCGGATTCACCCCGAATGAATTTAAGAACTTCGCTACACGGGACGGCGTAGTTCAAGCGCGTATTGGTTTCGCTGCTATCGATGATGCGGCCAATCATGCCCACCACCAGTCCCTTACCATCCAAGACGACACCACCGGCAGCACCCGGATTGCTCGTGATGGCATCGATCAAAACCAGTGGTCCCGAATAGGCGACGTCACGCTCGTTTAATTTGGCGTCAATCGTGGTTCGCAGTGAGACCACACCCATCATGACGCTGAGCGGCTCGTCTTTATCGGCAACTTTAAACGCGTTGGAGATCGCGGCGATCCAGTCCCCTTGCTGGGCCGTCGACTCTTTTTCCAGATCGAAGTAGTTAGGCGTTGGGACACCCAAATCCAAGAGCGACATTTGCAGGCGACGGTCGCGGCGTACGACCGTAGCCGGCAACGTTCGACCGTCGGGCAAAATGACTTGAACTTGATTGCCGTCCAAGAACACACCTTGGGTCGTCAACACTTTGCCGTCCGCCGAGACGATCATGCCACTGGCGTAACCGTCGACGTTCCCAGCTTTGGCGCCGGAGACCTTGACCATACGCTGTTGAGCGTGAGCAATCACCGCGCCGAATTGATTGTCTTGCGCGCGAACGTCCGTGGCATTCAACCAGGGTGCCAACGAACAACAAACGCATGCCATAACCCAGCGAATCCACATCGTTTCGTTTTCCCTAAGCCCACGATCCATGCCGCACCAGCTGGTAAGGGAAGTGACGCGTCACTCCCAGATCAACCGCTTGTCGCCCGGTCCCATTCTACCAGGGGCCCGTTGTCCTGTCCCCTTCATTTCCGTCAATTGATCACCCAGTTCCCGTCGCGCTCGCTGGGCCACTTCCAGCAACTCGGCCACGACGTCCGGGTGTTGGTCTTTAACGTCCATGGATTCGCCCACATCCACCGACAGATCGAACAGCGACAATTCGAGGTTCTTTTGGTCGTAGGGGACAGGTAGCCCCTCGCGGCCACCCGCCCGGCCCGAGAGAGACCGATAAGGGTGCGGCAAATGAAGTTTCCAGCGCGGGGTCCGAATCGCATGCAACGACAGCGGGCTGTAATAGAGGTACAAATAGTCGTGCGGCGAGGTCGCGTTCGCTTCGCCGCGGAGTAGCGGCCCAATGTCGCGACCATCAACCGGGTGTTCTGGCAAGGCGGCGCCAATCAGTTGCGCCACGGTAGGCACGATATCCAAAGTTGAAATCAACTCGTTGCATGTTGTACCGGCGGGAATGGTCCCAGTCCATTGCATCAACATGGGCACGCGACAGCCGCCCTCGAACATGGTCCCTTTGCCTTCACGCAAGGGACCGGCAGAACCCGCATGTTCGCCGTAAGAGAGCCACGGCCCATTGTCGCTAGTGAAGATCACAAGCGTGTTGTCAGTCAGCTTCAACTCGTCCAACGTCCGCAGGATCTCGCCAACCGACCAGTCCACTTCCATTACCGCATCGCCAAAGATCCCCGTCCCACTACGGCCGTCGAACTCCGGCGAGACATACAACGGGACGTGGACCATTGGGTGCGGCAGGTAAACTAAAAATGGCCGCTCGGAATTCTCGCGAATGAATTGCACTGCCTCCGTAGTCAACTGACGGGTCAATAGTTTTTGATCTTCAGGTTGCATGTTCGCGTTGACGATTTCAATCTCGCCAGGACTCTGCGAACGAAGCAGCGGCAGCGGCGGCCACGGCGATTTGAAGTCGGGTTGTTGCTGTCGCCGAGCTAACACGTCGGGATGCAATGGCCACATATCATTGCTGTACGGGATGCCGAAATAGCGATCAAAACCATGATTTGTCGGTAGGAACTTGGGATGGTGACCAAGATGCCACTTGCCAAAGCAGGCCGTCGCGTAACCCTGGGATCGACACAGTTCGGCCAAAGTTGTTTCTTGCTCGTTGATCCCAATCTCGCTGGCGGGACCTAACGCGCCATCAATGCCAATGCGTTGATGATAACAACCCGTCAGCAAGCCTGCGCGGGAAGAAGAACAAACCGCCGAGGAAACCAAACAATCCGTAAATCGGCGGCCTTGCTTCGCCATTCTTGTAAGATTGGGCGTTGGGTACGTCGTGCAGCCAAAGGGTTCGATGTCTGCATAGCCCATGTCGTCCACAAAGATCACGACAATGTTCGGTCGATTCCGAGAAGGCAAGTCG
Organism: Planctomycetaceae bacterium; assembly: GCA_016795075.1. Lineage (GTDB taxonomy): Bacteria > Planctomycetota > Planctomycetia > Pirellulales > Pirellulaceae > M30B19. The sequence continues at coordinate 1,316 of JAEUIP010000273.1, read as the reverse complement.
CGGGGACTTCCCGGGGAGCCACTGGTCGTCGAAAGATCCAAACTTAACAGCACGGCCAGGATCAATGGTCCCATCGATAGACTCCTCGTTGGTGTTGATCGTCGCGAAACGCATGAAGGTGATGTCGGATCTCAGGAGGTTGGTTGGGATCAGGCCAAATGACAGCGACAACGTCAAAGCGACTGCGCTGATGCAGCAGTCCACGACTGGCCGCGAAAGCTCGTGCCAACTTGATCAGTTGGCGACGTTTATTGCGGTGAACCGCAGCCTCGGGGCGACTGCCGGGCCGCTGCAATGTTTTGACCTCGACATACACGACGACCTCGCCATCGAGAGCGATCAGGTCCAACTCGCCATCCGACGTGGCATAACCGTGGCAGACAATACGATAACCCAGTCGCTCCAAATAAGCAGCCGCAGCCAACTCGCCGCGATAGCCTAGGCTCGATTTCTTCGCCGATGGAGTCCGTTTTGACCGACCCCAAGGAAGTTGTTCTGCAACGACCGCGCAGCATTCCCGCAACGTCGCCAGCCATCGCCGAATACTCGTGCTGAGGTTCATGGGGTTGTGGCACCACTACTGGTAGGGTCACTGCAGGCATGTCGTCTAACCGCAATACCGGTCCATTTTCGTTTATCCGCGACGCAGAACGATGCCGGTATCTACTTTGCCCATGTGTCTGCTCCGCCCACGATTGCGTTGCCAAGCGTTTGGGAAGCGAAACGGACCCTGCGTCAAAAGCGGTTAAACACGACCGAACCAGGGAACGATGACGCGATACCTAACCGTCGAGCTCGACCGTTTCAAGACCATCGGCGTTCGTTCGGTGATGTTGGGCCGCGAGCCAATAGTACAGTGCTGGAACGACAAATAGCGTGAATACCGTGCCGATCCCCATCCCGGCAACCAACACGATCCCGATACTATTGCGGGCCTGAGCACCCGCCCCGGTCACAAAGACCAATGGCAAGTGTCCGAGCATCGTGGCAGCCGACGTCATCAACACCGGACGTAGTCGCGTTTGTGCCGCTTCGATCGCCGCCGCCCATTTGCTGGACCCCTGCTCTTGCAGGTGGTTGGCGAACTCCACGATCAAGATCCCGTTTTTGGCGACCAATCCAACCAACGTGATCAGACCAACTTGAGTATAAATATTGATCGTCGTGAAATCCAGAAACGTCAACGCCAACACCCCGGTCATCGCCAAAGGTACGGAACCCAACAACACGATCCACGGATCCCGGAACGATTTGAACTGAGCGGCCAAGACCAAATAGATCAGAATCAACGCAAACACCAACGACACCATCAACGT
>JAEUIP010000272.1 GCA_016795075.1 Planctomycetaceae bacterium | reverse complement strand
AACGCCAGAGCCAGCGAGGGTCATTTCGAAGCTTTCGACGTTCGAAATCCGGAACTAATTTCGCGACAAATCCTTAGCGGCGTGTGGTTGGTCGGAGCCCCGCCAACCACGCTCTGCTAACCGGTTAACTCTTGATGTTCGATCGGTCACTTACTCGGCGGTATTGGTTGGAAGCAAACATTGGGCGATGACTTCAGGTGGAATCCCGATCTCGCCAACAACGATCTCACCCAGATACTCCGGCGCTAAGGGATGCGAAAATGAAATCTTGGGAGCGACAAACGTGTAGGTGATTGTCGCGCGGAAGATATCGGACCCAATTGGACCGCGATCGCAATCCCAACCAGTTGGAAGATCCAACGCCATGCGCTGGACGCTGCCGAGTGACTGCATTTTTTGAACCAGCAAATCCACGGGGTGGCGTAGCGGGCCGTTCGCTCCCGTGCCTAAGACCGCATCGACGATCCATGTGATTGGCCCGACGGTTGCGATGGCCAATTCCACCGCTTCATCCCATTGGAGGGAAAAACTAACGGGCGAGGCATTCGGTGACAACGTTTTCGGAGTTAGTTTCGTTTTCTTGAGGATTTGCCAATTGGCTTGACACTCGTAACTAAGTCGCCCTCCCCTGGCGGTCAACATCAGCACGGCGACTGGCAATCCGGCGTTGTACAAATGCCGAGCCATCACGAGTCCATCGCCACCGTTGTTGCCGGCTCCGCAGACGATCAAAATCCCCGCGTCTTCGGTCCGATATCGACTCTGCAAGAACCTCGCGGCTCCGCTGGCTGCATTTTCCATCAAGACCAAGCCGGAGAAGCCGAACTCCTGAATCGCGATTCGATCGACAGCAACGGATTGGGCGCGAGTTAGGGAAACGGATGGAGTCGTGATCACGAGAGCCTTAGGGAAGTTGGCGAATGCGAATGTTGCGATACGAGGCAACTGCCGGCGGACCGCTGTGAATTTGCAGGGCAATGATACCGCTGCGTGGAATCTCTGGTTCGGTCTCGGTGTAGTCGACGGTTGGCACGTCGTTGATCCAAAGCTGAATTCGCGAGCCTTCGCAGCGGATCCGGTAATCGTTCCAATCATTCACGCGGACGTTCTTGTCACGCTGTTCGGCGGGAGGACCCGCCAAGACTCGATTGCGACGACTTTCGTCGTAGAGGCACCCCCACCATCCGTCGCCCATATCCGCTTGATAGCCGCTGACTTCGTGATGATCAGGAATTTCTGCGGTTCGAATTTGCACACCCGCGTTGGCGTTTTCGCCGACCAACTTGAACTGCAAACGCAATTCAAAATCTCCATACATTTTTTCGCTGCGCAAGAATTCGTTGTTTGGCAACGCTCGTTCAAGACTGCCGCCTACGATGGCATTTTGTTCGACGCGGAACACATTGAGGTTGCCTTTCCAGCCTTGCAACGATTTGCCGTCGAACAGCGATTGGAACCCCTCCGCAACTTCGGCGGTTGAAAGCGCTGACGCCGTATTTCCGTCGACACGGTCTTGGGCCAACGCTCGCGAGTTATGAGTGGGGAACGCAAAAACAGTCGCCAAGAAATAGACGGCCACCGCAAAAAAAGGAAAGCGCTTCGCAAACATAGATGCTCTTCATCGAGAAATGATTCATGATCCCATCGAACGGCCGCAATTGTTACTCGCCCCAAGCTCTCGTGATTCTTACCGACAATCGACTCTCGTGCAACACTTGCGAGAAACTTCCGGACGCGGATCGGGTAAACGTGCCCAAAGGTTATTCCCAAGTTTTTGTTGCTACTTACGGAATCGTGGTTTAAGCTAACCGATGCGGCTTGCGCTCGGTACCTTGTTTTGGACCCATTGCACAAAGTTTGGCAAATTCGCGAAACAATTGGAACGGTCGCTGGTTAGCTGAACGTTATGGCATCCCACGATGGGGATAGGTACCAGATGAATCCGAATTGGAGAAACCACCAGATGTCGAAATGGTCATCGACAAGCCAGGCCTCAAACGCCCGTTGGGTTTGTTTGTTGGTCCTCTTGCTTACGTTTGGGTGGTTGGCAACTCCGCAAACGATTTTGGCCCATGTTGCTTCCGTGCCAGAAATTGGCGGCCTGCAGGACACGACGGGTGATCTGAAGACGACTAGTGAGCAAGAAATCACCAGTGACTCGGAAAAAGAAGTGACGCCGGACCCAGCGGCGGCGGCTAAGGTCGAAACGGTTTCCATGGCGATTATCAACGCCATTGTCCACACGATGGAACGAGACGGCACTCTTGAGCAAGCAACAGTCTTATTAAGTGGAGAGAGGATCGTGGCGGTTGGTCGGGATCTAGCGATTCCCGAGGGGGCGACCGTTGTGGATGCGAACGGGTTGCATCTGACTCCCGGTTTGATTGATGTGCGCAGTCGTTTGTTCCTGGGAGACGGTTCCGGCGATCAGGTCAACGACGGAAGTTTGGATGCGATGGATGGGCTGGATCGATTCGATCCGGTACGTTTCGAAGTGGTGTCCGCGGGTGTGACAACCGTTTACCTTCAGCCAAGCGGAAGCTATGGCGGTTTTGGGGCGGCGGTTTCAACGGGCAGTGCAAAAAATGCGGACGGTTCGGCGCATCATGGAGTGTTAAACGCGCGCGCTGCTGCCCAGATGGCGCTGATAGGTACAAGTGCCGAAACTTCACGGGCGCGGAAACAACGTTATGAAGCGTTGCGAAAGCGTTTTGAAGAAGCGCGGGATTATCAAAAAGCCTGGGACGAATATCGCGCCGCGTTAGCCAAATTCGAAGCTGCGTCAAAGGAACCCGCGTCCGTTCCTGCTCCAGATCCCGTTCCAACCACCGACGCGAAGCCGAACCAAACGGAAACGCCGGCCCCAGAAAACCGGGAGCGGCCCACCGAAGGTCGAGGTCGACGTCGACCCGGTCCGCCAAATCGCGAATCACAACAAGATCGCGATGGCGAAACAATTGCGGACGGAATGGTCCAAGAACCAACACCGACTCCAGCACCGACTCCAACGCCAACGCCTCGACGTCGACCTGGGAATCCTCAAGAGCCGACTCCGACGCCGGCAACACCCCCAGTCACGGCACCAACGACCGCAGGTCATGCGGCCGAGACCCCCTCGACGGGTCCCGCAGCTGCGCCGAAGAAACCAGATTTTGATGCCGCCAAGGAGCGTTTGCTTCCGGTGTTGAAGCGGGAACTAGCAGTTCGATTCGAGGTCCATCGGGCGGAAGAAATCCAATGGGCTTTGACTTTGGCCGCGGACTTCAATTTGCGTCTGATTTTGGAGGGACTGGAGGACATGAAATCCGCCAGTCAACTGGTGCAAGATTCGCAGCAGCCGGTCGTCTTGGGGCCCTGGCTTTCGTTGACGAGTCAAACGGAGAACCGAAAAGTCGTTGCCCAATGGAGTACGGCGTTTGCGGCAACGAGCGAGAATCCACTGGGTAAGAACCGAGTTGTCATTGCTTCGTTTGCTCCGAATGCGATGGGGTCAAAATGGCTGCGTTACCATGCGGCGGCTGCCGTGAGCGCAGGACTTTCTGACGATCAAGCACTACGGGGAATGACGATCGAGGCAGCCCATGTTGCTGGTATCGCCGATCAAGTGGGTTCGATTAAAGTTGGCAAGTTCGCAGATCTTGTCTTGTTCTCTGGCCAACCAACCGACAGTCGGTCAAAAGTTGCTATGGTGATCCAACGAGGAACGCCGGTGGTCGATCGAATCGCAGAAGTTCGAACTGCGGTAGGCGATAACAAGGTTGCCTTGCCAACGAAGGCAGAGGCCGCTGCTCAATCGCCGTTCGTGCCGGTTCCATTGCCTAGTAGCTACGTCCTTGTGAGCCAACGGGTCTTGTTTCCCGATGGACATTGGCAACCTGCGGCAATCGTTGTCAAAGACAAGATGATTTCGGCGGTCAGCTCGCCCCAAGAAATTCCACCAGGACTCCGCGTGTTTGATTTGGGTGATCGTCCGGTGACCCCAGGTCTGCAATCCGCCTGGGTGGTCCAAGCGTCTGGTTCGGATCCGATTGCGAAGGAGTCCGATGCGGCTCAACAATTTGCTGCGGATGGGTTCGACCCGGAAGTCCCACAGATTCGGCGGATGCTGGATTCGGGTTTGACTTCGATTCATTTGGTCAATGCGCCGACGAACGTCATTGCAGGGCAGTCGGTATGGCAGGAACTGAGCATATCGGATTCTTCGTTAGGAAAACGTGAACCGGCGGCGGAACAGTGGTCACTCAGTGCGACGGCTCGGCAAGAAGAACGCTATCCCGCGACATTAGTCGGACAAACCGCCATGGTGAGAAATCGTTTGGCGGGTCAGCTGACGGAAACTACTTTGTATTTGCCTGAATCGGTGTTGCAAAAACTAGCAAAGCAAAAGGCGGCCCAATTGGAGGCCGTGCAATCGGGGGCACTGGCGGTGTTCGTGGATGCTCGAACCGATGCCGAAATGGATGCCGCGTTGCGGTTGGTCGCCGGTACCAAAGTTCAAGCGTGGTTGTGTCGCCCAAATCAACTGCGCACCCATATGCAACGTTTGGTCGACAGCCAAGTCGGCGCGGTAGTTTTGCCGGCGGACCAAGGAACGTACGACTGGTACTTTCAGGACTTGGTAGCGGCGCATGCAGCGGGTGTTCGATTGTTGTTGGGCGGCGATGACGGAGACTCAATGCGGATCACCGCGTCCGCGTTGGTGAATGCGGGTTTGGAGCCGGCGATTGCTCGGCGCTTGTTGACGATGGATGCCGCCAAGGTCTTGGCCAACGGCAAGCCGGTTGGTTTGGTACCTGGTGCGGCGGCCAATTGGTTGGTGTGGAGTGATGATCCATTGGATGTCTCGTCTCAATTGTTATGGCATTCGCGAGGGCAATGATGAAGGAACATGACCAAATGCTTCGAATCGGATTGCTGGGGCAAGTTTGTTTGATTGCCTGCGCCTGGTGGGCCATTGGAATCGGCATTACACATGGGGACGATAGCCAGGGTTCTGGACAGGTTGGGCGACCGACGATTTTGATTCATGCGGACGTGGTCCACTTGGGAGACGGCACGACACTCCAACCGGGCATGGTATTGGTCGTGGACGGAAAAATTCACAAAGTCGCTGCGCAAATCGAGTCGGCGACGGAGACCCAAGTGCTGCGAGTTCCGGAGTTGACTCCAGGATTCGTTGATGCAGCTTCGTCGGTTGGGATTGCCGGGGGAGCTGGGGAAGTGACGAGCGAAGTGACGCCCGATTTTGTGATTGCCGATGCGTTGGATTTTCAAGACCCCAATTTGGTCCGACAGCTCGATCTGGGGATCACAACCATTCATGTGACGCCGAATACGGACAATGTCATTGCCGGGTTTTCCGGGTTGCTCAAGACGGGTGGGGCGACGCCGACTTGGTTGGAGCGTGAATCGGGCTTGTTTCTTTCGATGTGTAATGACCCGACCGGACGAAACTCGTCGCGCAGTCGCCCCGACTCGCTTTACGTTCGACAGCCGACGAATCGAATGGGAGTCGTTTGGATCCTCCGCAGTCGTCTGCATGCGGCTCAAAACGCCGCACAGAACGCTGGTGAAGATGGGGCTGCGGGGGCAAACCGCCAGTCGTCAGCGGCCACAGCCCAAGCGTTGAGCGAATTGGTGCTGGGCAAAACGAAAACATTTGCGGTCAGTCGTACGGCATACGATATCGAGACCCTCTACCGCATTGCCAACGAGTTTTCGATTCATCCGATCTTGGTGGGTGGCGATGAAGCTTACAAAGTGATCGGTTTGCTCAAGCAAGAGAATGCGTCGTTGATTTTTACGGCGCTTTCGACTCAATCGGTTGGTGCCGAACAGACCGAGCTGCGGTGGAGCACTCCCATGATGTTGGCGAAGGCCAATGTCCCGTTCGCTTTGGCGGGCGACGAGTTGTTGAATCAAGCACGCTTGGCACATCGGTTTGGTTTGGAGCGAGGCGCCGCGTTGGCAGCGATTACCTCCCAGCCAGCAAAGATCTTGGGGTTTGAGAAACGAATTGGCAAAATTGCAGAGGGGCTCGATGCGGATCTAGTCGCTTTCCAAGGTGACCCGCTCCAAGTAACTTCCGCGATCGAATGGGTGATGGTGGATGGACAGATTTTTTCGAATGGCAAGGACCAATAATCCAATGCGCACAGACTTTTGTCGATCAAAAATTTGCGGTTTGTTGAGTGTGGCGTTGGCTTGGAGCACAGTTGCTACTTGGACGACGGTCGCATCCGCTCAGGACTTGGCGATCAAGGCAGGCAAGATCATCACGGTCGCTGGGCCGACGCTCGAGAACGGAATCATCATTATTCGCGATGGACGAATTGCGGAAGTCGGAACCGATCTGGCGATCCCCACGGACCTGCGGTTGCTAGATGTCAGCGACAAAGTTGTGATGCCAGGCATCGTGGACCCACACAGCTCGGCGGGTTTGAGTCAAGCGAATGAACGCAACGCGGTCGTGCCGTTCTTGTCGGTGGTTGACGGGATTGATCCAATGCGACCTTATTTCGAGGAGTCGCGGAGAACGGGTGTGACCACGGCGGTTGTGGCACCCGGAAACAGCACCATGATTGGCGGGCAAGCCTCGATTGTGAAAACCGCCGGACTTTATGTGGACGATATGTTGTTGATGCGTTCCGCGGGACTGAAACTGTCGTTGCAACCACCGTCCGGCAGTCGCATGAGCCACATTGCTCGTTTGCGTCGAGAATTGGAAACGGCCAAACGACAATTGGCTGAAGCGGCCGAGGCGAAAACGGACAAACCGGCAGACGGGACCGACAAGCCTGCGCCGGTCGAGCCGCCGAAACCTACGGAAGCCGAAGGTGACGCGGCGTCGAACTCGGAGACCATCCAAGAGCCAGAACGCACCGAACCAGCGGGCGACTCGGCGGAAAAAACTGCCGAATCAGCGGCTGCGACGAATCAAGCCGTCAAAGACTTGTTGAGTGGAAAAACGCGGGCAATGATCTATTGTCAGAGTGCGGCCGATGTGGGACAGGCCTTCCGTTTGATGGACGATTATCGCTTCGCCGCGATCTTGGTACTCGGGCAAGATTGTTATCAAGCGGCGGACGAGATTGCGAAGCGCGGCGTTCCCGTGATCTTGGACCCAACGCTCGTGTTTTGGAAACGCGATCCCGTGACACGTGTTGATGAAAAAATCGTGTTGACGAAGCGGTACCAAGACGCGGGCGTCAAGTTCTTATTCCAATCGAACGATAGCGATAGCCGGCAATCTTTGGGCAGCAGTTATTTCTGGTTCCAAGCAGCCACGGCGGTTCAGTACGGTTTGAGTCGCGAGGAGGCAATTGCTGCGTTGACTTTGGAGCCAGCGAAGGCGATGGGAATTGATCAGTACGTGGGCTCGATCCAAGTTGGACGTGATGCTGATTTGGTCATCCTGACTGGCGATCCCTTGGACGTGTCGACCTGGGTGGATCAAACGTTGGTCAACGG
>JAEUIP010000271.1 GCA_016795075.1 Planctomycetaceae bacterium | reverse complement strand
AAATTGACCATCGTCTTCGCGTTGTAGCTCCGCTTCGTACTTTTGACCAAATTCTTCGTCTTCCACGGCCAAGCGATGCAAGGCACCTTCGATCTCCAATTGTTGTGCCTCAGAAAACGCAATGATTGCCAAACTGAGTCGCTCGGGGCGTGTCAGCAGGTCGCGGACCAACTTTGCGATGTACTCGGCTTCGGAGCGATTCCGTCGATTCTCGTAAACACCGTATGGCAAATAATGGAAAGACAACGGGTTCGCCAACAGACTATCTGCTGGCCCCAAGGTGCCTCGCGATTCTGCCAATGTCTGATCAAGTTCCAAAGTCGGGGAAGGAATTGGTTCCGTTGGCGTTCCTGTTCCCGATGTTTCGCTTTCCGTTGATGGGAAGGACAACGAGTCCGTTTGACGCAAGCGGCAATCGGGGACAGTCAGGAGCCGTCCGTCGTAAAAAGCCCAATTGGAAAAACTAATCAAGGACTCACTGCGACTGCGATAGTGCCAGCCCAACATCGTCGCGGGTAGGTTTTTAGCTGCGTGCGACAAAAAACTGTCACTTGTTAAATCAACCTGCACGGTTTCGCCAGCCGATTCGAAAGTCAGTGCCTGCTCGTCTTCGTCCGACACTTCTTTGGACGCGAAGAAATCCGTTGGCGGCAATTGCATCTCATCGCCCACCACGATCACCTGCTGGCCGCGAAAGATTGCGGGCACGGCCTCTTCCAGTGGCACTTGACTGGCTTCATCAAAAATCACAACATCGAAAAAATCGCCTGACAAAGGGAGGGTATCCGAAACGCTAAGCGGGCTCATCAGCCAAACTGGTTTTAAGTCTCGGATCACTAACCCCGAAGGTCCATCCACCAGCTCGCGAATGGACTTGTATCGCATCGTTTTTCCAAATTCATGTTCCAGCGTGCGTCGCCCTTGGTTGAAGGCCTTACGAAACTCTCGTTCGGCGGGTTGAACCGCTCCGCTCGTTTGATTGGCACTGCGAACATGATCCAGAAACCGATCCTTAACTCGCGACATGATCTCTTGAGCATTGGAATCAAGCCACTGGTCGAACTGAGATTCCAATTCAGTGACCGAGCGGTTGACAAGTCCTCCGCTGTAACTGGCGAGTTCTCGGTTCTGGCGACACAACACGTCCCACCCTTGCCGGGCGATGGCTGCTTCGATTTCCGGCGCGGCCCAAGTTCGGCTCCGAAAGGTCTCGCCGATTTGAGGCGGCAATTTCCCCAATTGTCCTAACCATTGCATCGCCCTAGGCAATTGTCGGATTGCGGAGAGGATGCCGGCCAAGTCTTCCGCCAGTTGCGTGAGTGGAATCTTCAAGTAATCGACCACGAACTGCGACAAAGTCGATGACAATTCTTCGACGATCGGCACAGCCGCCAGCGTGTTGTTGACAACCAATTCTGCGTTGTCCGATTGCAGCAACCCTTGATGGATTCGTTGAAGCGAAGCAGGATACCCAGCCAATTTTTGCTGAAACTTCCGAACGACTTCGGCGAATTCGCTTGGGGTCCTTTCGAAACCAAACTGTTGCTGAACCGCTTGGATCGCTAGTTGATTCTTTTCAGAGGCCGCATATTCCTGTTGCAGCGTGGTCAGCACTTGCAACCACGATGGTCGAACCGCGTGAGCACGGAAGTCATAAGCGGTTCGCATGACTTGTCGCAAACGCCACCAAGCCAGAGAAAAGTAGGGAAAGGATTGTTGCGAGAACCTCTGCGCCTGCTCCATTGCCGCAGCCAAATCAACCGGAGCTAACTTGTGCTTCCAGCGAACCGTGGCCGCGCGAGCCTGCCGCAGCTCATCCTCGTGCTTCCGCACGTGATTCATGGCGGTCGAAAACTCTTTACCGCGCGGGTTTTGCGAGTCCGTCACACCAATGTTGCCGTTCTTGGCCAGCGGGAAAACCTCTTGCAGGTACTTCAGTAGCTCTTGCACCTGTCCAAGGTTGGCCGCAAACTCGCTCGCGATCTCGGACGATCTCAATATACGAATCAACCGATGAGCGGATTCCTGGGCCACCGGAACCAACCGAGTTACCAATTCAATGGGCCGATCGGTCCGAACCAAATCCGGCGACAAGAATCGCAATGGATGCCGAGCCCACACGCCACTGGGCTCCAACTCTAGTAGGCTCGGAAGCAACGCCTCGATGGTCGCGCGGTGATGATGCCAGTCGGAGTAAGGTGGTAATCCTTCAGCTGCTTCCGCCGAGAGTTCCGGCATCCTGGCAGCCAAGGCCACGCAGCGATTCAAGAATTCACGAACCGGCAAGCCCAAGGTTTCCGGTGCCGTTTGCATGACTTCGTCAAACCGTTCCAACGGCTCCAAGTTTTGATCCAAGGCCTGCAGCAGTGTGGATCGAGCGTTGCGTTGACGTTCCTCCGTGCCGGTTTGCACGGGAGATGTCAATGCTTCGTAGGTTTGCTTGAGGTCGAGAATAAACTCTTTCTTGTCGGATTGTGAATCGTGGATCAAGCAGCTCAGGGCACCCAACCCGGTTTGTTTCAACCGAGCATAAACCACGTCGATCGCGGCTCGTTTCTCGCAAACAAACAAAACTCGTTTGCCTTGAGCGACATAGTCGGCAATGAGATTGGTAATCGTTTGTGATTTTCCGGTTCCCGGCGGCCCCTGAATGATATAGCTGGTTCCGCGACGAGCCTCGGCAATGGCGGTCGCTTGGGTTGGGTCGCAAGGTACAACGTCAAACCGATCCGCGATTGCGGGCACGGTTGGCAACTCTCGGCCGACAAGTCGGGGCGTCACCGCAAACGTCTCATCAAACGGCACACTCGCTAGTTGCCGATCTTGAATCGCCTCGTAATCTCTGACCAACGACATGCGTCGATAGTGAAAATTCGCAAGTGTCACGCTACAAAGATCGAAGTTCCATAAGTACGGGTTCTCCTCCGCAGTATCGCGCACCTGATAAAGGGAGCGTTCTTGTTCCAACGTTTCCGACGGCACCGATATCTTCTCGGGATTGACCGAATCACCCGTCATGTACGAACGGGGCCGCGGTCGATTCTCCAAAATCGCTTGCAATCGCGTTTGTGGTGGGCGAACTTGGGCCGAAAAAAGCTTGAGTCCCAACGGGTGAAAATTGGCAGGATCATAACTGTAGTCCTGGTTCTGGTAAGTACGGACTCCACGCCCCGTCAATCGAGCTGTCCGACGATACTGATCCATTCGCCGTTTGGCTTTCTCATGAATCAAGTCAACCCGAGGTCGATCCAACAACTGGACCGATACTGCAGGCTCGCTCGCTTGTACGTTTTGCGCCAAAAGTTCGTACAAGGACGTCAAGGAGCCGGTCGCTAAGTCCAGACTCTCCGGTAGTTCGATGTTGTAGAGTCGGGAGAATTGATGACGCACGACCGGATTGATTTCGGCTTCGGTTCCCAAGGGTTCCACATGATACGTGTCGCGCACACCTTTGGTCTTCGCCAGACGAACTGGCAATAGAACCAACGGCGAAACAAACCGCTCGATCGGACGTTCTTTCAAATTCGCCCATGAAAGCGAACAGAGCACCAACCGCAACTGTGCAAAACCAAATTCATTTTGATCCCGACGAACATCCGTAATGATCCGATCCAGCAAGGCAGGTAGGTAAAGCGCTTCCGCAAAGTTCAAATACTTATTGAGTGAGATCGGCTTGCCCGAGACGATCTGCTTGAGCAGTTGATCATTGGCGACGAGAATTTGCTCTTGCCGAATGTTACGCCAGTCGAGTAGCAACGGAATTGAGGCATGCGTGAGGTTGACATTTTGCAAGGTCGAACGAAACTGCAGCAACGAGTTCCGCTTCGAAAGATCAAATAATCGGTCACGCAGTTTCGCCAAAATCAACTGCTGCTTCCCGCGGAGGTCTCGCGTTTGAAAACCAGCAGTTCGCGCCAAGTCCAAATCAAACTCCACCTTTTGGTCGCGATAATTCTCCAAGGTATGCAGCAACGCAATGAGATCGGGCGGCCGCCGACGCCGATCCAACTCCGTCATGCGCAAGATGAGACTGGCCAGAACCGGGTGCAAGTTTGGCCGAATGGCAAACAAGTTGCGACGATGAAGGACAAAGAGATTCAAATCTGCCGGATTGGAAAAATCGAAACCACAGGCCAGTGTCGCCAACAGCAAACCGAGACTTTGGACATCCGTCAACGGATCGTGATGTTCGATCTCGTGCTCCCAAGTTACGTAGCCCGGCAGGTAGACGGGCCGCGATAATGGTTCACTTCGGTCGCCAATCTCACTGCGTTGCGTGTGTTCATCGCCGGTCGAAACATCGGAAGTGCGACGCATTTCGGCGACGACCTCCAATCGAGCAAGAGGGGCCGCTTCGAATTGCTGGAGTCTCGGAGTATTCGTACGAATCGGTAGTCGCTTTGCCGTTTCAAACCAAATCTTGGACTGTTCGACATGCAACGCTTCCAATCCCTCCAAGGGAGCAACTTGGTCGGCGCGATGGGTTTCAATGACTTCGCGGAACAAAGGCAGAATGCTCGCCAAAACATCATCCGTCGCCAAGCCTTCGGCCGGAACAACTTGGGTCAAGAAGTCGCGAAATTTCATGTCTCGGCTCCGTGCTCTTGGGCAGCGACAAGCAGTTGCACTTTATCGCGGTCAATTCGATCCACCTGGTTCTTGCGAAGCTTGAATTCCTTCCGCAACATTTCGACAAATCGCTCTTTGATCCCGATCTGTTCGGCCAATGTCAAACCCAATGCCAACGCGGATTCTTCCAAGTTGCGATCCGCAACCATAAAGTCCAGCAACACGTATCCGTAGTAATCCGCCATGGAATCTGGAAAGATGCGACCCGGCCAGTTAGCGAGTGAGCGAGAATTGGTTGGCGATTTCTCGATCGTCGGCGGTTGAAAATCGGGGAAAAACAAGCGCGCGTGTGCCAACGTCGCGTCCGTGCAATACCACGGGTAACTAAAGAGGACCTCCAATAGCTGTCGAGTGGCTTGGGCAACTTGCCGCTGTCCCAGTAAATCCAAGTTATCGAGCCCAGGTTGCCCTTCGATCATTTCGGCAATCGGCGCATTTGCCTTGGTGTCCAGTTCGCTCCAGAGGCGAATGGCCCGAGCTCTGATAAACAGTTCTGGGTGATCGACTTCTTGTGAAGAGATCGAACCGCGTTGGAAAATTTCGTCGGCTTGCTTAAGAAATGCGGCCGGGTTGACCTGACGCACCCCCGTTTCCAGTTTCAACAAGAGCGAGACGACCGCTTCCACATCTTCTGTAACTTGATAGGCCCCACGATCACAGAGGATCTCATTATACAATCGGAGCAATCGCAAGCTGGCCCAATGAGCCGCATGGGCCGAACGGTCGAAAGTAAGTGCCGCCAGTAACCGATCCGCTACCAGAATGTCGCCGTCCGTTAGGTCCCACAAACGATAATGGGTCAATTCATGGCCGAACAAAGATTCCTGCTCAACGGGATTGAGTTGCTCGGCAATGGGACCATGCAGCACGACATGAAGTTCGCCAGGGATGTAAGCCAGCGAAGCATTAAGGCCTTCGGAATGATGAGCTTGATAGATCGTCAACGGAAGATCAAGTCCAAGCTTCCCGGCGACCGTCGCGGCCGTTGCATACAAATCGACCTGGGTCTCTTGGTCCACGCGATAGGTCGTTTTCAGCAATTCAAACTTCAAAGCTTCGCTCGATTCCGAGCGCGTCGCATCCTGGCGAAACCAACTCCAGATCTCAGGATCCTGCTCTCGGAGAAATTCCGTGAGCTGCAGATGAAACGGCAAGGGGGCAAGCACCATGAGCGCGACTTCGCAGAATAATAGACCCGACCATCTCTCCGACAATTCCCATCCAACGTGGCCTTTCCTTCGATCGCCGCAATCGGCCAATCCCTAACAGCCGCGTCGAAGTTGCAGCGAAAAAACGCAATCGTTGCGGGGTTGCCGTCTTTGGCACTAGTGCTTTGTCCAATCCAAAACCAAGCGTCTGGTAAAGGTGTCGCGTCTGGTAAAGGTGTCAGGAGTCAATTGTGCAAAGCACCCGGTGGGCCGTCGCGGCAATTGACTCCTGACACCTTTACCAGACGCCAGGAGTCAATTCTGCGAAGCACCCAATGGGCCGTCGCGGTAATTGACTCCTGACACCTTTACCAGACGTCAGGAGTCCATTGTGCAAAGCACCCGATGGGCCTTAGCGGCAATTGACTCCTAACACCATTTTCAGACGCGACCCAAAGACTTGACTTTGACAAAGCACTGGCTTCTCGGTTTTCGCCGGAGTGGCGTGGAATATAACAAAACTGCCAAGTGATTTCCACTTGGCAGTTTGCAAAACTTCGAATTAGCGAGTCAAGCCCGTCCCATGTATGGGAGGGATGAATGCGGCGTCACGTTTCGTTAGTTAGCAACGTATTGGGCATCCAAAAACTTCTTGATCCGCTGCTGCATGTCGGTCAAATGGGCGCGACTATAAACGTCGAGCTTGCCTTCACCGGCTTGCAAATAGCCTTCAATTTTTGTCACCAAATCTCGCAATTCTTGCCGCGCCAACGTGGCAATAGGTCGCATGGCGGCCATGTTCGACGAATGTTCGCGCGACAGGCCAATCAATCGACTCAGATGCTCGGCTTGCAGATTGCGACGCAACGACGAAATCGCTGGCTTGCGTTCAGTAAACGTGCCTTCTGGATTGGCAGCAATTTCCGTCCACACCGATTCGCCAATGGTCTTCAATAGCTCCGGCAAGGTGAAGTAAGCTTCTTCAGCCGAAACCCGAGCTTCATTGTCGTAAACTCGACGCAAGGTCGTCGGATTCAAAAGCTGAGTCATTGCCGAAGCTTGCAAGCCCATGATTTGGTCATGCAATGGCCAAGTCGGCTCGCCCGCGGTGCTCATCATTTCCATACCAAGATCCAACCACTTGTCGACCGTCATCTTGGTCAACAATTCCGGTGTTAGACCATAGGCCTCATCGCGGAAAGTGTTTTCAATGACGAACTTCAACGCGGCCCGTTGTTGGTCAGCTGGAACCGGTTGCAGCGGGACTCGACCGTTTGGATCTCCCTTGCGATCGCGATTGACATGAGCCCCCCCGACCCAGCTGGCCATCATCGAAGTCGCTTTCAATTGCATTTGCAACGTCAGGATGTAGCCTTCGCGGCTCTTGGCCCAACTATCGCCGTCTTTAACGTAATCGGTCAAGATTCGTTCGCGATGATGTTTGGCCAATGCCAACTGTTCGTTGGCGAAGTCCAACGGATCTTTGGAAAAATCGTATCGGCGCGCCAACGGATCGGGACCGCCCGTGTCTTCGTCCGTAGCAAACGCCAATTCCGGATCCGCCACGCGCTTCAAGATTTCCGGAACCTGTTTGTCGTCCGCGTATCCGAATTGGATGGCCCACTTGTCGTAAGGCCCGATGTCGATCATGCCATAATTACCCTGCAATGTTCCGCTGATCAAACGGAAATTTGTGGGATTGTAATCCATGATGCTACCGGT
>JAEUIP010000270.1 GCA_016795075.1 Planctomycetaceae bacterium | reverse complement strand
AGTTTGGGCAATTTCATGAGCTACTTCCAACATTTAGCGAGCGAACAGAACTCGCGTTCAACTGTGTCGCGATTCATCATGAAGTTAGCGGCGACGCGTTAGTGCTTGACGTTCGCGAAGGCGACGACCCACCAGTATATTGGTTCAAGTATAGTGCGAAAATCGACGCACCTCTCGAGCCTCCGATTGCGAACTCATTCACGGAGTTCTTGTCGGCGTGGGAACGGTTATGTTACCTTGATGCAAGTTTGTTTGAAGGATTTGGGTTGCTTGATTCGAACGGGCGACTTGATGCATCCGAAGCAGTTGTAGCGAGGTTGCGAGAACAAGTTGGCCTCAATAGATTCGTGAACCGACAAGAACGAACTATGAGTAAGCCTGATTAGTTGGATCGGGCTTCGTGTGTGGGCGAGAGCATCACGTTCCATGGCATGACGCTCAGCAACAACAGGAGTTTTCCCACTGTTTGCAGAATGGTCGTCGTCATGTGCTGGGACCGCTGAGTCAATCGCTCCATCTGCTCCCCGCACTGCCGACAGCCATTGTACTTGGACCGCCATTCCGATGGCCCCAATCGCTTGCCGTGGATCGATGTCTTGCGGGCATCCTCGTTGCAGGACACGTGCGTTTTGCTTGGAACCGATGCTGGACTGGATGTTGGATCGGACGTTGCAGCATTGCTGGTCGGCAAGATCGCTTTCACGGCGATCTGCAAGTCTTGCTCGATGGTCGTTGGAGCCCACTGCTCGATGCGAGCTTGCGTGTGCTGTTCTTTCCACAGCTGACATTCCAATAACTTCGCTTCGTCGGTGGGAATGCGCGTCGCCAGTGTGAATCGATGTGGCACAGTCACTTTTAAGAATTCGCAGTTGTCGGTTCGGAGTTACGAGAATCTCCAACTAGGTCGCGACAGCCTTCCTGGCGTACAACCGTTCTTTGCGCACTTACGAACTTATCGCCAATTCGCGCAACTCTTCGATGACCGTCTCCATTGTCGGACGCATCTTTGGATCAAGCTCAATCATGGAACTAACCAAGCCGCGGTACTTGTGGGGAACCTGCATCGGGATCGACGCGAGGAAATCAGGATCGGCAAGCAACTGGAAGACGGCGATCGGGTTTTCGGACGCGAGCACTTGTCGGTTTGTCAACATTTCGACAAAGATCAATCCCAACGAAAACACATCGCTCGCGGGAGAAATCGATTCGCCAAAAACTTGTTCTGGCGACATGTAGGCGGGCGTCCCTGAAATCGAGCTAGTCACTTGCTCTGCCGATCGAGTGTTGTTGGGAATCGCCACGGGTACATATTCCGCGGTTTCGGTCATTTTCAGACCATTGTCCGCAGACAAAAGGGGCGCCGAAGAAGTTTGTGCAGCGAACTTTACAGGCGGTACCGGCAAATTCGCCAGTTTCGGAGCAAGCGAACGATCCTGATCGGCGGAGTGAGTCGGTAATCGTCCGCGGCGAGACTCGGCAAAGACGGACGCCAATCCAAAGTCCACAATCACCGGCTCGCCGTCATTTCGAAAAACGATATTTCCAGGCTTGAGATCCCGATGCACCAGACCTGCTGAGTGTGCGGCCGCCAGTCCAGATGCCAACTTCTGAGCAATCATCAAGAACTCTTGTTCCTCGAGCGTCGCTTTTATGCATTTATCCAGCGACTGGCCTTCGAGGTATTCCATCACGATCGTTGGAATTCCGTCGATGACATCCACGTTATAGATTCGGCAAACGTTCGGATGATTCACGCCTGCAGCCGCGCGGGCCTCGGACAACAGTCGCGATTCCGCTTCACTTAGGTTTTTATGAAAGACCTTGAGCGCGACGGGCCGCTGCAGCCGAAGATCGAAAGCCCGCAATACCACACCGAACGAACCCCTGCCCAACTCCGCTTCAATCTTATAATGCCCAAGCACTCGTCCCGCCGTGAGAAGAGCGGCAACATCCAACACTCCGTCAGCCGACGACCAATTCGCTGGACATAAACCACCGGCGTTAAGTGCCTCCAGGATATGAAGTATTCCGTCGACATTTCTACCAACACTTAAATCGTAGATTGCGGAAAACTTCAGGATTCCATTTGGGTCGACAAGAAAAATGCCGCGGTTAGGCAAATCGGCTGCATCGTGCCAAACATTATAAAGTTTACAGACTTGGCCATCGATGTCGGAAGCCAACGCGAATCGCAATCCGCTCACACCCCCCTGCGAAGTCGGCGTTTGCATCCACTCACGATGGGAATCTAGTGAATCGATGCTCACGCCAAGTGGCGTGCAGTTGTATTGCAGAAAGGACTCCAATCGGGCACTGAATGAAGTCAACTCGGTGGGGCACACAAACGAGAAATCTCGCGGGTAAAACAGCAAAACCAACCAGCGACCGTAAAAGTCTTCCGATCGCACCGTGATCTCACCCAACTCGGGTCCGATCGCCGGAAGAGTAAATTTCGGTGCCGCATGACCAACTTGGATTGGTGAGCGAGTCATTTGCTTGGTTCCAGGATGAAATCGCCGTAGTCGCCCGTGTCGCCGCACGGAACATTTCCCGATCTAGTTTGAAACCGAGTCTGCTCGACCAACGAGTACTCCGATTGTACCGTAAAACAAGAAGGTCTGCTCCATCAAAGCGACTCGCGGCTCTTTGGCCCCAATATAAAGAAACGTTCTTAAATCAATACGCATGGTAGAAAGTACTGTTTGAAGAAACGAGCGTACGCCCTTTGTGATCGGCAATCGACCGCGGTCGATTGCCGACTGGCTATTTTTGCATCAATAAAAACACGCGACCTTTCCATTTTTCGTTTACGTCCCATCAAGTTGGCAACAAAACTCCGATGGATAAAACTAGGCCAGGACAAAAGCAGGCAACCTTCTCGGTCCTCACATGCCTCCCTGCGAATCGCCTTCGGCCAGTTGATCCCAGAGCGGCTGGAACATGCGGTACCAATGGCGGAGCATTTCAACGGCCTCTTCCGGTGAATAATCTCCTTTGTTGGCCCAAACGCTGACCAAGTGCGGGGCAATTCGTGGGTCTGTCTCCTCCAGAACCTTGAGCCAGTTCGACTGGATGCTCCGCGCGAATGACGGCGAATCCGCCCACTGTTCCATCATCTCGCGAACGGAAGTCTGGATCTCCTCGTCGAAATATTCGTCGCCTAGGACGATTTGCAACGCATACGCCAGTCCTCGAACGTGGGCTTTCTCTAAGAACTCCGACATGTTTTTACACAGCTCCGGGGCTAGTGAGTAGTTACAGCCGACCAACGGAGTGGGCCGATATCTCCACGTGAGTCGTTTGCATAATGCTCCATAAGAGGGTACTCGTTTCTCGCACGCCAACAACACCGCTCAATACGGATCGGGTCAATGGATTGCAAAAAAGACCGGTGGTTGGGACACACATTCGTGGCAAATTAGCAACGAAGCGCTAGGCACAAAAGGTCGCTCCCACACGGTGCAGGAAGGCTCGTCTTCGCCAGCAAATACAACTGCTGTTCATGGGCAACAAAAAATCCCTGCCATCGCATTCGCGATGGCAGGGATTGGAGGTTTCTGCAGGCAATGGCTACGGACTGATTAGCCGTGGCGGATGGCGGCTTGGGCTGCGGCTAGGCGAGCGATCGGCACGCGGAATGGCGAGCAGCTGACGTAGTCCAAACCGGCTCGGTGACAGAAGTCCACCGATTCCGGATCGCCACCGTGTTCACCACAAATGCCAAGCTTCAGGTCCTTCCGAGCAGCGCGGCCTTTGGTTACTGCCATCTGGACCAATTGACCGACACCAGTTTGGTCCAACGACACAAACGGATCGATCGGCATCAGTTCCTTCGACAGGTATTCGGGTAAGAACGTCCCGATATCGTCGCGGCTAAATCCAAATGTCATCTGCGTCAAGTCGTTGGTTCCGAAGCTGAAGAACTCGGCTTCACCAGCGATCTGATCGGCCGTCAATGCGGCACGTGGAATTTCGATCATCGTGCCAATCAAGATGTCCAACTTGTCAGTGAACTTCTTGGCTGTCTTCACGGCTTCGATCGTTTCCTCAACCTTGTTCTTGAGCAAACGTAGCTCTTCGACCATGCCTACCAACGGGATCATGATTTCTGGCTTGGCCACGATACCCTTCTTCTGGCAGTTGATCGCCGCTTCCACAATGGCGGTAACTTGCATTTCCAGAATTTCGGGGTAGGTCACGCACAAGCGGCAACCGCGATGACCCAACATCGGGTTCATTTCGTGCAATTGATCCACACGAGCCTTCACATCCGCGGGTTTGACACCCAACATGTCGGCCATTTCCTTTTGGGCCTTCGGCTCGTTCGGCAAGAATTCGTGGAGCGGTGGGTCCAACAAGCGAACGGTAACCGGCAGGCCGTCCATCGCCTTGAAAATGCCCTCGAAGTCCTTGCGTTGGTATGGCAACAATTTGGCCAAAGCCTTGCGACGATCTTCTTCTTTGTCGGCCAAGATCATTTCGCGCATCGCGGCAATCCGATCTTCTTCAAAGAACATGTGCTCGGTACGGCACAAGCCGATCCCTTGAGCACCAAACGATCGGGCCTTCTTGGCGTCGTTCGGCGAATCTGCATTGGTGCGTACTCCCAAGCGACGATACTTATCGGCCCATTCCATCACCGTGGAAAAATTGCCTGACAGCGTCGGCGTTTGCGTTTCAACGGCACCTTCCATGACTTCGCCAGTCGTCCCGTCGATGCTCAACACATCCTTTTGACCATAGGTCTTGCCGTTGACGGTAATCTTGCCGGCCTTCTCGTTGATTTGGATTTCGCCAGCGCCGACGACGCAGCAACGACCCCAACCGCGAGCGACCACAGCCGCGTGACTGGTCATCCCACCGGTACTGGTCAAAATTCCAGCCGCCTTGTGCATGCCGTCCACGTCTTCCGGGCTGGTCTCTTTGCGGACCAAAAGTACTTTTTCACCAGCTTCTGCCCGGCGAACGGCTTCTTCGGCGGTGAACGCCAAAGCGCCCACGGCCGCTCCTGGCGAGGCCGGCAAGCCTTTGGTCACAACGGTCGCCGACTTGCGAGCCGATGGATTGAAGCTAGGCAACAACAACTGGTTCAAGTCGTTGGCTGGAATGCGCAAGACAGCCTTCTTTTCATCGATCAACTTCTCAGCGACCATTTCGCAGGCGATCCGTACCGCAGCGGCTCCGGTTCGCTTGCCCGTTCGAGTTTGCAGCATGTACAACTTACCGCGTTCGATCGTGAACTCGATGTCTTGCATCTCTTTGTAGTGGGCTTCCAAGATGTCCTTGATCTTCATCAACTCTTCGTAAACATCTTTATTCCACTTCTTCATTTCGGCGGTTGGCTGCGGGGTCCGAATACCGGCCACCACGTCTTCACCCTGAGCATTGATCAGGAACTCGCCGTAGAATTTGTTTTCGCCAGTCGACGGGTTGCGCGTAAACGCCACACCGGTACCTGAGTCGGCACCCATGTTGCCGTAGACCATCGATTGAACGTTGACGGCCGTTCCCAGCAGGCCGCGAATGTTTTCGATCTCGCGGTACTTCACGGCCTTGTCCGAATCCCAGCTCTTGAACACGGCTTCGATTGCCAATTCCAACTGGACGTTCGGATCTTGGGGGAACGCCTTGCCCGTGTGCTTTTTGTACACGTCTTTGTAGGCTTGCACCAATTCTTGAAGACCTTCGGCTGGTACGTCCGTGTCCAAGCTGACCTTGTACTTCTTCTTGATTTGGTCGAATGCGTGTTCGAAGTGTTCGTGATCCACTCCCATCACCACGTCACCAAACATGTTGACCACGCGGCGATACGCGTCATAAGCAAACCGTGGATTGCCGGTCGCCTTGGCCAAACCTTGAACCGATTGATCGGTCAGGCCCAAGTTCAAAATCGTGTTCATCATGCCCGGCATACTAACGGCAGCACCGGAGCGAACGGAAACCAACAGTGGGTCGTTGTTGTCGCCGAACTTCTTGCCCAGTTCTTTTTCCAAGGTCTTGATATGCTTGCCGACTTCTTCCATCAAGCCTTCAGGCAGCTTGTGTTTGGCTTTGACATAGGCGTCGCAGCATTCGGTCGTGATCGTGAATCCCGGCGGTACCGGCAGACCAATCGAGGTCATTTCGGCCAAGTTGATGCCCTTACCACCCAGCAAGGCTTTGGTCAGACCCTTGCCTTCCGTTTTGGTGGCTCCGAAGTAATAGACCATTTTTCCAGGTTTGGCCGCCGCTTTTGCCATTCGTCAATAACCTCAAAAGAGTGAAAGTTGTGGGAAAGTGCATTCTTGCCCAGCCCGGAAATGTAACAATGCCCGGGAAAATCGTCAATGACTTCGCCATCCCAACAACCGTTCGAATCGAAGCAAGCCCAAGCCGTGCCGACTGCCCCCGCTTTCACCGCGGTCGATGGGCAAGATCTTGCGACCTCCAAGAATGCACCGCAAGAGAAATGGCTTGGAGGCACAGGAGAGAAAACGCCGCTCGAGATTGGGCTGACCTAGAACCGAGGCGGAGCCCGAAACCATCGCGAATCCGGTGGTCCCCATGTGAATCGTGCCGCACGAGATCGGGATGACGCAGTCAAAGCGTCCAGTCCCGGAGTCCCGTCTTTTATCGCCTCTGCTCCTGCTCGCGAGGGGGCAGCCGTTCGGGCCAGTCGATTAGACGATCACAGCGGTGCCGGAGATTGCGACCATCAACATGCCGTTGGCTTGCCCCAGGACCTCATAATCGATGTCCACACCGACGACGGCGTTTGCTCCACGCTCGGCGGCCCGCTGTTCCATCTCGGCAATTGCAGCCGATCGAGCGTCGTTTAGGACCTGTTCGTAACTGGCGGTGCGACCACCGACGATGTCGCGGATCCCGGCAAAAAAATCGCGAAACAGATTGGCGCCCATGATCGCTTCGCCAGTCACAATCCCTAGATACTGTTTGATTGGGTGGCCTTCAATCGTTGGAGTCGTGGTGGTGAGCATACGTGGTCTCCTTTATTCGCTGGTTTTGTCTTTGTCGTTTAATTGCAGTACCGTTCAACGAAGGACGGTCGTAGGCGCCTTCCCGATGCCGCACCCATCAAGAGACGCTCGTCGTTCAAGGATCGGCGGGCGGCGCACGGAGCGTGTCTGCTACTTTTTGAACGGCATTGCGTTTATTCGGTGGCGTCCAATCCCACGAGGGCCAGCAACTTGAGGGCATTCGTTGTAGGTGTGATGCCAGGTCGCATCAGGTAATCAAATGTCATCGTCTGCTTGCCGTCAATCTCGACGAAGGATTCTTTAAAGTGCACGATGTCCAGGTTTCCCGCCAACTCCGGAACATCGGGCAATTGCAAGTCATGTGTCGAAATCGCGCCGATGGCTTTGCGAGCCAACAACTGTTGGATCACGCGAGTAACCGCGATCTGGCGCTCTTGCGAATTGGTCCCCTGGAGGATTTCGTCCAACAAGTACACATATTGGATACCAACTCCGGGGGTAAAGTCCCGCGAGCGATCCACGATTTGTTTTAGTCGTCGCAG
>JAEUIP010000026.1 GCA_016795075.1 Planctomycetaceae bacterium | reverse complement strand
GTCTCGGCCTCGCCCAATGTTTGGATCTTTACTGATGAAGATGGCGACGACATCCCAGACCGGCAGGATCTATTGTTTACCAAGACCGGTCAGGCTCAGCACGATCACTCGGCCCACAGCTTTTTGTTTGGGCCCGACGGGAAGTTGTATTGGAACTTCGGCAACACCGGCCATACGGTGCATGATCGCGATGGCAACTTGGTGGTGGACATGGCTGGGAACACGGTCCAGGACCATGGGAAGCCCTATCGCCAAGGGATGGTGTTCCGTTGTGACTTGGACGGCAGCAATTTTGAAGTTCTCGGTCACAATTTCCGCAACAACTACGAAGTCACGATCGATTCGTTTGGCACTTTATGGCAATCCGACAACGACGACGATGGCAATCGGGGCGTGCGAATCAACTACGTGATGGAATACGGTAACTACGGATACACGGATGAATTGACCGGCGCGGGATGGCAAGCACCACGTGTGAACATGGAGCAGAATATCCCCGATCGACATTGGCATCTGAATGACCCAGGTGTGGTTCCGACGATGCTCTTGACCGGCGCGGGCTCGCCGTCGGGCATCATGTTTTATGAAGGCGATTTGCTACCAGAGGTTTTCCGCGATCAAATCATTCATTGCGATCCCGGCCCCAACGTCGTTCGCAGTTATCCAACCAAGGCGCAAGGTGCCGGTTACCAAGCGACCATGGTCAATCTGATGGAAGGCGTCACCGATAAATGGTTCCGCCCGGCGGATGTTTGTGTGGCTCCCGATGGCAGCGTGTTTGTGAGCGACTGGTACGATCCCGGTGTCGGCGGTCACGCGATGGGTGACTTGGATCGCGGGCGACTGTATCGCGTGGCTCCACCGGGGGCAAAGTATTCCGTTCCCAAGTTTGATCTTTCAACACCGGCCGGAGCCGTCGCGGCACTGCGAAACCCCAACCTCAGCGTGCGGTATCTCGCATGGGAAGCGATCCAGAAGTTTGGCGCCGAGGCAAAGAGCCCCTTGCAGCAGTTGGCGAAAGACCCGCGGCCCCAAACCCGAGCCCGAGCGTTATGGGCCTGGGGTAAGCTGCCCGGAGAAGCAACAGCCGCTGTGACGGCAGCGGCCAATGATCAGGATGCCAATGTACGCTGCGTGGCGGTGCGATTGGCTCGGCAGATGAAGGTGCCTGCCAAGCACTACTTTGAAACTCTCGTGAAGGATCCCTCGGCCAGTGTCCGACGCGAACTAGCCATCTCGTTGCGTTTCGACCAGTCGGACGACATGCCGCGACGCTGGGCGGAGTTAGCGCTCCAACACGACGATCAAGATCGTTGGTATTTGGAGGCCTTGGGGATTGGTGCTGAATTGCGCTGGGAGGATTGTTTCAAAGCATACTTGGCGAGTATCCAAGGCAAGCAACGTCAGGCGTCGTTTGATCTGGTGTGGCGGGCCCGCACGGAACTCGCTTTGCCGATGGTGATCGAACGCCTGACTTCGGTTCGCGCGACATCGGATCATGTGCTCCGCTTGTTGCGTGCACTGGACTATTATTCGTCCGAAGATCGAACCAAGGTTTTCACAACGGTCCTTGATCGCTTCGCCACGCAAGACAAGAAATCACCGATCTTTGAGATCGTGCTCATGCATGCCCTGCCACAAGTCCCAGCAGCCCAACAATGGCTCGAACAACATCCTGAGATGGACGCGGTCATGCGCAAGAACTTGGCCCAGGCCGATCGAGAAAGCCAAGTTCAGTTCTTGCGTAAGCTGCCACTATCCGGCAGTGAACCACTGTTGATCCAATTGGCGACGCAAACAGACACGGCTGGTATCACGGCCGCAGAATTGTTGTTGCAGCGCTACCCCAGTGGTCAATGGCGTATGTGGTTGCAAGGCGAACAGAATACGGCAGCGGCAGGGGTGGCTTCGACGATTGCCGCGGCAAATCCTGGTTTGACGCAACCATTTTTGGAAGCGATGTTGGCCGACGACACGTTGCCTGTTTCAGTCCGAGTGGAAGCAGCCAAGGGCTTGACTCGAAGTGACGCGGGTTCGTTGGCACTGTTGAAATTGGCTGACGCGGGCCAGCTGTATCCGGAAGCTCGGTTGAGTGTGGGTTCACGATTGCGTGGCAGTCAGAACGAAGCGATCCGCCAGCGGGCCAATGAACTGTTCCCGGCTCAAAAAGGCCGCGCGGCGGAGCCGTTGCCGTCGTTACCAGAATTGGTCGAGCGTCGTGGCAACGCCCAACAAGGCGAGATCATCTATCGGACGACGGGCACTTGTGCGAACTGTCATCAGGTTGGTGGCCAAGGCAAAAATGTCGGACCCGAGTTGACCCAAATCGGGGACAAGTTAGCACGGGAGGCCTTGTATGTCTCGATCTTGGACCCATCGGCTGGGATCAGCCATAGCTACGAGAGTTACGCCGCGCTGCTGACGTCGGGACAACAGGTCGTTGGGTTGTTGGTCAGTCAGACCGAACAAGAAGTGGTCCTGAAGGACGCGGAAGGCATTCAGCGCACGATCGCTCGTGACGACTTGGAAGAGTTCCAACGTCTAGAAAAGAGCATCATGCCCGACAACCTGCACGAAGCCCTCTCCGCGGACGATTTGGTCAACTTGGTCGAGTATTTGACCACACTGAAGAAGTAGACGAAGTGGAGTGTCAAAAAAGTCCAATGTCGCGAGGCCTGCCTAACTTCAGGGTTAACCACGTGAGCAGTGCCTCACCTCGAGGCAACAGGATCCAACAGATCTTTGGGGGTTAACCGCGTGAGCAGAGCTTGGGTTGGTCGGGTATCCGGCCAACCCAAGCGACGCTCCGCGTGTCCGGCCGCAAGCAAAACCCACCACCTCGAACAACCCACTCGACTGATTCAAAAAGTAGGACGAGCGGTCGGATCATGCCGGCATCGAATCATGGATTTCGGCTCAAACAAAAAACGAGAACTGGAAAATAACGCGTTTTGAATCGAGCGGGAACAATCGCGGCGATTGCTCGATTATTGGCGTGCTGCAGCCACTTCAAAGTCATCAATCCAAAGTCGTACAAGCTTATCTCAACGCCGTCCATGAATCCGGCGATGACTCACGATCATGTCAGCGATAAAACCACTGGGAATGCCGACCAATAATCCTCCAACCAGTGCTCCGATGCTCGCCACGGGCAGGAAGCGAAGCAATGGCAGCAGGGAATCGCTATCCTCGCGTTCGTGATAGATCAAAAACAACTGAGCAGCAAACTGAGTTAAAAATAGTAGTAAGCCGAGCAATCCTCCGAGTACCGTTGAAACAACGACCGTATTCAAAAGAACACGCGACCGGACGTGAGATCGTCGTTCGCTTCCGATCGAAATGTCAACCGAAGTTGCTATGAGCGAAACAAGACAGGTTGCGATTAATATTCCCCAAAACCAAGTGCCTCGTACGGCCCAACCTGGCCAGAGCTGTTGCTGAAGGTGCCCGACGCAGATGATTGGAACCGGCAGAAAAAACAAGAACGGAACGTGTCGGCGCAAATAAGCAATCATTGCAAGAATGATACTGCCGAGAACGAGCAGGGCCACACTGGGGAATCGGCTGTACATCCAAAACACGATCGCAAACATGCATACGAACACGAGTAACTGCTGCATCGAGTATCGGAATGGATTCACAACTTGGCTATTTCCCGGGAGTAGCAAATCGCACAAGGGCAACGTTGGCCACGTACCGAATATACGAAACGGCAAGGAGCTTGACAGCCCGCCCACCTCATCTGTCCACCAGAAGTCTTCGCAGTTTGGCTTGCCCCCATGGTGCAACGGCTATTTCGGCAGTGAGATTTCCTTGGCGAGCCGCTTCTTCCCAAGCTAGGCCTTTTCCTTCCTGCACATAAAAAGCTTCGATCCCAAATTGCACCCGAGGCGAACCCCATCTCGTGGAGTCACTGCGGCCAACCAAATAGTCCCCGGTCGTCGGACGAGTCGAGGATGCGGTCACGCCGCGCCAATGTCGACCGTCATCTTCCGGTTCGAGCGAGACATATACGGGAGCTCCACGTTCTAACGTTCCTGTCGGTGTCATGTTGTGAATGTCGTAACGCAAGATCACGTAGTCCCCGCGAAAGAAATCGCGAGGATCCACGGGCTGGACCCGCAGCAGGATCGTTTTGCCGAACACCAACGGTGCCGACTCGATCGCAATCATTCCAACCAAGAACAAAAGCTGAAATCCCACAGCACTATAAAGAATCGGTCGAGTCCGCTCACGTGCCCACGAGAACAGGCTTGCAACCCAGACTGGCTCGGACCACGCGGAAGTCACCTCCTGCGAATCCATCGACTCGCGCCGTTTGAGCTGTGACCAAAACCGACCAACGACGACAATCGCGATCCCACACAACGCAAAGACGCTCGCGGTCATCAACATTCCACCCCACATGTTGAACAAATCCGTATAACGAGCAATCGCCCAGATGAGGAAATACAGCACCCCCGCGGCAAATGGCCGCAAGCGTTCCTCGCGAGCGCCTACTTGGATGAGATAGAGTGACAGGGCGATCATGGCAACATTGCCCAGCGTCACGGCCACCACCGCCCCGCTCCAGTCGTTGGCGAGCAATAGGTTCCAAATCGCGAGCCCGATCATCAAACCCAGGACTCCGACCGGCACCATGGCTCTGCGGTTCGCGACACGGAAACACAAACCGACTCCGGCCAATGTCAATATTCCGAAAGCCAGACCTGGGACGACCAGTTGATGAAAATAATCAAGTGGCGGCTGGCCCCAGTAGTGAGCACGACCAAGGTAATTCCAATAAGGCCACGAACTCATGGGTATCAACGAACCAGCAGCCAGCAACGCGCCCCAGACACGATAGGGTGTTCCCAAGCGATTCCCAGATCGATGGGCTTCGGCAGCCAGCATCAACAACGCACCCACACCACCGATCCAAAACAAAGATAGGGATGTCTGACCAAACCGCCACACGACGGCTTGCAACACGACCCACCACACGAGCAAGGCCACATACAGCCCCACGGCCCAGGGAGAAGACCGACGGTAAGCCCACAGCAAACCGGGTGCCGCCAAAACCGGTAAGGCCCACGCCCCATTGGGCAGTAAACCCGCAGCCCACCACGGCCGCAAATGGGCGAACGACTGCATCTCCATCCCAGCCCACATGGCCATGAGCGCCACGAACAAGCAATGAAGCAACAGGGAATCCAGCACCAAAGCAAACGCCAATACACCGACCGCCCACCAAAAGACTCCGTCCGGGTAATGCGCGTCCAAATGAAAGGCCTGACCAATCAACCAAATCCCCGCTCCATAGAACAAGCATCCAAGAAAGAATCCAATCTCACTCGCAGTGGGCGACGTACGTCGGATCCACAAGGCAGATCCGTGTGTTGCAGAAATCACCGCCAGAACGACAGCCAACTTAGCCGCACGCGGGATGGCATCCCAATTGAAGCCAATCACCAACAAAGCCGCGAACCCAAATAGGCAAGCACCCAATGCGTACAGCGTGAAGGAAACCAGCGAACCTCGTCGAGCCTGTACGCTCTGTTCGTCCTCGTACAAAGCCAAGATGCCAGCAGCTTGTTCGGGACCCAGCAAGCCTTGCTGTTGCCATGTCGGCAGCGCTGCGCTCAACCAACGCCTCACGGATTCGGGTAAGGTTTGCTTATTCATGGTCGTCTTTCTAGAATTGGTGGAAATCCTCTTCTTTCAGTGCGAACTAGGACACGAATTTGCGACATGCCCCTTTAAGTTTTTGGGGGTTGTTTTTTTGGACACCAAATGTGGAGCCTACTAGGCTCTGTCCCGAAAAGGGCCTAACCCATTGGCGAGTATGCAAAATCCCGGCCAAAAAGTCAGGACCGGCACGGATCGGATCCCGAAAGGACAAAGCCTAGAACATTGCCGGATCATAAACCGGTTCGCCCCACCCACACCCTTACCGATACCTGCGGAACCATCCTCGCAATGGGTTCACCCAGGGCCTTATCAATCCCGAACAGCGAAACCTCGAGTTCGCCCCGAAGGAATGTAATTCGCGATTCATTGCAGTGCATTCGCAACAATCATTGCAAATTGGTCTCTGTTGATCGTTATTCGAAGTGGCGGAATCGCTTAACGGTCGCTGTCGAGCCTTTTCAAATCGCAGCATGGCCAACTCGGCTTCGATACGAGCGGACAGAGCTCGATAAAAATCCGCGCTGGTTAGAACACCTGCATCTAGCTGATCTTTTGCACTCGCTTCTATTTTCTTGAAGGTCTCCACTTGCTGTTCTAAAAGTCTCCGCAGATCGTCTGGCTTGTCGGAAAATTCCCACTGGGCTTCAATTAGGCGACGATAGGTGTCAAGCAGTAAATCAAAGGGAGCATCCCCGTTATCATATTGCCGCTCGGCGATTTCGAGTTCGCTCTTAATGGTACTGACGTGCTCCTTCATCAATCGTGTCTCGGCATCCTGACCATCGAGCGAATGGTTGGTTTTAGACTCGAGGTTCTGCGACTGGGGATTTTCAAATCTTAGCAATGCCAATTCCGCTTGGAGTCGGTTGGCTACACTTCGGAAAAGACTCAGGGGGTTACCATTGCCAACGTTTCCCAACTGTAATGCTTGGGCTTCGATTTGTTTGGCGATTTCCAGACGTTCTTTTAAGATCTCAAGCGGTTGCTCCAATGTGGTATGAAACTCCAGTCGCGCATCTGTGAGCCGGAGTAGAGACTCATGATGCAATTGGGCGTGTACCAGGCCCGATACGTATTGCGCTTTCGTAAACTCACATTCGGACTGTAGGCTGGCGATTAGTTCTTTGATTAGACGCAACTCCGCATCGTCACCGTCGAGCGGTATATTCGTTTCAGGCTCGACACTCTTCGCCTGGGCTTTTTCAAATCTTAGCAATGCTAGTTCCGCTTTGAGTCGAAAAGCTCGACAGCGACTCAGGTCCAACCGTCTGCGGCCATCATGTTCGACTATTCTTTGTACGTATGCCTCGATTTTTCGGGCGACTTGCAAGTTCCATTCCAGAATCTCACGCTTGTCGGCGGGTTCTGTGTGGAACTCTAGTTGCGCTTCGGTCAATCGTTGTAGGGAGTGACAATACAGTTCGACGGAAAAATCATTTAGCTCGAATCGACGCTCCATGACATCATATTCGGCGTTCAAGGCCGTGATGAGTTCCTTCATCAATCGTGTCTCGGCATCATCGGTATCAAGTACCTTGTAGATTTCCGTCGAAAATTTTCGCGGGGTATCTCCTTGGGCCGGACCAACATGCGAACTCGGTTCCAGGTCGGCTTCTTGTGCCGTGACGTTCTCCGCCAGAACAGCCAACCCGAAAATAGTAATTGCCACCAAAAATGTAACTCGGCATTGAAAGCGAATACTCAACATCGACGAACTCCTGGATTGAAATGGGTAGGCCCCGGTTCTCAGTGCGAGGCATGATGGAAATATGCGACAGACGGAATCCAAAAATGGTTAGGCGATTGTTTAAGGCTACCGATGGTAGTGGATCGCTCCGCGATCCATTTTGAAGGGCGTGGATCGCTCCGCTAACCTAGGTTGTATCGCGGAGCGATCCACTACAATGGCCGCTCACTCAGACGTCTCAAACGGTGCGTCAACAGGCACGACAAGACGCCGGTCCCGGCCAGAATAACGGCGAACAACACCATATAACTTGGAGTTTCAAGCATCGACTGCTCGAAGTGCCAACGGGCCAGGCCAATATATCCTAACAACGAGAACAGTGTCGTGATCGCCACCAACTCGACCCGGCGGAAGAAACAAGTCGTCACGATCAAAAGAAAGTAAAGCGAAAGCAACCAGACCAAATGGGTGCCTTCTCCGGAACTTCCATTCCAATGAAGCGTGATCGTCAGAAAGATGGGATTGATGGCGGCCCACACAAAAGAAACGAACGCTTTGGTTCGGAAGAGATTTTGCAACTTTTGCAAAGCCCAGACAACAAATGCCCAGCCCACCAGTATTTGCGAGTTACCTTGCAACAGTCGCAAGTTGTAGGTTCGCCCGTCGCCATTGTCGCCCCAAATCCAATAACTTCCCGCCAAAATCACCAGCAACACAATGGTCGCGGCCCAGTGAGCTGCCAAAACGGGTTCGCGGATGGTCCAACGACGGAGGTGTCGATACCAGTCGTTTTTGGCATGAATGGGTTCGCCACCGAGAAACCGCCCAAGGTCCGCCGCCAACTCACTGGAGTTTCGGTATCGGTCCGGTGCATTTTTTTCTAAGCACTTGAGGCATATTGCCTCCAAGTCCCGAGGGATTCGCGGGTTCCGTTTCCGCGGTGCCACGGGTTCTTCATGTAGAACTTGCAGGATGGTGTCCAGTTGCGTGGAACCCTCAAACGGAGGACTTCCGGTCAATGTGGCATACAATATCCCGCCAAGTGCATAGATATCTGCCGCTTCATTCGCCGGTCGGCCTGATGCTTGTTCCGGCGGCATGTAGCTGGGCGTGCCCAGCACCACTCCCGACATCGTTAACGCGCTCCCGGCCGCAACCTGTTTGGCCAATCCAAAGTCGGTGATCCGCGGTTGTTCCCGTTCGTCCATCAGCACGTTGCCCGGTTTCAAATCGCGATGGATTATCCCCTGGTCATGGGCCACTTGAATGGCGGTAGCCAATTGCTGCACGACCATGGCCGCTTGCCGCAGCGGCAATGGTGCATCACAAATTCGCTCGGCCAGGCTTTTGCCATCCACAAAGGCCATGGAATAATAGTGTCGACCTTGATGGCATCCAACGTCATATACAGGAACAATTCCGGCATGGTCCAGTCGCGCAGCCGCCTCGGCTTCCACATGAAACCGCTCCACCTCTTGGGGTCCCGCGAATTCACCGGCTGAAATCATCTTGAGTGCCACGATTCGATTCAAACTGTTTTGGCGAGCCTTGAACACCACGCCCATCCCGCCATGGGCAATTTTCTCTAGCAGATCGTAGTCACCAAACCGGCGCGGCAAGTTGAAGTCGTGAACCGAGTTCAAGAATCCGTCGAGCTCAAGAACCGGTGGCAAGTTTTCATCGCTGATTCCGTCTAAGGAAAACAGGGGACGCTGTTCCAAGAAGTCGGCTGCTTTGCCATTCGCCAACAATAAACGCTCGACTTGTTTCCGTAACGCGATTGATTCGCACGCGTCATCTAGAAACCGCTGACGATCCACCTCCGAATCGATTTCTGCGGCCGAGAAGAACAATTGTTCGACGCGGCTATTTTTTGGGCGTATGGCCATCGTGAATTGCTCCCAACGGCCGTCGCAAGTTCACGACCAGCCTCATTAATTTCCGATTCCCGCAACGCGATGAATAGCGTGACTTTGGCCAATTCAGGCTTACCGTTCGCGGGAGGTAAGGTGCATGCAGCGCGTCGCAATGCAAGCCCGCTGGATGCGACAACCGCTTTGGGTCACTCGTCGGCTCGCGATCCGCAACTCCGCGACTTGCGGAACACACCAAGCGGCTGTCTCGTGAACAGCTAGACTTCATGCGTCTTGTTGCTCAGACAATTGCGAATATAGCCAGGCTTTCCCCAACAACCAATGACGGTTCACCGTGCGAGTGGAAACATCCATGACCTCGGAGGTTTGTTCGATCGACAGGCCGGCAAAAAATCGGAGGTTAACGACTTGAGCCGCAACGGGGTGTTCCGTCGCCAACTGATCCAATGATTGGTCGAGGGCCAGCAAGAACTCGGAGTCGTTCGAGTCCGTCAACTCGACTTTGTCGAAGTCGATCTTTTGCCATTCACCGCCGCGTCGCAGGCTCTTCTTTTTCCGCGCATTTTCGATCAAGATTCGGCGCATCGCATTGGCGGCGGCGGCAAAGAAATGGCCTTGGCTATTCCACGCTTGCGGATTCTTTACATCGACCAGGCGCAGAAAGGCTTCGTGAACCAACGCCGTGGGTTGTAGCGTTTGCCCCGCCGGTTCGGCGGCCAACTTGGCTTTGGCCAATCGGCGCAGTTCCTCGTAGACCATCGGCAACAATCGGTCCGACGCTCCCTGCTCGCCTTGCTGGATCGCCTGCAGAATTTGTGTAACGTCGCTCATAGCGGAACAATATACATGCGGCAGCTTCGAAAATCGACTCACGGACGCCATCAGCAATGGGCAAAGATCTGAGGTAGCCTGCTGCCTTGAATTTGTCCTGCGCTCGGAGTTGGCGGAGCATTAGGCAATAGGCAAAACTCTACGAGAAGCGGACCGGGGTCACGACCAACGGGTCCGAGTTCCGACTTAAGTCGTGTGGTCATCGGGCCAAAACACTTGGCTCAGGCTGTATTTGATCACCTCCATTTTTCGTCGAATCGATCGCTCCGAAAGATTCAAGCGTTCGGCAATTTCGTGATGCTCGAAGCCCTCCATTCGCAACCTCAAGACGTCCCGCTCCTGCGGTTCAAGACGATTGGCGACTGTTTGCAGCGACTCTTCAAAGGCCAGCGCTTCACTTGGTCCCGGCTCGGGTGAAGCAATAATAAAAGACGCGGTCTCCGACAACTCGTCCGCCACAGAACGGGATTGCGTGGTAAAGTGACGCACTTTGTTGCTGATTTTTCTTTTGGTAACCGTTACCAACAGCCGCCAAAATTCGGCATCATCGTCAAATCGAAAGGTACCTTCCTTAAACCGTCGAAAAACCGACCGACAGACCGTTGCAGCGACATCGTCCGACCCGAATTTCGCTTGTACTCGCGTCGAGATTCGGTGCTCTGCTAGTCGAATCAACTTTGGCAGATAAGTCTCAAAGAGCCGATTAAGTTCCTCATCGGAGAGTGTGTCCGAATTCTTGAAACGTTCCATTTGGGACATTGGTCGAAGTCCTCGGGGTTGAGAGGGAGCATACTTCGCCTACCATCGTAAGTGAACGTATCGACATCTAAAAGCAGCTATCCGAGGCAAGCGGTTCGAGTCGGATAAACGCCCCCCCAATTTCGTCGTCGATTGGCCCTTTGACCTAAAAAAGGTAAGATTCTTTGTCCGGTCGATGCTGAAAAGCGTGATTATCATGCTGGGTTCCTTAGCCAGAACTCTGAGTCGATGCGTTATGAGGTCGTGGATAAGCAGTTTTCATGGAGGCCCATCGTGAAGGTTTTTCGGTGAACGACTACGGAATAAGTGGCTTGTTAAGGCTAGACAAGATTTGTAGCGAGTACGAGGCGAATTGGAGCCCGAACCATTCGTTAGCTAACTTCCAGAACTTTCTCCTGGCGCACTCAAGTCCGGCTTCGCCGGAATACATCGACTTGTTCTGCGAATTGGCGCAAATCGATATTGAACGACGTTGGAGACAACTCGCGGATTCCGTAAATCAATATGGGTTGGCTCGACCTTGCGCCCCTTCCGTTTCGATCCGCGAAATGCCGCGATACCACCATTACCTGGAGTTGATGAACTTAGGCAATGGAGACATGGTTGGGGACTCGTTGGCAAAGGCCAAGGATTTACTGGCCAAGTGCGAACTTCGCGCTCGATGCCAATTTGGAGATGTACCCCATCCGGCTGAATATGGGCTTGCCGCGGAAACCATGAACCTGGATAAGTTCTTGCCGATTGTGTCGATCGATGACGCTGGTGGTAACCAGTGTGAGACCCGCTTTTTCAGCCCGTTGGAGGTTGGCCGGCAAGGAGTCCATGAGCCGGACTCGGAGCGACTATACTGGAACGGTAACAAGTTAAAACTCATTTGCTCGACACTCGCCGACAAGTCCATCAGTCGGCAGCAACTGACTATTCGCATTATTGCTGGCAGGCAGATTCAGCTCGAAAACCTCAGCCAAAATCGTTGGTTTCTTGTCGGCCGTGAGACCCTAGTCGCCCCGCAATCGGCGGTCGCACTGCAATTGCCCGTGATCGTGGATCTTGACTCGTTGAAGATTCGATTTCGACGACCGATGTACGAATGAAAGCCCAAATCACCTGAGCGGCAGTCGCCTAACTTCATCCGACGCGAAACTTCGCCCTATCCGAGAAACCCCGCTTTGCCTGGCGGAGGGGATTCAAAAAATCAATTCCAAGATTCTCTGTCCGGTTTTTGACTTGCTTCGTCATTAATGGACTGCGGGGAATGCCTTCCAAGGTTGCCAATTGGTACTGGGCAAACTCAAAACGTCAAATCGAGACAGTAATGGATTCCGAAAATCGACCGATAAATCCGGGCACCTATTTTTCGCGTGACGAACAGCCCTTGCGTTTGATGGGGAAGAATGTGGTCATCACGGGAGCGAGTGGAGGCATTGGGTATTGGTTAACCAAACAGTGCTTGGAACAGGGTGCCAAGGTTGGCGGTTGTTACTACAAATCGATCGATCGATTGCTGCCACTCCTCGAAGAATATCCAGAAAACTTTGAAGCCTTGAGGTTTAACGTCGGTTCCGCGACTTCGGTGCGCCGTGGATTGGGTAGCTATCTGGATCGAGTGGCAAGTTGCGATTTCTTGTTTCACTGTGCCGGTCTGGGCGGCAAGCCCCAGTATTTGATTCACGGCGATCCATCCGTCGCGAGACACGTGATTGAAGTCAATTTGATGGGCTCTGTCCTCGTCGCGCAAACCGTGCTTAAGACGATGGTGCGACAGAGATCAGGGACAATCGTCAACATCGGATCCATTGCTTCCAGTTCACCGACGCCTGGTGTTTCGGCGTATGCAGCGGCCAAAGGCGGTATCGAATCGTTAACTCGTTCGGTCGCCGTGGAATATGGCAGGCGAGGAGTTCGCGCCTACTGTTTGCGACTTGGGCCGGTAAATACTGGAATGATCGAGTCGCTGCCCGTCGACGCCAAAATTGAATTAGCGCGCCGGATGCCGGACGGACAACTCTTGGAACCGAACTCCGTCGCCACTCAAATCTTAGAGAGTCTTCATGGGCATTTCCCTGGCGTGCCCAACGGCGAGACGATTGATTTTGGCGGCGGCTATCTTCAAGACGTTGTCGGAGCAGTCGGATCTACTAGCCTTTAAGAAAGACAAAAACATGTACCGCGTTGTAAAACTCACAAATGGACAGCACCGTTCGGACGAGCGTTTGCTCAAGGAAATGCAAAACCTCGTTACACCCAGCTATGCGGATAGTTGCGACCCGCTGGCGAAGGAAGTCCAATTCTGCGATACGTGTTTCCTGGCCTATGACGACGCGGTGTTGGTTGGTTTCTTCATGACTCGGCACTATGCCATCCAGCGGGCGGGGCAGACTTTCTTGACGGTCTATCTGGGGTTGAGCGCGATCGCACAACATTTGAAAGGCACGGCGGCCGTTCGGCTATTGTACGGGGCCTGTCTCACAGACCTAGCCCAAGTCGATACTTCATCATTCGACGGTAGTTTCTTGTGGGGAACGACGGCAAATCCGACTGTCTTCGTTGCTGCAAGTCGCTATCTGAACGGGATTCAACCAAACTCCGACGGCACCTTTGGAGAGTCGAACCTGTATGCGTTGGAGCTACTCAAGGAAGAATTTGCGGGATGGGGCTGGCAAACCAAGTCGTCGCCCCAACACCCCTATGTTCTCTGTGGCGTTGCCACAGCCCGGTACAGCTTCGAAGAACGCCAGCGAATGTCGAAGTTCACAAGACGATTCACCCTGTTTGATGATCTTGGTATTGATGAATCCAATGGAGATCGCTTGATCTTTGTCGCGCAGTTTCCCAACGCCTTTCATCAGGCCGCATTCGAAGGCCAAGCGACTCCCGAAACAAGGAGCCTTGTGCAATGAAGTTGTGGGATGTGAATTGGAGTGACTACGCAACGGCCTACGACTTGATGGCGACGCACAACCCTGCCTATCAAGAAATTCGCGAACGGGCACTGTTGGAGTTTGGCAAACATCCTTTTCGAGAAGGTGATCGGATCGCCGACATTGGCGGCGGGACAGGAAATTTCTCGATCGCAATCGCTGAACTCTGTCCACAATGTGAGGTGATACACGTTGAACCTGATCCAACCATGGCCTCGGCTGCCGAGTCAAAGGCCAACAAGATGGGCTTGTCGAATTGGAGCTTGGTACGGTCGTCGGCCGAATCATGGATCCGGGAAGCACCGTCGCTGGCCGGGGTGATCACCGTGCACTCTCTCTACACCATGCCCAATCCTCAGCATACGATCCAACAGATCTCCCACAAGCTGCTGCCTGGCGGTCTGTGGTTCATCTGCGACTTGGGCCGGAAAATGCGCATTCTCGACTGGGCAGCCTATCTATGGAGGGCAAATGCCAAACGTTACGGGATTCTTCGGACGCTGAAGATGTTCTCACGTGGTTACCCCGTTCTCACTGCGAATCGGGCGATTTCAAAAATGCAACATTGCGGAACGTTCTGGCGGCACCAATCCGAAGAATTTTCGACGGTCTTACTCGATTCCGGGTTGTCGATTGTGCGGCAAGAGGTGGCCTATCGAGGCTATAGCGACTTGGCCGTTTGTCTGCGATCAACCTAGCGAAGATGAGGCAGGTGTGACGAGTGCAATTGATACAACAAATGGCACGATTCAGATTTCCCGTGCCGCGTTGAGTCATAACTACCGCCTAGCGCAGCAGCTTGCGGGAAACTGTGAAATTATCGTCGTTGTGAAATCAAATGGGTACGGCGTAGGTGCGGAAGCCCTTGCGAAACATCTTTCCTCCGAAGGGGCCAGGAACTGGGCGGTCAGCAACATTGCCGAAGCGATGGAACTACGTCGAACCGGGATCGAAGGAGAGATCCTCTTGCTGGGTCATTTGGAAGCGGACGATTCCTGGTTTGAGCATATTCACCAAAACGACTGTTGCCTCAGCGTCAGCTGTTTGGAAGAAGCTTTGTTGGCTCGGGACTGGACCAGGCGTTCCAAACGAACCTTAAGAGTTCACCTGCAGATGGAAATTGGGATGAAACGTCTTGGAATCGCAATGGAACAGGTAGACAAGGTTGCTTCCGCTATTCGCGGACACCGCCTCCTGCAGATTGAAGGAGCCTACGGACATCCACCTTCGTCTCATTTCGATGGGCTGATCTCCGAGCACCGTCGCTTCGAGGCCGCATTGCAGAAAGTGAAGCAGTACCACCCATTGGTCTCTTCGCATTTCGCGAGTTCCGCGGCGCTGGCCTGTGGTGTTGGCCTCGATTCGCACCAATACGTTCGACTTGGAATCTCGTTATTAGGTGGACTCTCGAGTCGCGCCAAGTCCGAATGGCATCGGCCCGCAACCACGAACGATGTCGCCGTTGGAGACGAATCACAAAACAAACAGCTCGATGATTGGCGATCCGTTGTCCGAATAGTGAGCAGAGTCGTCCAAATCCAGCGATTGCACCCAGGTGAATCTGTAAGTTATGGAGGAGACTTCTGCGCGAGACGCTCGACGGTGGTTGCAGTGGTTCCTGTGGGTTACGCCGACGGGATTCCCACCGGCCTTTCCAATCAGCTTATCGTCAACGTCCGAAACACTGCCGTCAAACAAATTGGAAGAATCACCATGAATTACCTGATGCTGGATGTCACCGACATGGACGGGCTGCAGGTTGGGGAGCTGGTGAGTATCGGCGATTCCGTCCAACCATTTCACGAGTTGGCGAGGATGTCCGGACATTTACCGCATGAATTGTTGGCGCGTCTTTCTCCCCGGGCGCCCCGCTGCTTGGCATAAACCTTCATGAGGATATTTGGTTGAGCAAAACAATGAGTAAGATCCTACGTAACTGTGAAAATTCAACCCGATTGACGCGTCGCAAAACGATGCTTCGATTTTTGTTGATGCTGGGCATGCATCTAGGAGCACTTTCCGCACCATTCTGCTTTGATTGGTCAGTGATTCCCGTCACGGCGATGCTATTTCTAATTTCCGGAATTGGAATCAGCGTGGGCTACCATCGCTTATTGACCCACCGCGCGTTTAAAACCACCCCGCTATTGGAAAAGATTTTTGCAACCATGGGAGCCGTCGCATTTCAGGGTGGACCGCTAGAGTGGGTAGCGCTGCATCGAATTCATCACAAGTTTAGTGACACACACGAAGATCCTCATACCCCGGCAAAAGGATTCTGGTATGGCTACATCACCTGGCTGCTGGATTGTGATGATCGGGTGCAAGATCCGGCGCAACGAGACCGTTATATTCCTGATCTAATTGCCGTCTCCTACTATCAATTTCTTGATCGGCACCCGTACAGTGTTGAGATATTCCTCGCTGCAGCATTGTTCCTTGTCGGCGAGAGTATGGCTCCAGGACTCGGAGGGGCTTGGTTGGTGTACGGGATCTTTGTCAGGTTCGTGCTGATGCAACACGTCACCTGGATGGTCAATGCAGTGACCCATCGGTTTGGATATCAGAATTTCGAAACACGTGACAACTCCCAAAACTGCTGGTGGTTAGCGTTGCTTTCTTTCGGAGAAGGCTGGCACAACAATCATCACGCAAAACCTACCTCTGCGAATTTCGGCTCGCGTTTGCTCGAGCTTGATTTCGGATTCTGGGTCATCAAAGGCCTGGAGAAGTTGAAGCTGATTTGGGAGGTAAAAAACGGCTTTTCAGACAAAGATGATACAGCCAGGACGCGAGCCTCCACGCCCGTGTGATCGTGACGGGGTTGGTCATGGTCTCAATCAAGATTGGCCCCGAATTTCCACCAGGTTGAGTCGCCGTGAGAGTTCCTCATTGTTCGTGGCCGTGTTCTGTCGTTGTCCATCACTTAGATGTTGCAGCACAGTCGGTTCGATTTTGGTCCCGATGAATGAGCAAGGGTCTTAACGTGAATCCGAATCGGAACGAGTCATCTTGATTCTCGCCAAACGCTGCTATAGTTTGTTTCTTCATAAGTGATAACTTGCGAAGGCATTGACAACCGACGGCCCAAGTTCAAAGGCCCAAACGATCACACAGGGTGGGACATGACAATAGAAGACGAACTGCGTCCTGGTGCGAGTAGTTCCGAGTCGATGCGGGACTCACCACTGCTTCATCATTCGAGCGAAGAAAGCGTTGATGAACATGCCACCATCGCCTTTAACCCTCGACCGGTGAAGCAGAAAGCCGTTGACTCATTTGCATCCGGGACTTACATGTCGAATGCCGAGGTTGATGGTAAAAAACGTGGCCGATACCGACTGGACCGAGTTTTGGGCGAGGGAACCTTCGGTTGCGTTTTTCTGGGCTACGACGAAGAGCTTCAGCGACAAGTCGCCATTAAAGTTCCCGCGAAAGAACGTTTCGAACGACCGTCCGATGCGGAAGCATTTTTGGCCGAAGCACGAATCGTTGCTCGATTGGATCATCCCCATATCGTTCCCGTTTACGACATGGGGCGAGCCGATGACGGATCGGTTTATGTGGTATCTCGCTACGTGGCCGGCACCACACTCGAAGGATTGCTTAAAAACGCTCGGCCGAAACACCACGACAGCGTAGTCTTGGTGGCGACAATCGCGACGGCCTTGCATTACGCACACGAACAACGTTTGATCCACCGCGATGTCAAACCCGCCAACATCTTGATTGAAGCGGCGACCGGCACTCCCTTTTTGGCCGACTTTGGGCTGGCGGTTCGTGAAGACGACTACTTGAGGCACACCGACTTTGCTGGTTCTCCCTCGTACATGAGCCCGGAACAAGCGTGTGGCGAAGGACACCGCCTGGAGGGCCGCAGTGACTTGTTTTCATTGGGCGCGATATTCTATGAACTTCTAACTGGAAAGCGACCGTTCTCCGGAAGCTCGATGCGACATACCTTGCAACAGGTCATTGGCGAAGCGCCGATTCTTCCCCGCGTTTTCGACCACTCGATTCCCGAAGAGCTTGAGCGTATCTGCCTAAAAGCCTTGTCCAAGCGAGCCCGTGATCGCTACCCGACCGGAGCGGCTTTCGCTGAAGACTTGCAAGAATGGCTCAAAACGGGAACTGTCACAGCGCTCGGCGATCGAGTGGAGAAGATCACTCCACGCGGACTGCGTTCATTCGGCACCGCCGATGCTAGTTTTTTCCTCGACCTACTGCCGGGTCAACGCGATCGTGACGGTTTGCCCGAGAGCGTCGCATTCTGGAAGCATCGAATCGAATCTCGCGACCCCGAGCAAACCTTTTCTGTCGGGTTGCTTTACGGCCCCAGCGGTTGCGGAAAATCGTCGTTAGTCAAAGCCGGCTTGATTCCCAATCTCTCGCCAGAAGTTATCGCGATCCATGTCGACGCTACGACTGAAGAAACGGAAATCCGTCTCGTTAAGCAATTGCGCAAACGACTTCCGGACGTAACCGACGCCGTCGGTCTAGTGGAAAACATGGAACGAATTCGCCGCAGCGCTGGGCCTAAGGTAGTCTTGTTTATCGATCAGTTTGAGCAATGGCTATACACACATCGAGTCGAACCGGGTGGCGAATGGTATCGAGCCTTGCGGCAATGCGACGGTGAACGGCTGCAAATAATCTTGATGATCCGCGACGATTTCTATTTGGCGGCGGCTCGCTTGATGCAAGAGATCGAGGTCCCGATCGTGACCGATCAGAACTTTAGATTGGTCGATCTATTCGACATGGAACATGCTCAAAACGTGTTACTTCGACTGGGGCAGGCCTACGGCAAACTGCCGATCAACGTGAGCGACGTCTCAATCCAACAGTCCAGCTTTCTTCGACAAGTGATCGAAGGCTTATCAGAGGACGGGAAAGTTGTCCCCGTGCGATTGGCCTTGTTGGTCGAAATGATCAAGGCCCGCGACTGGGTGCCTTCGACACTAACGGTGATCGGTGGCTTGAAAGGAATTGGGGTCAGTTTCCTGGAAGAAACGTTTGGCTCGAATCGGGCTGATGTGCGGTATCGTCAACACTTCCCCGCAGTGCGTAACATCCTCAACTCGCTGTTGCCGGAGACGAATTCCAACATTAAAGGCGTCGTTCGTACGGAACTCGAACTACGGAATGTTTCCGGATATCAACAGCAGCCGAAACAGTTCCAGGAAGTCCTTAGAATTCTTGACGCCGAACTCCGACTGGTCACACCAACGGACGTTGCTGGAATTTTGCCGAGTGAAGTGGAGAGTACACCCGTCGAAGAGGAGCTGCCTGCAAACATCACCGGCGAAAACTCGCATTTTCAACTAACGCATGATTTTCTGGTTCCGGCTGTGCGTGAATGGTTGACGCGGAAGCAACGCGAAACGGCCAAAGGTCGCGCGGAGTTAAGACTGGCCGAACGAACGACGAACTGGAATGCCCTACAAGAGAACAAGCAGCTACCGACGTTTTTGGAATGGGTTTCTATTCGCTACTTTACGCATCCGGCGAAGTGGCAATCTTCCGAGCAACAATTGATGATGACGGCGAATCGTTACCACACCCGAAGAGCGAGCGTCGCGACCGCCAGCGGTGTTTTGCTCATGGTCGGATTCTTCGGGCTGCGAACGTGGCTGGAATCACGGCAAATGGAACGCGATGCGTCCAGTTTGGTCAGTGCGATTGAGACGGCCTCGTCTGCCAAATTACCGGAGTTGCTCTCGATGCCCGAAGCCATGCGAGTGATTACGAAACCAAAACTGGAAGCGGCCCTGGCACGACACGACCTGCAATCGACCGAGCGACTCCATCTGAGTTTGGCTTTGCTTTCTAATGACCCAACCCAGTTGGAATACTTGCAAAAACGTCTGTTGAATGCCGAAGCCCATCTAGTCCCACTATTGGTTAATCAGCTACTACCGTTCCGCGACGCCATCCAGTCACCATTATGGGCGGCAGCGGAAAGCGGCGACTCGGAATCTCTTCTACCAGCCGCTTGCGCCTTGGCGAAAATGGATCCGCACAGCGATCGATGGCCAGGCATCTCAGCCCGCATCGCTCAGCATTTGGTGCGCGAAAATCCGCTGCGATTGGCGGTGTGGGTCGAGGCATTACGTCCGGTGGCCAATTCCCTTATTCCAAGTCTGCAAGTGATCTACTCATCGGCTCCGAGTTCTCGTTCACAGACTGAAATTGATCTCGCCACCGATATTTTGGAGTCGTATGCCAAAGATGATTTTGCATTGTTGCATGAACTTGTTTTGACCGGTGAAGCACATCAATTCCGGAAGATGTTTTCGAGTTATCAACGCGTTCCACATAAGGCCAAGGAAGCCTTGCGCGCCGAATTGACTCGCCCCGTTCCGATGCGGGAGTCGTTATTGGAACCCGAGGAGCGAACACGATCGCGAGTGGACGCCATGGCTCGGCAGGCCAATGCTGCCGTGGCCTTGTTGCGGTTGCAAGACCGAGAGCCCATCTACAAATTCTTGACCGTCGATCGAAACCCTGAAGCCCTGACGCAATTTGTATATCGTATCCGCGGGCGCGATGTCAGTCCTCTTTTGCTCATAGAATGTTTGCAAGAACTAAAAGACAAGACGATTCCAAACGATGCGCAGGAAAGACACCGCC
Organism: Planctomycetaceae bacterium; assembly: GCA_016795075.1. Taxonomy (GTDB): domain Bacteria; phylum Planctomycetota; class Planctomycetia; order Pirellulales; family Pirellulaceae; genus M30B19. The sequence continues at coordinate 8,287 of JAEUIP010000026.1, read as the reverse complement.
ATTTTCTCCGACTCTACGCTTTCGTCCTGGGCTTAGGAGAGTATTCCTTTGATCAACTTCCTGCCGCATCTCGCGAGTCTTTGGCAGCGGAATTGGCGGAGATGTATGCCACGCATCCCAGTCGCGCGGTCCATAGTTCCTTAGGTTGGTTGCTCCGGCGATGGGGAAAGAACCAAGCAGTGCGCAACGTCGACGAAACACCGCTCGACTATGATCCAAGCGGTGTTCGCGAGTGGTATGTACTGAGGATTACCCCCGCACGAATTGGGGACCGCAACGATCGAGATAATCAAGTGCCAGGTCTAACTCAAGTGCCATTCGATTGGGCCCCACCACTCTATTTTACGATGATCGTATTTCCTGGCGGCGAATTCGAAATGGGAAGCCAAGTCGGTGCTCCCGACCCACGGTATATTCAGCGCGCCAAGGTTGACGGACCGATTGCGGTCAGTGATCGCGAGTTGACTTGGCGACAATTCGGTTCGATCGATCAAGATCGTCGACGAAAGGCGTGGAGTGTTCAATTTCAGGAAGAATTGGGAGGCCGTCAGCTTTTGCCAGACGAACCAGCATTTGGCGTTAGCTGGTTCGACGCGGTCAACTATTGTCGCTGGTTGACAACGGCCAGCGGGCTTGATGAATCTTTACAGAGTTACGAAAAAATTGAGTTGCCTGAGGGTGCTGAAGTCGAAACAGGCTGGATCGATCTGCCCGATGATACCGAATGGCCGCTGCGAGTCGACAAACCGGGTTTTCGCTTGCCCACCGAGGTGGAATGGGAATACTTCGCGCGGGCTGGCACGAATACGACGTTTAGTTTTGGCGATGACCAACAATTGGCTTCCGAGTATTGCTGGCATGAAGGCAATTCTAACGGCTGGACGCAGCGGACTCGGCAACTAAGACCGAGTATCGGTGGATTGTTCGATATCCACGGCAACGTTTGGGAATGGACCGATAGCTGGTACGAAAAAGGCATATCTCGTGTCTACCGTGGCGGTGGCTGGGATCAACGGACGCGGTTCTCTTGTTCCGGACAATCCAGCTCCGGTCCGCCAACCGGCAGAAACGCGGGTGACGGATTTCGGATCGTTCAAACGCCGTCGATTATTCAACCGCGAGAGAATCACGAGGAGCAACGATAGCCGACAACAAATGCCAGGAAGATTTCTGAATTTGTTTGACCGCCCTTCGCCTTCTTTGGTGATTACATGATTGCGAGCGGTACGCCAGCAACCGGGAGCAAAACTGCTCCATAAATAAAACGCCATTTTTGTGACGCTATTTGGCGTTGCATCTCGCACTGAAGGTAGCCAACCACCCGTTGACTGGGAGCAACCTACTTTTAGATCGTATCACAAGTCTAATTTCACAAGCCGGCGTGAATGCAAGCTTGAAGTGCGTTTGGATATGTGGTTGCAGGCTGCTTTGAAGTATTCCCCATTGATTCAGGAGTTTCCCATGCTTTGCAAGCAAACGTTTCGATTCTTCGCTTTCGTGCTGATCATGCTTTCAGCGACTGCAAACAGCCAGGCTCAAGTCGATACGACTCAGGTCTACACCTTCGGAGATAGTTTGACCGACAATGAATACCTGTATTTGTTGTTCGGTACGCCGCCGGAGATTTATGGGGCAGACCCCATGCAGTTCGCCTTCGAAAAAGCAGCTGCCCCGGGCGATCAACTAACCAACTTCGCAGTACTTGGTTCTCGAACAAATGAAATACTCGGGCAGGTCAAGGAATACCACTATCGAAGCGCGAAAGGGAAACTCCCATCCGCGACGTTAGTCAGCCTCCAAGGAGGCGGAAATGATCTAATCGATTTGCAGAATAGTTCAGCGAACCTGTTCCTGTTGGCTTCGGCCGCTCCTGGTGAAAGCGCAGCGGCCGACAAGATTATCGATGATGCCAAACGGAATCTGTTGGCAAGCATTCAACTTCTTCAACGGCGCGGCCGACCACAAATCGTGCTGTGGACGGTACCCGATGTCAGCCTCTCTCCCTACGTCTTATCGCTCGGATTCTCTACGGAGCAACTAGACAACATTCGGGCACATAACTCCCGGTTAAACCGATCAATCCGTAACATAGGCCGGCGAAGCAACGTCGCCCTTCTCGATATATCCAAATTGCAACGAGCGTTGACGTTGACTCCGCCAACGATCCAGGGCGTTGTGATTCAGCCAACCCCGGCGTTCGGCTTTGCGACAGCCCAGCTTGCTGACCCGATCCATCCAACGGCCGTCATGAATGGTCTGGTCGCCAACGAACTGATCTTTGAAATGAATTGGGAATTTTGCGACAACGTTCCGTACTACAATGAATTGGAATTGGCCGAAATGGCTGGCTTGCTGCCCTAATTTAGGTTCAGAACAACCCGAGGAAGAATCGTCCAAGTCTCGGTGGCTGACGCTGTCGAGTCTTGGAACATTCTGCTAAAACTATTTGGAGGTGTTTCCAAACATGCGACGAGGACGCCGATGACACCAATAGAGCCACGAAGGGAACCGTCTGAAACGTTTCGTGTGAAGTGCCCGACATGCACTAAAACGATCCGAGCACAAAAATCGATGCGAGGACGCGTCGCGAAGTGTCCCCGATGTGAGGCCGAATTCCTACTTTCGGCCCGATCCAAAGCCAAACCTTCCGAGCGAGCATTGATCGCCCCGATCTCTGTAACCAGGAACGGTGCAACCCTCGGCTCACCTTCCAAGCAATCCGCGGAAATTCCTCGCAGCGTATTGCTTGCTGCTTGGACATTGGTGGGATTGTTTGCCGTTGCCAGTTTCCTTTTCTGTCTCTGGTACCTTCGAGAGCAAAACGAGGCGACGGTTGAGGCAGCCGATCTTCGGGTTTCACAAGCCATTGCGGATGCCAAGCAGTGGTTAGCTAGCGAGGATGACTTGGCCAAGTGGAAAGTCGTCGAAGCCGACTTGGTCGTTGCCCTGTCCAACGACCTTGTGTCGAACAAGCAGGAAGGGCAAACAATACTCGAATTGGTCGGACAACGCGCCCATGCGCGGCAGATGTGGCACGATGCGAGACAATTGGCCCAACAAGGCCGCGGCCACGAAGCCGCGGCTCTATTAAGAAAGTATGTCTTGCTCGCACGAGCCGAACACCTTGGCGAAGCCCAGTGGATACTTGATGAACTGGAAACTGCAAACTCTGACGCCAAGGCAATGGCGACTTTACTGGCGTTGGATGAAGCCAGTTTCTTGGAGCTGGAAAAAACGGGCATCGTCGACGATCCCCGCGTGACTCGACCGGAATTGAAAAACATTCTCAACGTCACCATTCAGCGCATGTTGCCCTTGGCCAAAGTGAAGCGGGCTAATCCAGAACCACCAGAGCTAACAGTGCCATCAAAGATAATACCTAAAGAGTTGTTGACAAATAGTATCGGGATGGACTTCGTGTTGATTCCCACCGGGACGTTCACCATGGGGTCACCGGCACAGGAGGAAGGACGTTCCGATGATGAAACCCAGTATGAGGTAACAATTAGTGGGGATTATTTCCTGGGTGTGTATGAAGTGACCCAGGCTCAATACCAACATGTGATGGGGAATAATCCCAGTGGACATGTTGGGCTCACCCACCCCGTCGAGCAGGTTTCGTGGGAAGAAGCCGTTGAGTTTTGTAAACGGTTGTCCGAACTTCGGTCGGAGCAAATGGCTGGCCGCTCTTACCGCCTTCCAACAGAAGCCGAGTGGGAATACGCATGTCGAGCCGGAACCAGCACAAAGTATGGCTACGGAGAAGACGAACTCTTGCTTGGCGATGTTGCTTGGTTCATTGGAAATAGCCAAGGTAGAGCTCAGGCAGTTGGCCAAAAGAACGCCAACGCGTGGGGTTTGCATGACATGCATGGCAACGTGTTCGAATGGTGCGCCGACCGTTACGGAAAGTATCCATCGCGAGCGGTGACGGACCCACGCGGTGATACCGAAAGTCAAATTCGGCTGATCCGGGGCGGTGGTTGGGGTAGTGCCGCGACTTATTGTCGGGCTGCATATCGCTTCGGCGATGCTCCATCCCGTCGCTCGAACAGTCGTGGTTTTCGCGTCGCCATGGATCGTTCGGGCCAGGAACTCAAAGACTTGCCAAATATTCGGGCGGGACAAATTGCGAAGGCGGTTACAAACAGTGTCAATATGGAACTCGTACTAATACCCGCCGGAACATTTGCGATGGGATCACCGACCGGAGAAGCAGGTCGGGATATTAATGAAACGCAGCACGAAGTGACAATCAAGCAGGAATTCTACCTCGGCGCATACGAAGTGACCCAGGCTCAATACCGAGAAGTAATGGGGAAGAACCCAAGTCATTTTGCGGCCAAACAAGACATTCCAGACAGTTCCAATCATCCTGTTGAGCAGGTTACTTGGGAAGAGGCAGACGAGTTTTGCCGAAGACTAAGCACAAGACCGGAAGAGAAGGCTGCCGGTCGTGTCTATCGCTTGCCGACGGAAGCCGAATGGGAATACGCCTGCCGCGCCAACAGCATTACAACTTTCAGCTTTGGAAATGAAATAATGCAGTTGGACGAATACGCATGGTACCAAGCCAACTGCAACCGCACGACTCAGGCCGTTGGCCAGAAGAAACCAAACGCATGGGGGTTGTACGACATGCATGGCAATGTCGGAGAGTGGTGTGCAGATTGGTATGCCCTGTACCCTCCTGACGCTGGTTTTGATCCGACGGGACCCGCAAACGGGACTTACCGTGTGTACCGTGGAGGTAGCTGGCTATTCGACGCGACCGGTTGCCGAACGTCCTATCGGTACTATACCTTCCCGACAATCCGTTCGACTTACTGCGGTTTCCGAGTGGCATTAAATGTACGAATGGCTGAATAATACACGTGCGTCTCAAAGGACAAAAAACTCGACAGTCACGAAGCATTCCATTCGGTAACCATTGGCTCTTTCCTAGCGCCCTTTGTGCTTGACCTGAATGCGTTTTGGATGGAACTGTAGCCAATCGTGTTGTCATTAGAAACCAAAAACGGGCTGCAGGAAACGTCGTCAGACACTAGACTTTGTCCTTAACGAGGCCTGCACCTTTCCCGTCGTGTCTTTTTGTCCGGGATTTTGTCTGCCCGCTAACGAGTCAGCCGTGCTTGGGGACAATGCTTAGCACACGCCGGTGAGGCGCATGAGGTTGTAGATGCGGAGGTCGTTGAAGAGGACGGGGGAGGCGTAATGGTAGGGCACCTCGCGGCCTTTGAAATGTCGCTTGTACTGCGCATGGCCTTGCAAGTTGTAAAAGAAACGATTCACCCACCACGCGCTGAATGCATAGCGAAAACTGTAGTGCAAAAATGGATTGCAACGAAACGACTTGTTCTCAATCCCAGCCATCGGCGACAGACCCAAATGCACCCGCTGCAAACCCTCGGACTGGAACTTTTCCACCGCGGCCCGCATGAGCCCCTGCTCGGCGTAAATCGGTGCCTCAGGCAAACGCCGCTTGATCGCGGTCGCGTAGCCCAAAATCTTTCCCGCTCCATACAACGGATCAAAGTAAAAGAAAGCCACTAATTTCCCAGCCGAATCGCGGAGAAAAAACTTCCGGACATCCAACTCGTCGTGGTAACAAATCGGGCGATTGAGAAATCGCATCTCGGCTTTGCGACAGTTCATTCCCGCACGCCAACCTTCGGACACCGCCCTGGCTTCTTGCTGGGATGCCGCCGTGTAATCGGCCTCTTCGATCGTGTAACCGTGCTTCTTCAACCAATTGCCGGCGTATCGAATGCGTTCCATGGACTTGCCAGCAAACGAGTACTGGGACAGGTCCAGCACCGTATCCACACCCATCTCGTTGATGTAATAACCAAGCCGCTCCAGTTCGGCAGCCGTGGCCGATGAGATTTGCGCAAATGTGGGCTTGGGGTACTGACGGATAAAATCGCGGAGGAGCTCGGGCATTCCTGCCGGTGACGCAACCGGATCGCCCAACACAAACACATGGCCCTTGAAACAACGAAAAGCCAAGTAACCATCGCTTGTTTGGAAATACTCCAGCCCTTCCTGCACGGCGGTGTTGTAGGCAAGCGTGAAATCACCATGTTGTCGAAGTGCTGCCATCCGACGATCCGCATCGGTTGCAGGACGTGGCACAACTTCAGAAACGGCCCGCGTGCCATGCGTCTCGACAGTTTTCGAATCGTTCGAATCGCTACTCCGATCGATGCTTACCAACTGGTCGATCGACCGGGAAACTCGCTGCCATGATTGCTCGGCCGTTGTAACCATCGGCCAATAGGCAGGAGAACCGTCGAGAGTCGAGTCGACACTACTGGACGTACTCGAACATGGCGATTCAGAAGTCATGACTCTCTCCCGAGACCAACATGATTCTCTCCCGAGACCACGGTGTCAGCCGCCGAATTGGCCGCTAACGAATGGCTGAGATGCGGCCTGGGGACGGTGCTAGAAGAAACGGAAACGGGTCGAGTCGCCGCCACGGATTGAAACATGATCGGACCGATACCGGCCAGCCGAAAGTTACTGACGTCGTCCACTTGGATACCCAATTGCCGAAGTTCATCCGCGTAGTTGTAATTCTCGTGCCAGGGCACCAACTGCATCGCCCAAAACATGGCCATGGCCCATTTGGAGTAGGCGAAGTTGAACGCACGCCCCGCCCAGGTCCCCTGCGGAGGACTGACGTCCGCCACAAAGAAACGACCACCCGGCCGAACCAAACTCAAAGCGTGCTGCATCATCTCCAGCATCATCGGTCGCTTGAAGCAATTGAGGAAAAAGTTGGTCGCGACCGCGTCGTACTCGCCATAACGGCAATGGTCAAACGCGTTCCCACAAATCAACTCGGCACTCAATCCGGCTCGGTCCAACTTTCGTTGCAAGCGGCTCAGCATGCCTTGGCTGATATCGAGGCAGGTGACTTTCAATCCTAGCTTGGCAGCTTCACAAGCGTCTTCGCCCGCTCCGACTCCCAAATACAAGATGGATTGTCCCGGCTTGAGGAACCGCAACTGACTTAGCTTGGCAACTTTAATTTGCCCAGTGCTGTACAGATTCGACGAGGCCTCGTAGAACCAAGCAGCCCGGTCGTAGTTTCGGCTTAACTTTAGCTCGGAGGTCTTCATGTGCTGGTGTTCACCTTATTCTTGTTCGGCTTGAGTCGCCCGGGTCAATTCTTCAAAACCGGCGGCGCTGGCAATGGCCGATAGGTCCTTGGTGGCGGAACCATTTGGTGCGCCCGTCGTCCATGCCACGGTCGCCCAACCTTGATCAAAGCTGATCGCGGCCAATTGAGCGGCTTGCAGGATCTGCACGACTTGCGGGTCCTCGATGTCGGCCAACCATTTCCGATCGATCAAATTGGTCGGCAGTGCCGCGCCAGCGGTCGTGCCGGCTCGTTCTCGCTGACGTTGAATCTCGCGATTCAGCGTATTTTCGATCAAATCCAAAACGGTGGCGGTGTTGAGGTCGATTTTGTCGGGGTCCAGCAAACTGGCGCGAATATTGCCCACCTGAGTGAGTCGAACGGTGTTCGAGTCCGCGGCGTCCACGTGAAGCTTCAACCGAATCAACACTTGAACGTCGTTAATCGACTGCCCTTGCGCTTTGAAGTTCCGGATGTTCAGGATGATCTTAACCATTTGCTCTTCAAAGCGAACTTCGATCGGCCGAGCAGCAGCAAAGGTCAACTCAAACGCCTCGCGCGGAGCTGCGGGCTCATCAGAGATCTGACCGCTGTTGTTGGGTGCGTTTTCCTTTTGGAGTTCGGCTTCAACACGGGCCACGTCTTCGTGAGTCAAAACACGACCTGCAACAGCATCCTCCAAGAAGTTGCTTAAGAAGCTTTCGTGCAATTGAAAGGCCACATCACTGGGGGTTGTAATCGTGGGAGGCGACGCGATCGCTAAGGTTTGCGAACCGGTCACTTTCCGGGCATGAACTTGAAGGAAATGTTCGTCGGTCAGCAAATACCCAAGCGGCCGAACCGAACGCAGCAAACCAGCCTCTTGGCGACGCCGTTGCATTTGGGCTCGACCATCGCGCAAAGCCGTGGAAGTCTCTTGTTCGAATTGGCGAACCACTCGATCCTCGGCTCGACGCGCACCGATTGCTTCGGCGCCCGCCTGTTGATTCGTAAACTGCATCTCGGCCAACCGATCCACCGCGGCGAAGATCTCCCGTACGTGGCGGTGAAGTGCCAGGCCGTGCGCGCGTGCGGCGGCTTCCGAAGCAGCCGCGTCGCCGGTGCACAGGCGCGCCGCCGGGCGGTCAGGCGGGTCGAATT
>JAEUIP010000269.1 GCA_016795075.1 Planctomycetaceae bacterium | reverse complement strand
ACCATGTCGTTGACCAACATCGGGTCAACGCGGAGTTGAAAGCGAGCCAACAGAAAATCACGGCAATCGAAGCCGATATCGCTCTCAGCCAGAACCGAATCGGTCACATGCTGGAAGCCTTGAAACAAGGAAGCGAGCGTGTGCATGTCAACACCAAGGTCACTCGCAAGCGAGCAGACGTCGAGCGTGAGCTGGAAAACAAAGTCCGTGCACATCGTCGTTTGGAACAACGATTGGCTGCGGAGATGGCCACAACAGACCGGCTTCGCGGACATGCCCAAACGTTAACAACCGTGATCGATAAACAGCGCGCCATGCTGGATGAGATGGCGGCAAAGTCGAAAGCTTTCGCTGTTGCCGTATCCATCGCCAAAATGCCGAATCAGGCATTGGTGATGGACACGGATTCGGTCGAACAAGAAGTCCTGGCCGAGCGAGATCGGTTCCGACAACTCGAAGGCGAAATCGAAGCGCGATTGCAACCGTATCTGTTCGCTACCGATGAAGCCGGCGGCACGCCTGAAACAGATTGGGACCTGCTGTCGAAGCATCCCGATGCCGCCAGCGTGTGGGTTGCTCAGGCCCAAGAGATTATTGCTAATCCGACTGGCCAAACTCAAACTGCAGAATCCGGCCAGAATGACCTCGTGCTGCAAGAATAAGCCGGTGTCTTGATTTCCGAGAACCGAGCTACGGCTCGGTTCTCATTTTTCTTCGTGTCTGCTCCCAGGACGGATGACCCACAACTGCGATTGATGGGCGACGACACCTTCAACTCGAAACAAGAATTGCGAACAGCCCACGTACTCCCTTTCCCACGGAAACACAACCATGCGAATGAACTTTATCGGCTATCCAACCCTGCTGCTGATTTTGTGGCTCGCCGGCTGCGATGAACTCCAACAGCATCCGGATGTCCCTCCCACCCCGACCTCGAACCCGATCTCGCCCTCAGCGGAAACGGAGGCTGAAGTTGTCACGCCAGTCAACTGCCTGACCGACGAACTTGGAAACACGGTCAAAGCAATCGTCCGCCATAATAACGCACCCATCTATAGCGCCGCTACGGGAATCGAGACCCGCGAACAGGCTAACTTGATGGACACTGTCTATGTGTTCGAAACGATCGGCGAGCGACTCAAAGTCGGTCGAAATCCACGAGTAAAAGGCGACGGGTTTTGTTCAACCGACGACGTGATCGTAACCAGCAATATGCAGATGATCGAGTTCAATCGAGACACTCGCCCGGCCCGCCAAGCCACGACCGGTTTCTTAACAGCCGAAGAAAAAATTCGCGAGCTACGAGGCGAAGCCGTGACACCCGCGTTGTTGGAAGCCGCCTTGGACGAAAGCGCTAGTCAGACCTGGATGCCCGTGCTCGATAGCAAGAGCGTCACGATCGGCAATACCACCATCCAATTGTTAGAGCTCGCCACCTGGACCGTCAGCCGCGATCTCAGTCCTGATCCACGGACCGTTCCAGACCAACAAGTGGATATCGAGAAAGCCATTCGACAAGTTCGAATCGTTTTTGTGATCGATTGCACCGCCTCGACCGATCCAGTGTGGCAGGCCATGACCAAACACTTGCGGGAGATCATCTCTAGCAACCATGCTGAAGAATTCGAAATCGAGTTTGCCATCGTAGCTTATCGAGATCGTGATGCCGACAGCCAGTGGATTCACAAGTCGAGCGAGTTCACGAACGACATTGACACGCTGTTGGCCTGGATCAAAAAGCTACGCCCCTACGGCGGCGGCGACTGGGAAGAACGCATGTTCGAGGCACTGCAGCAGGGGACAAACCTATTGACTCGACCAGAACACGCCACAGCGTACAAGTCCATTTTGCTGGTCACAGATAACGCAGGGCATACGGTAGGAGACTATCCACAAATTGGCGATACCGGCCGGATTGTCGTGGAAACCTGTCAGAAGAACGGGATAACGGTCAACACGCTTCAACTGCCCTATCACGAACAGTTTGGTGGTGATCGCGATCAGCTCCCGGCACAATTGGAAGCACTTTGCGAGGCAACTCACGGCGAGCGATTCAAATTCGAGGGAGCTCAATACACTCAACAACAAACCGCCTTGAACTTGCAACGACTTCTCGAGCGAGCACACGACGACGCGGTGTCCGAGGCCGCCATCGCGGAACATTGGGTGCAAGGCAGTTCTTCCGAAGAGATTCGCGAACGCAGCGGACTGCCGGCTACGGTTTTTGAATGGCGGCTCGCGAATGTGCAGCGGCGGTTGCAGGGACGACTTTCGTTGGATGCCAATACCCACTTGGGCGTCGATCGTTGTTGGGTAGCTTATGACCCTCAAGCCATGAACTTAGGTGTCTTGATGCGGGACGAAGAATTGCTGTCTTTGATTCAAATCTTGGACCAGCTTATAAGCCTTGGAGTTGAGAAACCCGACGCCTTGAAATCGCTGTGGACCAGCCTAGCAGCCGCAGAACTCGGTGAGGATCGACCGCTCTCCGAAGAACTACGAGCGATGGGCCTGCCGATCCGTGACAACCTCCTTGGAGTTAGTTGGGCCGAGTTGTACGTCCAACCCCGCGTCCAACGAAAGGCCTGGGCCACCGAGGTCGAGAAGAAGTTTGAAGCGATTGTCGAATGGAAACAAACCCACCAACATGACGGTCATGGCAACTGGGTCGTCCCATTTAGTGTCCTACCCTAATCAAATCTGTCTCGTTTCATATCGGTACACATTACCAATTCCGGTTGCAAAATTGAATTGCACCGGAGTTGGTCTTCATTCCTCATGAATTGAAATACAAGGATTCAAGAAAATGCAAGCGAACCCATTTCCTTTAGCTGCAACGAACGGTTGGAACGCTCCTCTACCCAGCTTGCAGTTGGACAAAACGAGCGTCTGGCGTGATGGTCGCAGAATTGTCGGGCCTATTGACCTCCAGTTGCTTTCAGGAGAGATCAAGGGCGTTTTTGGGCTCAACAGTTGTGGTAAATCGACTCTGTTGCGAGCGGCAGGCGGCATTTTACGCTCTGGAATTCGCGGCTCGATCAAGTGGTTCGGTCGAAGTTCATTGGCCGCAACGCCAAATTTGCTGCGGCGAATTGGCCAGCAAGTCCAGAGTTTTCCAGTGGTTCCTCATTTGTCGGTTGCTGAGCAACTCCGGCTAGTGTGCCAGTTGCGCAGCCAATCGCAAATCAGTAAGTCGGCGGACCTCCAACGTATCTTTGATGGTTTCCCGGAACTCTATTCCAAACGCAACGAACGAGCAGATCGCCTAAACGGAGGATCGATCACCATGCTTTCCGTCGCGTCGGCGATGATCGGCTTGCGAAATGGCCTGCTGTTGTTGGACGAACCCACGAACAATTTGAGCGTCCCCGCCACCGCAATGCTCCGCGAAATCGTGCGAGACAGTGTGCAACGCGACCAAAACTCGCTGTTGGTCGTGAGCCATGACTGGGAGTGGCTGTGCAGTCTAATGCCGCCTTCGCAGATTTTGTTGTTATCCCAGCCGCCGACAAACCGTGTTCGTTGGAAGACGTCGTCCACCGCGGCCTCAACGCTCGATTGTAACCTGCCGACGGTGTGCCATCACGAGCAATCGTTGGTAGAACACGGCAGTCAGCGACCAGCGCCGGAGAAAGCGAAGGAGGCAGCTACTTTTCAATCGTGTGGGCCAATTTTTGCGCCGTTACACAGCAACGACTTGTTGTAGACATTTTTCCCTGCAGCCTATCAGCTCGAATCAAACAAACGAACGAATCGAAAGGAACACGGCCATGAATTTACTGGAATATGCGGGTCTCGGAATCCGTCATCTGCGAGTCAACAACTTGTCAAACGGAGTTGGCTTGTTGGCAATTCTGTATTTGAAGCTATCGATCATGGTGACGCTGATGTTGGCATTGGGCGTCGCGTACTGGAAGGCTACGTCGACCTTCTTGGATCAGCAGGGCTTCAATTGTCTCACGATCACCACCACGCAAGACGAAGGCCTTGATCCACAGCATCTTGCGAGACTAGAACAATCGTTTCCTGAGTCCTCGGGCTTCCGCCTCATTCCCGAAATCACAACGCTAATTCATATCACCGCGGCGTCTGGTGAGCCCAAAGCGATTATGACCTCGAGTTTTGTAAACAATGATCCAACCTTTACAGACATGCCAACATTGGCTCATCAAGGAAGGAGTCGAGAAGCAGCCTTGAGGGATGCCAACGGATTGGTGGTGTCGCCGGATATCTTGCGGCGATTGGGCTATTCATTGGCCAATCTGCCAGCCAACCTGAACCTACATATCACCCAAGCGGGGCGACCGTCGGAAAGATACTCCTGGCAAATGCCGATGTCGGCTGTCAGCGGAGATCTGGGAAAAGTTGGCTTCCGACTTCCCTACGAAACCATGGTGGCAATCCGAAAATTTCAACATTTTGGGAGTAGCGAAATGCCATTGCCCTACGACCGACTGGAGATCGACGCCATTCACCTGTGGCTGCCGTCGGAGCTGGCCGTTGATGCGGTACTCGCGAAATTGAAAGCCATCGATCCGAACTACCAATTGGCTTCGCCATGGTTTGACCGCGGAAAGCAGCGGAATCTCATGTCGGCAACTCTGACCATGGTGGCGCCGGTGCTGAGCCTGCTGATCGTCGCCAATGCCATCCTACTCTTCGTCCTCGCGTGGCAAAAAGCCGAATCAGATCGAAAACAGTTGTGCCTGCTGAAGCTATCCGGTGCTTCCTTCGCCCAACTGATGGCTTGGTACGCTTTGCCTCAGATTGCTCTGTATGGCTTGGCGACCGGGGGCGGCGTGCTGATAGCCAGTTCGGTGTACAGTTGGCAAGTGCTGCCGATTCTAGAACAGGCGGTGGGCGTGCGTTTCTCGGGAGGGGCACCGACTGGTGCGTTGATCACCTTGATCGTTGGCTCGGCAATCCTCTTTCACACTTTGACGGTCTATCGTCAAATCCAACCGCGGAACATGGAAAGAGCCCTCACGTCCTGAACGATCGCAACCCGACAGTCCGTCGCCGACCATTGCCTCAAATTGTGCAGTTGCCGCGGGACGGACTTAACCATGCTGCTCGCCGTGATTTCGATTTCCGAAATGGCTGGTGAACGCTCACCAACGACCACCAACTCCGTGATCGACGGAGGTGGGTCTGGAGGTCACCGATCAACTAACCGGCCAAGACAGCGACTGCAATGGCGATGGAACCGACACCGATCATGGTGACGACAATCGCGGCGGCGGCGATTCCCCACGAAGCCCATTGGCCGCGGCCTTCCGCAATCTGTGCGTAGGGATTGGCAAAAAGTTGTTTGGCAATTTGCTGGAACAAAAGGGCGTGAGCCACCGAGACGCCCATCCAAATGCCGCTCGGAACTTCAAACGGCAAAGCCAGGGTAACCGCAATCAAGATCGCTTGCCAAACCATCGTCGCCAGCAAGAACGTGATCGCTTGGGTTTTGCGACCGAGCAACATTTGATTGCGTGCTACAAGGATTGCACCTGCGATCACGCCACCCAAAAACGTACTCACCGCAATCGCTCGGTCGCTGTGCAGGGCCGGAACGTTGGCCTCCGAAGAAGTGGCGACGGGATTGGCAACCTTCCGCGTCGGTGGAGTAGCAACCGGAGCTTGATAGGGATTGACGGGGACGGCTGCTCGGTTTGGAGTCTTCGGGCGTGGTTGACTGGAAACAGTGGCCATGATTTGAGGTCCTTTGTGTTGGAAGTCAGTTTCTTCGCAGCGAATGCCGCCGACGAAGCCAATACAGTGGTCCCGGAATCGTGTGACAAACCATCAAGAATATTTTTGGACTAGGCCAAATGGTTAGAACTTCAAAGGAAAAAGGCCAAGACGACCATCGGACTGAGCAACAAAATCCAACCACCCACCGCGACAAAGTCGCCCGGCGTTTGTTGGGTGACCACGGGCCGACCATAACCAAACGAGACGCCGACCAAGTTTCCCATCCCGTCCGGAAACCAAATGCACGCCAACGGCCACACCAGAAATAGAGCCGCTTGCAGCAGCGATTGCAGTCCTCCAGTCAACACCGCTGTTAGCAAATAGACTACGGCGACACTTGCGGAAAGCACACGCGAACGCAGCCACATCCGCGCCCCACGCCATCGGTTTTCGGCGCGGATTTCTTCGCCCAGAGCTTGGCCCAATCGTTGCGCGGCCGGACTGCCGACTCGATGACTCGCGATCCGCTCTAGTTGACCCGCCAACAGCCAAACGCCGTCGCATTCGTGACAACGATTGATAAAGACCCCCGAATCGTAGGCATAGTTGAACGGAACCAACGGTCGCTGACATTTTGGACAATTCACTTGGATCGCATGCGACAACGGCTTGGCCGATCCGCTATTCAGGTCGGCCTTGCGAATCAAATGCCCGAAGTCAGCAACACTCAGCCACATCCCGGCACAGGTCTCACATCGCTCGACCGCCAGCCCATCCATCGATTCCAACTTCAGTTGTTTTCCACAAGACGGACATTCCATGAAGTTCTCCAAAACTCTCTCAAGCCGTAAAACATCGGGGAGCTGAGTTTGACAAAGCGCGGTTTACCTCGATTACATCTACGCTTGGGCAAGTGTCGCTTCAAAAACCAGTGATTGACAAAGCAAACACAAGATTCTGAATGTTCCGTTGCATTTTTATGGCAAGGTTGCTTCCAGTCGGTACAGATGATTCTTTGTTCGGACAATGATAGCATCGTCAACCACCGCAGGACTCGCCAATAACTGTTCGCCATCCAAGTGATTGACCGCCAACACCTCAAACTCTCGTCCGGGTTTGACGACGGTGCAGACCGACTCTTCGTTGAACAAATAGATGCGACCGCCCCAGTAGATCGGCGATGCCGAATACTTGCCTTCAATTCGATCCTTCCAGACGAGGTCTCCTGTTTTCGCGTCTAGGCAACTAAGAATCCCTTGGTGGTTGACCATATACAACAAGTCTTCGACCAAGAGGATCGAAGCGCGAGCTGGAACTCCCACGGTTGCTTTCCAAACGACATGCGTGTCGGTAACATCGCCCGCCCCGTCCGTTCGAATGGCCCACAACTCCGGATGGTCATGATCGGAAACGATATACGCCATTCCGTCAGCATAAACCGGACGAGGTGCAATTGAAAAACCCGGACACCGCAACTTCCAAAGTTCCTGGCCCGTCGACGGTTCGTACGCATAGATCGCTTGGGCTCCTTGCGAGAGCAACTGCTGGCCATCTCCCCACGGCGCGAGCAACGGCATCGTAAACGCCTTGCGTTGATGAACCTCCACCGAGCCGTAATCGAACGACCGCTCTGCTTTCCAAACGGTCTCGCCCGTGTTCTTGTCCATCGCAATGACGTATTGCACATCGCGACCATCGACGTGCACAATCAATAACTCCCCGGTCAAGAATGGCGAACTACATGGTCCGGCGCCGTCTTCATGATCGCAGTTCAAATCGCGTCGGGTCCAAAGTATCGAACCTGTCGTTGTGTCGACGCATGCTGTGCCGTACGTTCCGAAATGCAAGTAGACTCGACC
>JAEUIP010000268.1 GCA_016795075.1 Planctomycetaceae bacterium | reverse complement strand
CTGGTTCGATCAAATTTGATTCGGCCCAATTGAATCGTCAAAACCCGTTGACGGAATCCCTGCGAGTTTGGGCTGGTATTGCACCGCCGGACGTGATTTGGTTGGCGGGCAGCACTTCCGCGCCGGAAGAAGAATTGGTGTTGCAAGTTTTTCGAGGTTTGCATGACGAGTTTCCGAATTTACGGTTGGCATTGGGGCCGCGCCATCGCGAGCGATTCGAGGAAGTCGCAAGGCTGTGCGTAGAAAGCGAGTTGCGAGTCTGTCGACGTAGTCAGGCCGCGAGTGGTAGCGTGGAGCCTTGGGATGTGTTGTTGGTTGACACCATTGGTGAGTTGTCGGCATGGTGGGGTGTGGCCGACATCGGATTTGTTGGCGGCAGCATGGGGGTTCGTGGCGGGCAGAGCATGATCGAACCTGCTGGTTATGGAGTGGCGATTTCGTTTGGTCCCAAGACGTCCAACTTCCGGGATGTCGTTAGTTTGTTATTGGCTGACGACGCGGCGGTGGTCGTTTCAAATGCCGATGATCTCCGAAACTTTGTTCGCCGTTGCTGCCAGGAGACGGCCTATCGTATAGAAATGGGGCAACGAGCCCAGGACATTGCCAAATCACAAACCGGCGCGACGGCAAGAACGATCGAATTCATGGCACCTCTGTTTAGTCTTTCGCTGCGTGAGGTGTCGAAAGAATAGGGTATTGCGATTAACCATGCCCAAGTTTGTGGTCAATTCTGCAATCGTTTCATTTTGGCTTTGATGTCTTCGACCGAGGTTCGCAAGCGATCGATGGACGCTTCGGTCGGAATGCCATCTTGATCACATGGGATATCTTTGGCGGTGGTCTCAAAGGACTCGTTGCCGTATTCAACGGCGATCTGAAAGTCCGCTTCCCATCCATTCGATTCCGAATTGCTCGGGCGAATGTCTCCGATTTTTTTGATGGAGACTTGGCTCTTGTTGAGCAGCCAACCGGTGCCATCATGCAAACCATTGATGATGTAGTTGATCGCCGAGGGGATTCCCAGCCATCCGGTGGGCGCCGGGGTGGAGCTTGGGGTGGCGGTCCCATTCGAAGCTCCACAACCAACCAATGCCGCCAGGCTTCCACCGAGACAAGTGGCCAAAGCCAAGGACCAACCACACAACACTAGATTAGATTTCTTTTTCATCCGCAGCTCCCTTAGACAGGAATTCGACGAGGTTGATGAAAGTGACGGATGTCGACATAGTCCATACCTGCGGCGATGGCTGCTTGAATGCCAAGATCCGAATCCTCATAGACCAAGCATTCGGCGGGGGCTGCTTGGAGTCGAGCGGCGGCTTCTAGAAACACGTCGGGATGTGGCTTGTGACGTTCGGTGTCTTCGGCGGTCACTACAACCGAGAATAGTTCCTGCACCCCAATTTGTTGCAACTGCAGGCGGATGATTTCACGAAATCCGCCACTGGCGACCGCCATGGGGAGTTGCCCAAAGAAATGCCGTGCCACGCGGACAACGGGATCAATGGGTTCCAGCCGCGACAGCATCGTCAAGAATTCCTCTTCCTTTTGAGCAGCGGCAACGGCAATATCCAAGGATTTGCCTTGCT
Organism: Planctomycetaceae bacterium; assembly: GCA_016795075.1. Lineage (GTDB taxonomy): Bacteria > Planctomycetota > Planctomycetia > Pirellulales > Pirellulaceae > M30B19. Next base: position 5,996 of record JAEUIP010000268.1, on the reverse strand, counting down.
CGTCAGCCAGCAGGCGGACGATGCGATCGGATGGCATCCCACCGAGCGAATAGAAGCGGTCTTCCGGAAATTCGATGCCCCACCGATCCATGGTTCGACGCCAAGCCACATAGTGAACTGGCATGGAATCGGTCAGCGTTCCATCACAATCAAAAATCAGGGCTTGGTACGGTCGGCGGGGGAAAGCAGGATGGTCGGTCACAGCAATTACTTCTTCCGTCCGCTGGTAGTTCAACGGTTGCTCAAGTAGATCGTCAAAACGCACCGCTTGGCGAATCCGCCAAGGATGAATAAGGTACACGCAACGCGGGCATTTTGTTCTACCGTTCCGGATTCCTTGCGAACAGGGGCGGCCGCTGCTGGACACACAAAATTCGGGCTGCCAAAATCACATGGCACGAATCGTGTACGCTTGGTTCTTTTTGTTTCGGGACCCGAGGTTTCGCCATCATGACGTCGACGCCTGACTTGGATAACGGGCCGGAAATGGCAGCACCCAATTCACAGGACTCGAAACCAGTGGATCCATTCTTGGACGTGGATATTGGTCCGGCGCTTTGGACCAAGCTGGCGCCGACGGGCCAGCGCTATTGGCCGTTTATCGTGTTGTTGGCCCTTGGGCTGAGCGGATTTTCTTATTACTGGCGAAATCACTGGGTCCCGTCCCAACCGTTGATTTGGCAAACCGGTGACGAATCGCAATTGCGCAAGGCGATGGACTCGGGACATCCCGTACTAATTTGGTACGATCCGGTCCAAAATTCGGTGCCGATCGCCGCGCAAGCTCGTTCTGGTGAACAGCCGGACGTTGCAGCATTAACGACAAAACGGGAACCGACGTCGGTTGCACTGACCGAGGCCATTGCTGGGTTGGATGTTCCGGACATTCGTCGAAGCTTGCGGTTGCACTCGGCCGAGTTGTGGAAAGTAGAATCCCCGTTCGAATCAGCCGTATCCAAGCGTTTGCTGATGGAAGCAAAGCAAAACTCGCCAATTTTGATTTTGTGGCATGCTCGCCACACTCCGCCACATAGGTTGAGTCCGGCCGAGATCCAGCGAGACTCGATAATGAACTGGCTTGAAACAATAAGATGACACCATGACCCTTAAGCCAATTTCCGAACGTCATGATCCTGTGTTGTTCCGGATGGAACCTCCGAGCGGTTTACCGGCGGAGTTGCAGGGCAAGTGTCTGACGTTGTGGCAAATCGTTCGTCGATACGCGCAGCCGATCGTGGCCTTTAGTGGCGGAGTCGATTCGTCTTTGGTTGCGGCCGTGTTGGCTCGGACTCATGACAGGCGAGTGTTGTTGGTCACGGCGGACAGTCCCAGTCTGTCGCAGCGACAACGTGAAACGGCGGACCGCGTCGCACGGGAGTTGAATCTTCCACATCGTTGGCTACAGACGCAAGAAGCGGCCGATCCACTATATCAACGCAATCATCGCGACCGTTGTTACTATTGCAAATCTCATTTGTACGCGGCCTTGCGCGCGGTGGCTGCAGAGTATCCTGCGGCCACGATTCTCAGTGGCACCAACCACGATGACCTCAGTGATTACCGACCGGGGTTGCAAGCGGCTGCCGAGCAACAAGTGCAATCGCCATTGGCGGAGGCGGGATTTACCAAAGACGATGTTCGCGGGTTGGCGAGGGCTTTGCATTTGTCGGTCCACGATCTTCCGGCGGCTCCTTGTCTCGCCAGTCGTGTGGCTTACGGAGTTGAAGTAACTCCCGCTCGACTGCACCGAGTGGAGCAGGCCGAATCAATCTTGTGGCAAGCCGGCTTTTCCAATGTTCGTGTCCGAGTACTTCCGGGTGAGATCGCGAGAATCGAAGTTCCCAAGTCGGAGGTCGACCGTTTGATGGACTTGTGTGAACAGGATGTATTGGGGACCACTCGTCGGCAATTTCGGGAACTCGGCTTTGCTGACCTGAAAATTGCGACGGAAGGGTTCGTCTCCGGAAGCCTCAACCTCGAGATCCATTCGACGGACGTATCGCCGTTGCCCAAGTTGCCTATTCTGTGAATTTCTAGAGAAACTTGGTCCAATTCGGGCAAGTTGATCGCTGGACCGACGAATCCCACGCGGCCGACTATGAAAAACTTGTTGCGAAAAAACGACAATCCTCGACGGATTTCTCGTGGTGGTTTAAACTACGGTTTACGACCGTCGACCAAGGCGGGATCTGTTCGAAGGCAACATGGCCAGATTAGTTTGGTTTGAGTGACGTTTCGGAGCAGATTGGCAACGCGGCGACAAACGGACACAACTCGAGGGAAACGATGTACGAAGATTACGAATTTGACGGCAGAGAGTCTGGCGCAAGTACCATAGTCGGTGTATTGATTCTGTGTTTGGTGATCCTGGGTGGGGCCTATGGATTGATCTATTACCTCCAGGGTGCTTTTGTTGGACGTCAGTTCCTGTCGGCGTTGTTGTCGCCGGTAGGATTGTTTTGGCTGATCTTTTTAATTGGTGCCATGACTGCCACGTTTACAAAGCAACGGTTTTTGGCGGCGTTGTTGTGGTTGTCGATGATTGCTTTGAGTTTATTGGGCAACCGAACGATCGCGAACAATTTGGTTTCGGGACTCGAGGCGACCCACCAAAGCGTCGAAGTCGGCACGATGGAAGAAATGCAATACGGTTTCGTGTTGGGTGGTGCGGCGAAAGTGGTCAAGAATCGGCAAATCGACTTGAACTCTGCTGGGGAGCGAGTCACCGAGGCGATTCGGTTGTATAAGGCCGGTAAGATCAAGCACCTGGTGTTCACAGGAAGCCCGTTCTTGTACCAGGAAGACGAGATCAAGTCGAAAAACGCGACCACGGTGGATGGTCCGGCCGACCAAGACCAGGGGCCCGAAGTCCCTGCGGATGCGACGGCGACCGAAACGAAAGCAGCCGAGGGAACCACCGAGCCGACGAAAGTTGAAACACCCGCTGAAATGGATCGATCGCTAAGTGCCTACGAAGACGCGATGCGGAACTTTCTGACGGCCAATGGGGTCGTGGACACCGACTACACGTTTTTGGGCGGCCGATACACGCAGGAGGAGATGCAACGAATTGACGAGTTCCTGGCCGACAAGACTGCGGGTAAGTTTGGCTTGATCACTTCCGCGTCACACATGTCCCGCGCGGTGGCCTTGGCACACAAGCAAGGGCTAACTCTGATCTCGATTCCCGTTGATTTCCAATCGGGATCCATTGATGAAGATCCCATCTTCTTTATTCCTCGGGCCGAAGCCTTGTCTTCGTCTGGAGTTGCGATCAAGGAGTACATCAGCAGTTGGCTCCCTTAGTTCACTTCCCTGTGATTTGCGGTATCGGAATTCGTCACGCGGTACGTGGGGTGATCGCAGGGGCTTTCTTGTTCAGTGCGCTTTGGGTGACGGTCAGCTCGCAAATAGAAGCGTCTGTTCCACCAAGTTTTGTAGGTCGCGATTCGGAAGCAGTGGCAACGGCCGAAGGGACGATGCTCTTCGCGCAGGAGCAAGAGGCTCCGAAGGAGGTCGCCGCGGAACTAACGTCGTCGACCGTACGGGCCAACTCGACTTGGGACGACCTGGTGGCCCAGGGACCTTTTTTGCGACCTTTCTTGCTGCAGATCAAAGGCCCTATCGACCATACGACTTTGCGTTACGTCCAGTCGGCATTGCGTCAGGCCCAGAACAGCGAGGCCGACTTGATTGTGGTCGAAATCGATTCGCCCGGTGGTGGTGCGGTCGAAAGCATGGAAATTGCGGACATGCTGTCGCAGATCCAGTGGGGGCAGACCGTTGCTTGGATTCCACGCGAGGCGACTTCCGGTGGAGCGATGATTGCGCTTGGCTGTCAAACGATTGTGATGCAGCCTGGAGCAACCATTGGCGATATTGGTGTGATTCAAATGGATCCGACCATGATTGCATTTCGTTACGCTCCGGCAAAGATCCGTTCGATACTGGTGGCCAAAGCACGAGCGTTGGCCGAGCGACATGGTCGTTCTCCGGAATTGGCCGAAGCGATGGTCGACGAGTACGCGGTGGTCTATCAACAGACGGACGACCCACAACAGTTCAAACTCGTCTCGATGGGCGCCCCCGATGAATTGGGCGCGGCGCCTGCCGCCGAGGTTGCGGCGCAAGTGGAAGAAGAGTTGCCCGGCGGCTGGAAGTTGATCCCCGAATCGCGTTTGGGTCGTTTCGTTACGTTGCCACATTCACGAGCCGAGGCGTTAGGATTCAGTCAACATCATTGCGATAACTTTTCCGACTTCGAAAGCCAACTGAACCTTCAGGGCGAATGGACGGTTCGTCAGTACGGATTTACCGATCGAGTTGTCGACTTCTTGAATAACTTCTGGGTCACGCTGCTCTTGTTGATCGTCGGAATCATTGCGTTGTTTATGGAGATCGCATCACCTGGGATGAGTGTGGGGGGACTATTGGCGCTCTTATGCTTCTCGCTCTTCTTCTGGAGTCATTTCATGGGTGGCACCGCAGGATGGTTGGAAGTCATTTTGTTCGTTACCGGCGTGGCATGCTTGGCGGCCGAATTGTTCTTGCTATCCGGCTTTGGTGTTGCAGGAGCAATGGGGATTGGTTTGCTGCTGTTGTCGTTGGTGATGGCGACCTTGGATTTTGTTTATCCAACTTCGGCCGGGCAATGGAATCAGCTTGGGTCTAGTCTGTTGTCGACGTTATTGGTCATGGTTGTGAGCGGCATTGGTATTGGACTGATTCTGCAAAATATGGGCAGCATTCCCGCTTTGAATCGTCTGACATTGCAACCGCCGAAGTGGGATGAAGGTCCCGTGGGTAAATCGAAAGATGATGAAAGACCGACGACAATTTTGGTTGTGACCGAAGGCCGAGCCGCAGGCTTGAAGGTTGGTGATGAAGGTGTGACTGAAAGTGTGTTGCGCCCGGCTGGCCGAGCTTTGATCCAAGGTCGGAGCGTTGACGTGCTTGCGGATGGCAAGTTTATTGAGCCTGGGCAGCCGATCAAAGTCATTGATGTCCGTGGCAACCGTCTTATTGTGGTGCCAATGCAAAACCAAGCCTAGTTGCCGAGGTTTCTCGGACCTGTTGGTGGGCCGGTAAAATTCTGCGAAATAGATACGGATGGAGAGGGGCTGGCCCTTATCGGGTCGCACCAAGTGCGTCGCCGCGGTTTGATATGGGGGTTGGTCTGGGCAAGGATCCGGAATCCCTGGCCGGTTCGGCCTCGCGGGTGGTGCGAATTGGACTCCAGCCTCCGGTTTACAGCCCCTAAGTATTCGGTTGTGACGGAGCATTCACATGGTTCGTAGTCGGCGTTCACAACGGGTCGATAATTCCAAACATGACCATCGCTACAATCCCTACAAGTTAACCGTTGGGTGACAATTGATTGGCTGCAAGTGATTCTTCTGGGGAGAGCTTCCTTTGGAATCCGATACAACACCACGTCGTGCAGTCCACGTCCTGCGGACTACTGTGTTGTTTTTGAAGAGTTCCCATTGTCCCTTCCCCTGCGAACCGCATCTGCTTGGCCCACCGCAATTCAATCGCCGTCCACCGGCGACGAGGTCGCTGCGTTTTTAGATGATTTGGATTTGGCTTTGCAACGTGTGGATTCGGAACCGGAACTTGTCGAAGTTTGCCTGACTCGTTTCGTCGAACGATTGCCGGCCGAAGGGATGTCGATCCAGCGAGTTCTTGCTCCAGACGAGCCCGAGGCGGGGGCGGAGGCGCGGGAACGTGATGGTTGGCATTCTCGCGGCCGATGTCCCCTTGGCCCGAAGTTGGCGGATAATCTGGCGGAGGTTCTCCAGGCGGCTCGCGTTCCCAAGCCAATTGTTGTCAATCGGATGGTGTCCCAGTCTCGATCGTGGCCCTATCCCGAAGTCCGGCAAGCGATTGTGCGTGCATTGAGGAAAGGTGAGCAGGTCTGGGGTTACTTGTCCGTTTTCAATCACTTGGAGGATTCCGAATTTGATCGGGATTCTGCATGGTGGGTCGAGGCCATT
>JAEUIP010000267.1 GCA_016795075.1 Planctomycetaceae bacterium | reverse complement strand
CACGTCCTGGACGACGGACTTGTCCGCGCGACCATCTGCCAGCTTCGCATCCGACGGTTTATTCCAAGTCGGTGCGTCACCATGACCCTGTTCGCAAACTTTTTTCAGCAGCTTGATGTGGTCACGCAACGATTCAACGCCAGCGACTACAAACTCCGGCTTCACGCCTAACGTCTCCGCTAACCCGCGCCGAATATTCGCCAATACTGTCCGATGCTCAATCGCCGCTTGTCCAGTAATCGCAGTGATCCGCCGAGTCCCAGCCGAAACACTGTCATCGGCCAAGATTTCAAACGCTTGCAGTTCACCCATTCGGTCCAAATGAGTTCCCCCACAAAGTTCTTTGCTGTAGTCCCCGATCGACACCATTCTCACGATTTCGGGATACTTTTCACCGAACAACATCATCGCACCCGCCCGCCGCGCATCGGCCAACGGGAGTGAACCGATCGCTACCGAGTCGTTTCGAGTAATCGAGGCCAAAACCTGATCTTGGATTCGGTGCAGTTTTTCCGTCGCGATCGAAGTGTCGCACTTGAAGTCAAACCGCAGACGATCTGGTTCGACCTTCGACCCACGTTGTTGGGCATCGGCTCCCACATTTTGTTGCAAAGCATGGTGCAACACATGGGTTGCCGAGTGGGCGCGGCAAACTGCCATTCTTCGTTGCAAATCGACGCTGGCCGTGATCTGTAAGTTCTCCGTTAGACGCCCACGCCGCAGGATCCCATGGTGGACGATCAATCCCGAAGCTTTTTGTGTATCGAGCACTTCGAACTGCATGTCGTCCGTCTTCAGCCAACCGGTGTCGCCCACTTGGCCACCCGATTCGGCATAAAACGGCGTCCGGTCCAAGACAATGTCGACCATCTGCTCTGGAGGAGTGTTGCATTGATCAAACGCCGGCCAGCGTCGATCCGCGTACACGATTCCCTTGATCGTCGCCTGACATTCCGTCGTTTCGTACCCTAAGAACTCGGTCGAACGGAGTTCTGCTTTTAGATCCTCCAATGGTCCCGTTTGGAAGAGGTCTTTCTGTCCTTGCCCGGAAGCAACGGCGTGACGTTCTTTGGCCGCTTCGTATCCGGCTTGGTCAAACTCGAGTTGGAATCGCTCGCATTCCTGTTTGGTCAACTCGGGTGGAATGCCGTCGGTTTGGTACCAGTCAAACGCCAAGTTGCCCGCCAAAACCTTCTGGCCTTGATCTACAACCGCTTGTAATTGCCGGTCCAAGAATGGAATGGCACTCAAAAGTAAGCGATGATAGTGCAGTTCTTCTCGCTGAATTTCGGCCTGTACCGCAGAAACCGTGTCTCGCAGTTCCGGGTAGGGCTGCGCCATTTGCTCGACGATGGTTGGCACAAGCTGGAACAAAGCAGGTTCGCGCAAACCAAGCTGGAATCCGTCCAGAATGGCTCGCCGCAGCAGTAGCCGGATTTGGTAGCCTTGCTTCTCGTTGCTCGGAACGACATTTTCGTGAATCGCCAACGTGACGGCTCGCAAATGGTCCGTAATTCGTCGCAAACGCCGCCCGGTGTCCGTACGGTATTCGTAGGTTTTCCCGCAGATTTCCCCGGCTTTTTGCACGATCGGCAATAGGCTGTCGATGTGGTAGTTCGTCGGCACATTTTGTAGAACACTGGCGATGCGTTCCAACCCCATGCCTGTGTCGATGTTGTTGCTCGGCAAAGGCTGCAAATTATTCGGTGGGTCACCAACTCGGTTGAACTGAGTGAAAACCAGGTTCCACACTTCGACCTCGCTGCCGTCGTCCAATTGATAGTAGATCTCGCTGCACGGCCCACAGACGCCGTTTGGCCCATTCGAGGGAGCACTGGCCGGCCAAAAATTCTCGTCCTCATCCTTGCGAGTAATGCGGTTCAGCGGCAGTCCAACTTCTTTGTGCCAAATATCAGCCGCCTCATCATCGTCCAAATAGACTGTCACGTTCAACCGAGTCGGGTCGATGCCCAGCCACTGGGGCGAAGTTAGGAACTCCCACGCCCACAGAATGGCCTCCCGTTTGAAATAGTCGCCGAAACTAAAATTCCCCAACATTTCAAAAAAAGTGTGGTGAAACGCAGTCCGGCCCACGTTGTCGATGTCACCGGTTCGAAAACACTTCTGGCAGGTGGTCGCCCGAGTAAACGTCAGCTCGACCTTTCCCAAGAAGTGGTCTTTGAATTGGTTCATGCCGGCCGGAGTGAACAAAACCGATGGGTCATCCTTGGGAACCAACACGTCGCTCGCACAACGCGTGTGACCTTTGGATTGAAAGAACTGCAAGTATTTTTCGCGAATGACGTCGGTTTTCATGGTTGTCCACAGTTTGAGGGCTCAATGAAACGGGCACGATCCAATTATCGGATGATCGGGATAGATGCCTAGTAGGCCAGTCGAACGCAGCGATTGTACGAATCCTGCCAGAGACTTTTTCAGGAATCACCATTTTTTTTGCCTTCCCCATCCGGAGTTGCCGCGTGACCTTCCGAAACACGAATGGAGTGGCAATGTCGCGCCATTATTTTCTTGCGTGAGGGTGACTTCATGTTCCGTTGCATGCGTCAAGTGTGTTTGTTGTGTTCCGTGTTGGGGGTTGGCGTGTATTCGGGGACGTCGCCTATGGCACTGGGACAATCTCTGACAAATCTCTCGAGTTTTGGTTCGGGGCAGGAATCCTCGCTGCTGGATCGGCCCTCGTCAAAGGTCGTCAACATTCTGCCCATCAGCGGTTTTCTGATTCGGCAAGACGTGAACGCAGTTCAAGATACGACCACTCAAGCAACAACAACCCAAGACGCCGCCCCGCAAGCGGAACAGGACTTGCCCGGGGGTGAAGTGTTGCCAGGACTAGAAAACTCGCAAGAGTTGGTCATCCCACAAGACAACGAACCGGAAACTCTGCCCGATAGCCGAGAAGTCATCGCCAATCCCTCGTCCAAATACGTGATCGGCTGGGTTGGGCTCAATAATCGCGCCAAACCAAAGACAGACGCTCTCGAAGGCCAAGGTCGGGTTGGCAAAGATCGCTTGCCAAGTTCTTCCATGAGCCGAGTGTTCCGGCGCCCTTCCCCTCCGCCACCCGTGATTAGCCCCTTCCAACCCGCATTTGTGCACGTGCCGGTGCAGATCCAAGTTGTCCCGATGTATGTCGAGAACTATCACTATTGGTACGACGTCCCTGGCATGCCGAGTCACTACTTTGGGACCCCATCCGTGGCTCCCGCAGTACCACCTGTACCGGCCCCATATGGAGCTTCGTCGTTCACTCCGCCACCCGCTCCGACGCCGAGTACTTTTGGGATCGACCGCCGGGTTCACGTGCCCACGGACCAGCGGATGCACTATGTTCCCGAAGTCAACCTGATCGGGCCCGTTTCCAATTCGGTTAACTTTGTTTCGTATCCGTTGAACCACCATAGCTATCCGGCCTATCGGGCGTATGGCGTTCAGTTCCAGTCGTTTCCGGTCCACCGCCGTCTGCCTTGATTACTTCGAGCACTTGAGAAACCAGAGTGCCACGATGGAGTCGGGTTTCAATGCGCTCCCCTTGTTTCACGTCCTCAGCGCGAAGCAGTGTTTGTTGGTGACGATCCAAGGTGACCGAATATCCCCGACCGAGCACGTGCAGCGGACTCAACGCCTCCAGACGCCCCGCCACGCCCTGCAGCTTTTGCAGGCGACGTTGACAATCGTTTTCCATTAGCCAGGTCAGCCGAGCCGCGCGGTCGTCCAGTCGCTGGGCATGCTGCAGCAACATGTCCAGCGGACGCCGCAGGACACGCGCGTTGGCTAACCGCTCCACTTGTTGTTGGGCTTCACCCCCCCGCCGTCGCAGACCTTGTACCAACCGGTTTTGGAAATCCCACAAGCTTTCGACCAACGCCTGCTGATTTGGAAAAATACGCTCCGCAGCTTCGGACGGCGTTAGGGCCCGCAGGTCCGCCACGAGGTCGCATAGCGTCACATCAATTTCATGCCCAACGCCCGAGACGACCGGAATCCGACTGGCGGCGATGGACCGAACCAAGGCCTCGTGATTGAACTCCCAGAGGTCCTCGATGCTCCCGCCTCCACGCGTGATGACGATGACATCGGGGGATGGTCGCAGCCGATTCGCAAGTCCAACCGCCGCGGCCAATTGTTCTCCAGCACCCTGCCCTTGGACTTTGGTCGGCAGAATCACAATTTGGCTGCCTTGCCAGCGACGTTGGGCGACTTGCAAAAAGTCTCGAATCGCGGCTCCGGATGGGCTGGTGATCACCACGACCCGTCGAGGGATCATTGGAATGGGCTTCTTGCGAGTGGCATCAAACAAGCCTTCCGCCGCTAACTTTTCGTACAGACGCCTGAATTTGGCTCGCCAAGAACCTTCCCCTAGAGGTTGGATATGTTCGATGACCAATTGATAACTACCACGGGGCGGGTAGACCGTGAGGCGACCGCTGACCACGACTTGAGTTCCGTCTTCGACTGGAAACCCAACCCGCTGCACGGTACTCCGCCAAACAACGGCCGCGATCTGCGCTTCATGATCCTTGAGAGTCAGATACCAGTGCCCGGAACGAGGAGCACTGAACCCGGAGACTTCGCCGCAAACCGTCACTTGCGAAAAATCTCCTTCGAGCGTCTCGCGAATCTCCTGCGTCAGTTCCGAGATCGTTTTGTATTTTGGTTCTGTGTCGTCCGTCAAGTTACGCCTCCCTTCTCGACTGCGGCATCAACGCATCCACCATCCGGCGACGGTCGTTACATTCGCTTGATTCGGACCGTTCCGGGCCTCGGTCGGTCGTAGGTCCGTAGCGATGTTTGCCAGAACTCGGACCCGAGCAATCACCGACCGTCGCAAAAGCATACTTGTCCTTGGGACCTTGGCCCAGGCGTGTTAGGCTATTGGAGGAACCCCCGACTTCTCGCGCGAGCTGCTCATGAGCCCAAACCCGTCTGACCAAACACCGTCGCCGTTGTCGCCCCAGGCCGGCCAAGCCGCCGAACAATTCGAGACGGCTTACGCGAAATTACAACAAGCGGTCAGCCAGTTGGAACAAGGGAATCTGACCCTTTCACAGTCTTTGCAGGCCTACGAACAAGGTGTCCGTTGGCTGAAGACCTGTTATCAGGGACTCCAGGAAGTGGAGCAACAGATTCGTATCTTGACCAAAGTTGATGCCGACGGCCAAGTCCAATGGGAAGCCTTTGATGCATCGGCCTCCGCGGAACAAGTGGACGGTGCCTCGCGGCGCACTGCGACGACCGCCGCAAAAAAAACGGGGACGTCAAACGTCAGTGACGACGGCGCCGAACGCCCGAAACGTCGTTCTCGATCGTCGAACCCCGACGACCCTTCAGGCTCGGACAATTCGGGGCAAGTCACACAGCCTCGCTTGTTCTAAACGCGTCGCACAAGAACCTTGCCCAGCCCTGTTTTGCCACTCCGGCAAACCTAACGAACGGGGTAAGCAACCCAGTGGAATTCAACTTACCTTGGCGTGTGCCACATTTGGTTGTCTGTGAGTCGGCGAGTCGCCATAATTCGTTAGGCAAAAACATGTTCAGGTGTTTGGCATTGCATAGGGATTGTACGGATGTACTTTCGAACGAATCCATTTCCTGGCATGAACCCGTGGTTGGAGAAGTCCTGGCGAGACATCCATACGCGATTGACGACCTATTCATGCGACGCCATTCAGGAACAGCTACCCGAAGACTTGCAAGCCCGCGTCGAAGAGTACTTGTTGGTCGACGACAGGAATGAAGATGACCACGGAGTGCGAAGTATTGCACCGGATGTTTCGGTCATTGAGCGGGCAAATCGCTTACACGATGGCGATTCGTCAGGTGCCCTGTTTGTGTCCGAAGAACCCATCCGCGTACTCCGAGTGCGACCACCACAGACGCTGAGATTTATTCGCATTCTTGACAGCAACGCAGGTCGAAAAGTCGTTACCGCAATTGAGTTCCTGAGTCAATCAAACAAGGCCACAGCCGCCGGCCGCCAACAATATGTCGCCAAACAGAGTGAATTGCTGGAAGCCGGTGTGAACCTGGTCGAGATCGATCTCTTGCGCGCCGGTGGTTGGGTGATGGCGACACCACAAGATTTGTACCCCGAATCGCTACGATATCCTTACCGAGTGGGTGTAGTCCGAGCGGAGAACTTGATGGAAGCTGAACTTTATCCCGCAGATTATCGGCAGCCATTGCCGAACATCCGCATTCCGCTTCGCCCTACAGACGCTGATGTTCGTCTGCCGCTGCAAACGATCGTGAACCAAGCTTACGAACGCGGCCGTTACGGCAACGACATCGATTATTCCCAAGTCCCCGACCCACCGCTTACGGCAGCCGAACACACGTGGGTTGACGTACACTTGCAAAGGATGCGTCAGCAACATGGATAGTTCCCATCGCAGCAAAATTCGGCAGATACTCGCGACGATTTCCCTCTTTGGCAATGGAGCCATTATAGGAATCATCGCGTTTGCCTACGGAGCTCATGCGGCTGGTCTATTGACGCTGACTCCCACGCTGATGTTTGTCCTCCCCATTTGTTCATGCGGCGCGATTCTTGTCCTGAGTTTGCTTTTTTGGATCGATGAACTCGCATCAGTCTTTGGCAAGATTCTTACCACCCGGAATAGTTTGCCGTTGTTTGAAGACGATACGCGGATCAAACACAAACATTTATTGGTGAACGAAAAAGAATGGAGGCACCAGGCATGGCTTACGTCATGGTTGACATTGAAGCGGATGGACCGATCCCTGGCGATTTTTCAATGGTTTGTTTTGGAGCGGTCATTGTCGAGCCAGAACTGAGCCGAACGTTTTATGGACAACTAAAGCCGATCTCGGAAAAATATATTCCCGAGGCATTGGCGGTTTCTGGTTTCAGTCGCACGGATTGCCTAAAATTTGACGATCCAGCAGAAGTCATGGATGCGTTTCATTGCTGGCTGGTGGAAAATTGCCAAGGTCGAATGACCTTTGTTTCGGACAACAATGGCTTCGATTGGCAGTTTATCAATTGGTACTTTCATCACTTTTTGGGGCAGAATCCGTTTGGTTTCAGTTCAACCAACTTGGGCTCGTTGTACAAAGGGCTGCAACGTGACATGTTCGTGAACTTCAAGCACCTGCGGCGCACCAAGCATACCCACCATCCTGTCGACGATGCCCGAGGCAACGCGGAAGCCCTGTTGCAGATGCAGCAATTGGGCCTCAAGATTCGGTGGAGTTAGCACAAACCCATACTCGCGAAACTCGGGGGTGTTGGGGCACGAAGCGACGTCGTCGCGGTCGTTTCTCTTCCTTAACGCCGATTGGAATCATCAATTCCGTATCGGGCCAAACGTTCGCGTAAAGTGGCCCGGTGAATTCCCAGAACATCCGCCGCGGCGGAACGGTTTCCGTCGAGAGATTCTAAAACGGTCCGAAACAAGATGGGCTCCGCAATGGCCATGAACCGTTCGTAGATTGGTTCGCCCGAGTCCGCGGGTTGATCGGATGATGAAGACTTGTCGCCCAGTGTCAAGGCTTCCTTTACCCAAGCCTGAATCGCGTGAGGTAATGACGAATTTCGATCCAATG
>JAEUIP010000266.1 GCA_016795075.1 Planctomycetaceae bacterium | reverse complement strand
CGCAGGACGTTTTGCGTCATGTCGATTATTTGTGTCGGCCTGCGTTAGGCGGGCGTGGGACCGGAACGGTGGGCGAATCATTGGCAACGGCCTATGTTGCCAGCATGTTTGATCAATTGGGATTGGAACCCGCAGGTGACAATGGCACTTGGTATCAGGAGTTTACATTCACGGCGGGAGTTGAACTGGGCGTGAAGAATCGACTCGTGCAGGGCGAAACCACTTTGGAGTTGAATCAGGATTGGCGTCCGGTCGCATTTTCGGCTGCTGGACAGGTCGAACTGGCGTCGGTCGTTTTTGCAGGATATGGCATGGCCGCTCCGAAATCGGCAAACTCCGAAGAGTACGATTCTTATGTGCATTTGGACGTGACCGATAAATGGGTCCTCGTTTTTCGGTTCATGCCGGAGGACGTGAGTCCGGAGCGTCGGCAAGAATTGGCACTGTTTCAAAGTTTGCATCGCAAAGCGGCATTGGCGCGAGACAAAGGAGCTCGCGGCTTGATCGTGGTTTCCGGGCCACGATCCCAAGTTCGCAATCAATTGGTGCCATTGGACGAAACCGGCGCCCTGCAAGGCTCCAGTTTGCCGATCATTTCGGTTTCTGACGAAGTTGCGGCTCGCTGGTTGGCCACAATCAATCGCGACTTGGCCAAGGTGCAAGAAAACTTGGATCAGGGCAAGTTGATGGTTGGGTTGCCAATGCCAGACGTGGTCTTGGAGGCGGTAGTCGATGTGCAAAAAATTCGGAAGACCGGACGCAACGTCATCGGAAAAATTCCCGCTTCGATACAAAATGAAACCAAATTGCCTTACCAACAAGCGATTGTGGTTGGGGCTCATATCGATCACTTGGGCAAAGGCCGGGCCCGCGGGTCGTTGGAGACCAATGCCAGCCAAGAAGTGATTCATTTTGGGGCCGACGACAACGCGTCCGGTGTGGCGGTTTTGTTGGAAATGGCCCAGTCACTAGCGGGGGATGTAAAAACCGGCAAGCTGAAAACCAAGCGTGATCTGGTGTTTGCCGCGTGGAGTGGAGAAGAGCTGGGGCTAATTGGCTCGAGTCATTTCGTGGATCAACTGCTTGCCCAAAGCTTAGCGGCCACTGCGAATCCGCCAGCAAAAGCGCCGGCAGAGCAGGGCGGGGCCGATGAAGATAAATCGTCGAATAGCACGCCGACCAGCCTGTATCCGATGATTTCCGCCAACTTGAACTTGGACATGGTGGGTCGACTCCGAGAAAACCTAATATTGCAGGGCTTGGGCTCGTCAACGGGATGGCGATCGGAGATCGAAAAACGGAACGTTCCCGTCGGATTGGCTTTGGTCCTGCAGGACGATTGCGATTTGCCGACGGATGCCAGTGTGTTTTATCGACGTGGCATTCCTATTTTGGCGGCATTTACCGGGAGTCATGAAGACTACCACAAGCCAACGGACACTCCGGAAAAGCTGAATTTGGAAGGTGCGGCCCAAATTGGGCGCTTGATGACGTTGGTTTCTCGCGGGTTGGCAACCGCCGACGAACCGCTGCCCTTTCAGCTGTATCAAGGGGCTCAGGTGGAGGGCCAACGACGCGTCAACATGCGCGCGTACCTGGGGACCGTTCCCGAATATGGAGCGGACGATGTGAAGGGAGTCCTCTTGTCCAGCGTGACGAAGAACAGTCCGGCAGACAAGGCTGGACTGTTGGGCGGGGATGTTATTGTCGAACTTGCGGGTAAGGCGATCGACAATGTTTACGACTATACCTACGCCATTGAAGCTCTCAAGGTCGGTCAGCAAACCTCGATTTCGGTGATGCGGGATGGCACTCGAATGCAGCTCAACATTATTCCTGGGTCTCGGGATTAGGCCCCGGTTACAACTCCGTGCCGTTCAATAAGTACCAGGCAAACTCCTTGTGCCGACCATCGCTTCTCGAAGAACGAGTGCTTTTTGATGGTCGGGGCACATGGAATGTTCCTACTGCCAAGGTCTTCCGTTGAATGTTACTGGGATAAATGCCGGTAAGGGTTTTGTCCTTCAGGAGGTTTGACCCGGTTTGACCCTCAGGAGGGCCTGGCAAATGCCGGGGAAAACGACGAGACCGCAGAGGGGCAAACGCTTTTGGGCATAAAGCCTTAGGCCAAATCTTCGGAAAAACCCGGTGATGCTGCGATTCTGATTGCCTTTTCAGTCGATTTGACGGACAATATGCAAAGCTGGGTGGCGATTCGACTAATCTGCGGAGGGTCTGCTTGTGCTCAAAACACTGCGTCGGTGGTGGCAATCTCGAACTGGACAAACCGCCACTCCGTTTGACGGGGAAGCTCCGTATTATGTCTTTAGTTTATTGTTCCATGTCATTCTGGTCGCGGCACTAGCCTCCGTGGTTTACTATACGCCGGGACGTCCGCTGGTCGTGTTGGAACGCGAACCTGACTCGCAGGTGATCGAAGAAATTGAGCTGACCGAACTAGCGATCAGTGATTTACCGCAAGAAGAAATTGGTGACTTGGGTGAATCTATTGACGAGGGCCTCAAGAATGAGGCTCAGACGATTGCGGTTCAAGCTTTGGCTCCCATGGAGCAACCGATGCTCGACGATTTCGGCTCCACGTTTGCCCCGGATGTCGATTCGATTTTGGCTGCCGAAGAAGCAAATCCCAACGTGATTGCCCGCGGAGCATCGGGGGTTGGCGTTTCGGGGGCGACGGGAGCCGTCGATCAAATTACCGACGAAATCTTGCGCGCTTGTGACCAAGGTCCCGTTTTAGCGATCTGGTTGTTTGATCAATCCGCTTCGCTCCAGCCTCAACGGCAGGAGATCAAGCAACGCTTCGACCGTGTTTACCGCGAATTGGATACCATCCTGGGCTTTACCGATGAAGGCAAGCCGCTCCAGTCGGCTCCACTGCTGACCCAAGTTTATCAATATGCCAGTGGCCTGAAGTCGATGTTGCCTGAACCGTCGCGGGATGTTGACGCGATCCTCTCGACCTTCGACCAGATTCAAGACGACGACGCTGGGATCGAACGATCATTCGCGGCGATCGCACAAGCCGTTGCGGACCACAAAACGTATCTGCGTGATTCGAAATTGTCCGATAAACGTAAGATCATGCTGTTGGTGGTTACGGATGAGGTCGGTGATGATCGTGACTTGATGGATCAAACGATTGAAATTTGCCGTCGTGCGGCAGCCCCCGTGTACGTCATTGGAGTTCCCGCTCCGTTTGGGACTGAAAAAGTTCGGTTCAAGTGGGTCGATCCAGATCCGGACTACGACCAAGACCCGCAATGGGCCACCTTGGATCAAGGCCCAGAGACTCTCTTGCCGGAACGAATCCAATTGGGCTTCTTCGGGATGCCCGAAGAGGATTTGGAGGCCATGGATTCGGGGTTTGGACCGTTTGCGATGTCGCGGTTGGCCGTTGAAACCGGTGGCATTTACTTTACGGTTCACCCCAATCGTCAAATGACGGGCCGACGGGTTAGTGCCTGGGAGACCTCGCCGTACGCGTCTCACATCAACTACTTTTTTGATCCGATCGTGATGCAGCGTTATCGGCCTGACTACATCAATCTGGAGCGTTATCAGAAGGGATTGAAACAGAATCCGTGCCGTGAGGCTTTGGTACGAGCGTCCATGCAGTCGAGTGTGGGTGCCTTGGTAACTCCAGGTTTGCGGTTTCCAAAATTGGATGAAGCCGAGTTTGTCAATAGTTTGTCGCAAGCCCAACGTGCCGCTGCTTTGTTGGAACCGCAATTGGAACAGCTTTACGCGATTTTGGCGGTCGGTGAAACGACTCGCGAGAGAGAATTGGTCCCCCGTTGGCGGGCTGGGTACGACTTGGCTATGGGGCGGGTGCTAGCGGCGAAGGTCCGGACGGAAGCCTACAACGCGATGCTAGCTGCCGCGAAGACTCGCTTGAAGTTTGAAGACCCGAAGAACAATACTTGGCAGCTGCAACCTGCGGAGAGTATTGAGGTGGGAAGTCGATTGGCGAATTTGGCGGAGAAGGCCACGATGTATTTGACCCGGGTTGTGGAGGAGCATCCGCAGACACCATGGGCAAAATTGGCGGAGCGCGAGCTTTCGACTCCGTTGGGCTGGAAGTGGGAAGAGTCGTACACCGAGCCGCCTCGACCACCCGCGATGGAAGATAACAACAATAATAACAATATTCCCAATCCCAATGACGATCAGGCGATGATGCTGGAACGCAAGCCACGCCGTTCGCCGCCCCGTTTGTAAACATTCTCTGTAGATGCGTTGGCTGTGATCCCGCTCGCGTTGCTTACGACCAATAAATTTGGGGGTCTGTAACGATCAGCTGGAGTTGGCGGTGTGATTTTTGGTGTCATGTTCGCGAAGATTGATAAAATCGAAAAAAAACCACCATTCGGCGCTCTCAACATCCGAAAATAATGATGGGTTGCGAGACCTGCACGGATAATCAGGGGTGAATTTCCCCGATTGCCGGATCGCACCAACCCAAAACATTTTGAATGGACTGGCCCTGAGGCGCGAGCGTCGAGGTTCACTGCTGCGATGGTGGTGGAGTGCTCGTGCTGCATTGACGGATTCGTGGGCCGCAGTAACTTACTCAGGAGGGTAATGATGCGACGTTTAGGATTAGGCTTCGCGGTCGCCACGATGCTGTTGTTGATGCCCCAAACCGGGCGAGCTGACGACCAATCGATCGCGAATCGGATCATGCAAGGCTTGCAAACAGCCAAGCAACAAGGCCAATTGAAGGGCTTTCAATTGGATTTGAAAGTAGAAGAAGGCACCGCTTCGATTTCCGGCTATGTCGGCAGCGAACAACAAGAAGCGTTGGTGTTTGATATCGCTCAATCGGCTCGTGATTTGGGCTTGGTCCAAATCGTCGATGAAATTGAGATTCGGCAAAACGCGGCTGCCACGGTAGCACCGGTAGCCTACGCTCCCCAGGAACCAAACTCGGTTCCTATGACCGCAGTCCAAGCGATGCCACAAGCTCCGCCAATGGCTAGCGGTCCAGTGCCGATGGGCGGCCCAGGTGGCGGCATGGCTCCTATGATGGATCACCCCAACATGCCAGGTCACGCTTGGCCAGCTTACGCCGCGTATCCAAACTACGCTGGCGTTACCTACCCAGGTCAATACTCGGCAGCTGCTTGGCCTTATATCGGACCGTTCTATCCTTACCCACAAGTTCCACTCGGATGGCGAAAAGTCCAGTTGGAATGGAAGAACGGCTGGTGGTACTTGGACTTCAAGACCCACAACTAAGGTCGGGTTCAGGACAAGCTTGAAACTCGCAAGCCTGATGGGAGACCATCAGGCTTGTTTTGTTGATTCATTGGCCGAAATAAAGGAGGCTGCTTCACTCGCTTAGGAGGCTTTTGATAGCCTTGTTCAACGACGGCCGCAGGTCGGTCGAATAGCCGACTTTGACAAACGCAATCTTGCCGTCTGGACCAACAATGATTGTTTGAGGTAGGGATTGAACTTGGAAGCGACGTGCAATTGTTCCGTTATCCAATCCAACTTGCAACTGCCACGCGCGGCCGCTTAGGAATTCTCGAATGGTCCCCGCATCTTCTTCTTGATTGACGGCTAACAAAACTACGTCGTCACTCGGGAACTCGCTAGTGGCAGCCATCAAGTCGGGCATCGCTCGAATACACGGACTGCACCAAGTGGCCCAAAAATCCAACACGACAACTTTGCCAACCAGGGATTTCAATTCGATCGTTTCGCCTTCCAAGGTCGTCAACTTCAAATCGGGGACTTCCGTACCGATCAAAGGCGATCGCGAACCAAACAACATATCGCTACGTTGGTCACCATCGGTGCCGGTCATCATTTGAGGTTCGGGAGCCAGTCGCGCGACCCAGTCCGAGTAGGGCACATCCAAAGCCTGATTGGCAAACGAGCCGAATCGCAATTCTTCGATCTGCGCTATGGGAATCGCACATTCGCCTAACGCGGAAGATCGCCCGACTAGTTGTTCGTCGCGCCACGAGTGCAGTTCGAAGGTCAAACGCCGATCACCGGAGATCAGCACTTGCGCCGATTGTCGATGGGAAGGCGTCAATTCATGGGTTTTGCCCGTCGTCGATTCGTCGTTTGGAGTGACGGGGGCAATGGTGTTGTCACCTGCAGCGTCGTTAATTTCACCGTTTGATTCATCGACCTGAAAATGGAGCCATATGAGGGAGGTGACCAATCGACGCGGGAACCGCAAGGCTTCGTGATTCGCGCGGAATTGAATCGACTCTTTGTCCAGACTCAACAGCTCGCCGCGGACCATGTCCCCGTTTGCCGCCCGCAAAACGTGTTGAGGAGGGTTGTTTTTGCGAATTCGAGGGATCGTTAGAAGTAGCTCCTTCTGCTCGTCAGCAATGATGGTAGTTTCACCCCGCTCTTGCGAGACCAAGTATTGAACTGCCGACATCCGACCAACAAACTTCTCGTTGGTCACTTTATTGCAAGAAAACTTGACGCCTGTGCCACTGAGGCCTTCGTTTGGAAGTGGTTGGGTCAAGACGAGTCGATTGTTGATCATTACCTGGAGGTCTCGGTCCTTCAATTCAATGCGCACGCGAGCCTGATGATTGGCAGTGGACTGATTCTGTTGATTTTCATTCCCTTGGGACGAAATCATGACATTCGAATCGTAGAAATAGAAGATCAGTTTGACACTTCCGTCTCGTTCCAGTCGGGGGGCTCCGAACAAATCCACTTCCATGGTGCCATAAGTTGATGGCTCCCACTTCATTTGAAATTCGAAGCCACCCGTTCGCATCAAATTGGCGTGACCGAAGCTTGCTCCCTCGGATATCACAAGTTCATCATCTTTGGCGATAATCAACTCACGTGACTTTTCCGGAAGAATCCAATTGGCATCTTGTGGTGAGACGGCGGCGTTTGTCACCGCCGATTCCAGATCGATGGCTTTTAGTAAAGCCGAGTCCACCTGCGAACGTTCCGTGAAGGACTCGAAGTGGACGGTATTTTCGGAAATGCTCAACACGCGACAGGGAATCCGATCCCGATTATAAAAATACATCGTGTCCGGCCAAGCCTTCGTCGAATCGCCGGCCGATTGTCGCTTCTGCAGGACAATCTTCGCATGCGCCGAAGCAAACGCGACGCTTTCCTTGGCACCGGGTAATCGCCACTGCAAGACATTGCCATCCGTTTGCGAGCCGGGTTCCAATCGCCCCCGCATCTCGCCCACCAAATTAAACATCCTGTGCGTGAATTCTTGATCGGCTGGTGGTGCAGGCGTCTCAGGAAACTTCATCTGTCGAGCCCCTACGATCTGCACTTCGAACGTCTGGTCGGTTGCGTTCGTCAGCAATCGAAGTCTTTGGCCATCGAAGTCCTGCAATTCACCCGAGATCAACATCCCGTCATAGAATTCCATACTCGTCATTTTGCTTCCGTCCAAGGAAACTACCGGATTGATGGAAAATGCGTTGCTGAATTCTGCATGGGGGACGGAAACGACTTTTTGTTCGGCGTTTTCTTCTGAGCTCCGAGTCTCGATCGTCCAATTCGTCCCATCAAATGTTTGGAGTTGGCCGTTGACCGCTGGTTGGTTCAACAATTGATACGAAGGACGGGTTGAATCGAAGCCAGCCTCCGACTGCCGAATCCGCAGTTCGTTCAAGGCTAAATCCCCGGCTTTGTTTTCCAGA
>JAEUIP010000265.1 GCA_016795075.1 Planctomycetaceae bacterium | reverse complement strand
TTTGAATTTTTCATTCTTCAATAATCATTAATCATTCAACCGCCAGAGCCAGCGAGAGTCATTCCGCAGCTTTCGACGTACGAAATCCGTAATTTATTTCGCGACAAATCCTTAGCCAAGGATATCGTGAACGACGTTGCCGTGGACGTCGGTCAAACGATAGTCGCGGCCTTGGAAGCGATACGTCAGTCGCGAGTGATCGAAACCCAACTGATGCAAGATCGTGGCCTGGAGGTCATGAACATGGACTTTGTTCTCAGTGACCGAAAATCCTAATTCGTCCGTTTCACCATAGGTTAGTCCACCGCGCACGCCGCCGCCGGCCATAAACATGCAATAACAGTCGGGATAATGATCGCGGCCCAAGATGTTGCTACCGGCCGTTCGACCTTCGCGAAACGGTGTCCTACCAAATTCACCACCCCAAACAATCAAGGTTTCATCCAACAAACCACGTTGCTTCAAGTCTTTGATCAACGCCGCGACGGGTTTGTCCATCGTGGCACACTTGGTCGTCAAACCATCGCGAATATCTTCGCCTGGCCCCGTGCCGTGGAAGTCCCAACCCCAATCAAACAACTGGACGAACCGTACGCCTTGTTCCACCAAGCGGCGGGCCAGGAGACAATTGTTCGCCAAACTAGATGCACCCGGTTGCGCTCCGTATTGTGCCAAGACTTCCGCGGGCTCCTGCGAGATGTCCATCACCTCGGGCACGGACATTTGCATCCGGAAGGCCAATTCATACTGGGCAATGCGCGTGGCGGTTTCCGGGTGCCCCATTTCGGCGGCCTGTTGTTGATTGAGCTCACTAATCGCATCGAGTGACAAGCGACGCAAATCACGAGTCATTCCGGCCGGGTCGGACACATACAAGACCGGATCCCCTTGCGACCGACATTGCACACCTTGAAAGACGCTGGGCAGAAATCCACTGCCAAACGAATTCTTCCCGCCGTTGGGTTGCACGCCACTGGAGATCAACACCACAAAGCCCGGCAAGTTTTCATTCTCCGAGCCCAAACCATAAGTGACCCAAGACCCAAGCGATGGTCGACCCGAACGCGGTGAACCCGTGTACAAGAGCAACTCGGCCGGCGCATGATTGAACTGCTCGGTGAACATCGACTTGATCAAACACATTTCATCGGCGATCCCGTGAAAGTTCGGAATCGCGTCACTCATCCACATTCCCTGCGAGCCATGTTGTGAGAACTTGCGCGGCGTTCCTAACAACTTGGGCACGCCCGAAGTGAAGGCAAAGCGACGGCCCGCCAAAAACGAATCCGGGCAGTCTTGGCCACTACGAGCCACCAGCTCCGGCTTGTAATCGAACATGTCCAAATGCGGCGGAGAACCCGTGCAGTGTATGTAGATGACTCGCTTGGCTTTGGCTGCGAAGTGGGGAGCCCGCGCGGCCAACGGATTGATCACGTCATCAGGGCCAAGCGTGGGATTCATGGGAGTCTTGGCAAGGCTCTCCTGTTGCCAGAGCGAAGTCAACGCCACAGCGCCCAAACCGCCGGTCGCTGCTTGGAGAAAATGTCGCCGCGTTTGCCACGCAATTTGTTCGACTCGAGGATCGTTCCAGGCGGGTTTCATGGGTTGTACCTGTTGGTTCTCTTTGTAGTGGATCGCTCCGCGATCCAACGAAGGATCGCGGAGCGATCCACGACCATTCAAAACTGGATCGCGGAGCGATCCATTAAAATCTTAAGTTGGATCGCGGAGCGATCCACTACTATCTCAGCGTCGCATCAAGAATTCGTCCAAATTCAAGATCGCGTTGGCTACTACGGTCCAGGCAGCCAATTCGACGATATCGCTGCCTGCGGGGGCTGGCCCTAAGGGTTCGGTGGCGAGTTTCGTGGCCTCGTTAGGTTGGCCCTGCAACGCCGCCGTTGCTTGTTCGTGAAGTCGTTTAAGCACCTGGATTTCATCGGCCGTTGCGGGACGAGACAGGGCTTGGTTCAAGGCCAGGTTCAACTTCTCTTCAATAGTTCCCGAATGTTGCACCAATCGTCGCCCAAACGCTTGGGCTGCTTCGATGTAGACGGGATCGTTCAAAGTTACCAAAGCTTGTAGCGGGGTGTTCGTGCGAATCCGTCGCAACGTACAAACCTCACGATTGGGAGCATCAAACGTGCTCATTGAAGGATAAGGATTCGAACGTCGCATTGTCGTGTAAATACCGCGCCGATAGCGATCCTCACCGCTGCTGGTTTGCCAATCGGTACTGGAGCCGAATGCCGCCGCTAAACCCAGGGCAGGTTGCGGCGGTTTGACGGGCGGGCCAAACAGTTTGGGACTCAGCAAGCCTGCGACGGCCAACGATTGGTCACGAATCGTTTCCGCCGGTAAGCGGAACCGAGGCCCGCGGGCTAACAAACGATTCTCGGGGTCCATGTCAGCCAACTCGCGACTTACTTTGGAATTCTGTCGATAGGTGGCACTCATCAATAGGGTCTTCAATAGACCTTTTTGATCCCACCCACGTTCCATGAACTCGACGGCCAGCCAATCCAACAACTCGGGGTGCGTTGGCAAATCACCCTGAGCGCCAAACTCTTCGGTGGTGGCGACGATCCCAGTACCGAACAATTGTTCCCAGTGCCGATTAACCGTCACGCGAGCCGTCAAGGGATTGTCGCGCGACACCAGCCACCGCGCGAGCGCCAATCGATCTTGCACTGGTTGGTTCTTGTTGGCAAAGGCTACTGGGATTCCTGGCGGAACCTCATCGCCCAAGTCCATAAAATTCCCCCGGTTGTGAATTTTGGTTACTCGCTGCCGATCTTGCGGTAGTTCGCGCATGACCGGCACGGTTGTGGTCGGCTGGAGCGCGACGAGCTGCGTGTGGGTTTGGGCGACTCGCTGCCTAACATCTTCCAGCTCCGGCGCAATCGAGCGATAGTAGATGGCCAATTCGTCTACCTGCTGTGGGCTGCGGTTCGCTGCTGGAACACGCACGATTGCTTGGATTTGAGGTGGTATTGAAGCCCATTGCGTGATCGTCTCGTCGGTGGTTGCCTGAAGTCGGAATTTGCCCAAGAGATGTGCCGAGTGCGGCGATTGCTGGAACAGCGTCACGTGCAAGCGACTGCCGGGCTGGATTTTGGCAGGTTCGGCCAAGACCAATGTCAATTGATGATCACGTCCGGTGGCGCCACCGACGGCCCAACCTTTCTGCAAGTCGATCGGCTTGGCCAACAAGTTGGTGGCGTTGAATCCATCTTGGTTGAAGTCCGCAAAGGCTGCAGCGAAGGACAAGGGTCGTGATCCATCGACGCCCAAGGTCACGGAGGGATTCGAAGTATCCGAAATTTCGCTTTCCCAAATCAAGCGGCGCTCTTCATCCAAAACTTTCACGCGCGCTCCTTGCAGTCGTTGCATGATCGATGCTCCACCGTCGGTGCGGTTCCACACAACGATCTGCTGGATCGAGGCGACATCGGCCAACGCGACTTCCCACCACGGATCGGTTTCGTTTGCGATGGAGTGGGTCACCGAGTTGGCCTCAAAGTAGTGCCCGTTGGTGTTGCCATCGATCGCGCGTTGGGCCGCTCCTTCGAATGCCGTGCTGCTTTGGGTAGCCGACCCTTGGGTGGCCACGTTCTGACCTTGGGCCAGGACCTCGACTTCGGCCAGCGACAAGATGCGGTTAGAACCGGGCAACTCGATGCGCACAAACTTGCCGGCAATCTGCGTGTTTGCGGGAGGTACGATGATCGCGCGGAGTTCGCTGAGCACAAAATTGCCGCCACTCCAACCGGGGCCATTGCCCGGCAGTGACGCATCGGCCAACGCTTCCAGCTGGATCGCGGTCAACGAGTCGGAGCCTTCTGAATTTAGAGCGCCCAGATCCAATTCGATTTCGAAATTATCTTTGGCGACTCCTTGGGCGCTGCGAATTGCCTTCGACTCTTGGTCAATGCTCAGTCCGATATCGCCTGCACTAATTGCCGACAGCACGTTGAGCGTGCGCCACTGCGGCTGCTGAGGAAGTGTTGTTTCCCAGCTTTCGAGAGATTTCTGCAAAGCAGGTGTCATTTGCTGCAAGAGGGCTTCGTCGCTAGCCAGGATCATTTGCAATCGTTGCCGTTCTTGTAGCTGCGATTCTGTCCAGACTTCGTGCAGTGGGGATTCGTCGCCTCGATCGGCATCTTCCGAGTTGTTAAAGATGGCAAACGATTGAAAGTATTCGGCGTGCGTCAACGGATCGTACTTGTGGGTGTGGCATTGCGCGCAGGCCATGGTCGTGCCCATCCACACGGCGTACGTCGTGTTCACGCGATCGACCACTGCTACATTCCGAAACTCTTCATCGTTGGTGCCTCCTTCGTTGTTCGTCAAGGTGTTGCGATGGAAGGCGGTGGCGATCAACTGGTCACTGGTGGGGTTGGGCAAGAGATCGCCCGCGATTTGTTCGATGGTGAACTGATCAAAAGGCATGTTCTGGTTAAAGGCGCGAATTACGTAATCGCGATAAGCCCAAATCGTGCGAGCCGGGTCGTCGGCATAGCCAGCTGAATCGGCGTAGCGGGCCAAGTCCAACCACATGCGAGCCCAATGTTCGCCGTAGGCGTCTTTGGCGAGGAACCGATCGACCATTTGTTCGTAAGCGTTGGGCGAAGTGTCGTTGACGAACTGTTGGACTTCGTCCCAAGTGGGTGGCAGACCCGTCACGTCCAAGGCGACGCGACGAATCAAAACATAACGATCGGCTTCGGGTTGCGGCACGAGGTTTTCTTGCCGGAGTCGTTGCCAAACAAAGTGATCGATCGAGTTCTTGATCCAAGCTTGTGCGGCGGCGTCATTCCAATCGGGAACGGCCGGTCGTTGCGGCACCACATAAGCCCAGTGTTGCGAATAGACGGCTCCTTCCGCGATCCACTGGCGCAGTCGCGCAATTTCGGCGGGAGTCAATCGGACGCCTACTTCGGGCGGCGGCATCACCAGCGAGTCATCATCACTGCTAACTCGCGCCAGCAACTCACTGGAGTCCGGCTGTCCGGGTACGACCGCGAAGTGCCCACCAAGATCTTCGCGTAGGCCATCGGGTGTGTCCAACCGCAAGCCCTGAGCCCCACCGCCGGCTCGTTCTGCTTCGTCTGGTCCATGACAGCGAAAACAATGGTTCGAAAGAATCGGGCGAATATCGCGGTTGAAGTCCAATTCGGCCCGCGGCTCGTCGGCTGACGCCCGACCAACCGAAATTTCACCAACCAAAAAGAACATTGTGGCGAAGACCAGCAGTGCAGATCGCATTATCGAAGTCTCGATCAGGTGAGAACTCAAAGGCGGGAATCAAGGAGTGGGGACCGGTCGATCTTTGTTGAACGCCCAAGCGGTGTGTGCCTCTGGGTCGTTCGGTGTTAAGTGAGACCGGTCAGGACGCCATCGCCGCAGTAGTCTGGGTTGCCGAACGAATCGACCGGGTGGCCCATGGCCGCTGCGATGGTCATTAAGAAACGATTGTGGTTGACGTTCTTCATTCGAATCGACTGACCCATCTTGAACCCAAGCCCGCCACCCACCATGACAAACGGGATGTCGTCGCGAGTATGCGAGTTGCCTTTGCCCAGTTCATTGGTCCAGATGATCGTCGTGTGATCCAACATCGATCCTTCACCACCGGGCTCGGGAGTTTCGGCCAAGCGTTGGGCCAGATAAGCAACCTGCTCGCAATACCAGGTGTTGATGCGAATCAGTTTTTCGTAAGCGGCTTCGTTGTTATCGGGCTCGTGCGACAAATCGTGATGCCCCTCCTCGATGCCTAACCACTTCATGCGCGGTTGACCGACGCTGTTGGTGATTTGCAAAGAAGCGATCCGAGTGAAATCCGCGAGGAAGCTGTTGACCATCAGGTCCAGCTGCAACTTGGTCAGCGTCGGGATATTGTCGTTCTGTTCCTTCACGTTGGCCGGCAGGGATGGGACGGCATGGCCGACGTCGCTTTGTTTGGCCTGCAATTCCAATTCCAGTTTTAGTTCTTGTTCGGTCTGTCGCACGATCTCGACATGGCTACGTAGCAGGTGCCGATCCTCTTGGCTCAGTTTGGCCTCGATCTTGCGGAAGTCGTCCGTCAGGTCGTCCAAGACACTGGCCAGCAGTTCTCGGTTTTTGGCTTGGCCATACAGACGATCAAACATCTGGTACGGGCTGTCGATGGGGGCGACGGGTTGGTTGGGTCCCGAATAGCACATTCGCGTCCACGTGTCGGCTCGCTTGGGAACCATCACGCCGAACTCCAAGGAGCCAAACCGAGTTTGTGTGGCAGGATTTTCTTGGAGTCGGTTTTTGAGAAACTGATCAATCGAGATGCCCATGGACCAACCCGCTGGTGTATCCGAGCCACCTTGGATGTCACCGGGGAACAACTCGATACCCGTCAACAGACAGCCGATCCCGCGCATGTGTCCGTCGCCGTCGCCTTTGATTCGGTTGCACAGACCCTTGATGGTCATCAACTGGTTTTTGAACGGGGCGAGCGGTTCCATGATTCGCTTCAGTTCAAATTCGGTGCCGGCGTCCGAAGGCCAAAAATGTTTGGGGATCACACCGTTCGGGCTGAAGATAAAAACCAGACGTTGTTTTTGCGGCGTCGGGATATTTGGCCGAGCCATCGCGAGACTGGGCAGGTTCAGCATCAAATTGGCGGCCGCGCCGCTGATTCCGGCTTGAAGCAGAAACCGGCGTCGGGAAAATTGGTCGGTCATCGATCAACAACTCCAAGGCGAGGAACTTCGTGGTCCACCGGGTTGATGGACCTCGGTCGTCCGTATTTGGCGGGATGTTTTGGGCGGGGCGGGAACTGAAAAAACATGTCGGCGGGAAAGCCCCAAGGCGATACCGTCGAAACTTGGGGCGTGCTTGCGAAACCCTCGGCTCTATCATACCCGGTTGCCGGTCCATTTGGCAACCAATTTCTACTTTCGTCGGCGAAAACCTCGCCGCGGGAGTGTTTCGCGGCGTGTTTCGCGGAATTTTCTTGCTTTAGGGTCGACAATGCCGCTTGAGCGAGAGAATCGCGGCGAAACGTTGTTTCCCGATACGAAGAGGATGCTTGAGGTTTGAGCGGAGGACGGCTCCCGGCACGAACGCGGCGCTCGTGCTACTCTGTTCGGCACGATCGGGGCGCTCGTGCTACTTGGTGCGGGGCGTCTATGTTCGGCACGATCGGGGCGCTTGTGCTACTCTGTTCGGCACGATCGGGGCGCTCGTGCTACTCTGTTCGGCACGATCGGGGCGCTCGTGCTACATTGTTCGGCACGATCAGGGCGTTCGTGCTACTATGTGTGGCTCGGTCGGCATCTCGACATTTGGGCGGTCGTGACCTACGCTGGGCCGGGGATTTTCGAGTTTCCGGAGCGGAATGGGCTCGTATGTTGATTGTTCTTGATGGAATCGATGGCGGCGGGAAATCGACGCAGATCGAATGGTTGGCCCAGAGCTTGCGCGATCAAGGCCAAGCGGTGGTTTGTTGCGCGGATCCGGGGACGACTCCGGCGGGCCTGCAGATTCGCCAGCTATTATTAAATCGAGCCGACATTCAACTTGCTCCATTGACGGAACTGCTGTTGTTTTTTTCGGCTCGCGCCCAATTGATCGCGGAAGTCATTGCGCCGGCTTTGGCGGCTGGGCAGGTTGTGATCTGCGATCGATTTTTGTTGTCCAGTGTGGTGTATCAGGGACACTTGGGACAAATCCCGCCCGCGAAAATCTGGGAATTGGGACGAGCGTTGTTTCACGAGACATTG
>JAEUIP010000264.1 GCA_016795075.1 Planctomycetaceae bacterium | reverse complement strand
AAAGTTTGTGTTGGCCTGTCAGGCCTTTTCTAATCGGAGCACAACTCAAACCGGTGGCTCGCGCCCACCGGCCGAGGTTGTGTCGGCCCCGTCGGACCTGAACTCGCAGCGTAGCGTTCCTTCTCGTCTGTTCCAAACAAACACCGTTCGCCAACCACGGCCGCGTTGGACGCCATCGAATCAGGCCGAATGTCTGACCTAGCGGTGAAGGCTGGCGGATGGCGTGGTGCTTGCATCGAACACCATCGAAGCCGAACTGATCGCTTGGTTGGTTGGTTCCGATGCCGTTGACTGCGACAAACATGGTGCCATCAGATACTCGCTGACAAAATCGGCGTTGGATTTGGGTTTCCCCAGCAAATAGCCTTGAACGCGATGGCAACCCATGACTCCCAACTGGTCCAGCTGATCGCGTTCTTCCACGCCTTCGGCAACACACTCCAGGCCCAGATTCTCGGCTAGTCGTACAATGGCATTCAACAACGCGGGATGAGTGGTCCCTTCGTTCATTTGCTTGACAAACGATCGATCGATCTTCAGTACGTCCAATTGAAATTCATGCAAACAAGCCAGTGACGAATGCCCGGTTCCGAAATCGTCAATCGCCAAACGTATGCCCAATGATTTTAACTGGGAAATCACAGCGCAAGCTTGGCGCGGATCTTCCATGATCATGGATTCAGTGACCTCGAACTGCAGTTCAGGTCCTAACATCTGCGACTCTTTCAGTATCGCATCAACAACGTCAACCAGCCCGGGTTGCATCAATTGAACGCGAGATAGATTGACGCTGATGTATTTGGGGGTTTGCGCCAGCCCGGCCCGCTTCCATTTCCCAAATTGAGTACACGATTCTCGCAGTACCCATTCGCCGATGGGTACGATTAGCTTGGTTTGTTCGGCGATGGGAATAAACTGATCGGGACGAATCATTCCTTTTTCGGGATGGTTCCATCGAATCAACGCTTCGACCCCTTGCAAGCTGAGGTCCTGAACACTCCAGATCGGTTGATAGGCCAACCAGAATTGATTGGTGATGATGGCTTGACGCAAATCATGCTCCATACTCAAGCGAACTTGAATCGCGGTCTGCATGCTTGGTTCAAATACCACAAACGAGTCGCCGCCTTTTAGCTTCGCCTCGTACATGGCGGTATCCGCGTCACGCAGCATTTCGCTGGCTAATTGGTAGCTGGGATCGAAGTTCACGACGCCGATACTTGGGGAAATGTGAATGGTTTGACCTTGAATTTGGTAAGGACGATCCAATATTCGCAACAACCTCTCTGCCACGCGCACCGCATCAAACGAGTCACGCAATCTTTTCAGAATGATCACGAATTCATCGCCGCCCAGGCGCCCCGCCAACGCGTCCGTGCCGGCCGAATTCATCAGGTCGTCCAAGCGAAGCGATTTTTCGATTCGCGAGGAAAATGCCCTCAGCAGTTCATCGCCAACCTCGTGGCCCAGACCATCGTTGATCGACTTGAAGCGATCGACGTCAACAAACATGACGGCGAACTTTTCGGTCGAATTGGCCCGCGCCATTTCAATGGACGCTTGCAGATTGTTTTGCAGACTTTGGCGATTGGCCAGCCCCGTCAACGTATCGTGGAACGCCAGATGGTGGAGGTGAGATTCGGCTTGTTCCCGTTGCACGACTTGGGACTGCAGTTCATGATTGGAGCGTTGCAACTCCAAGGTTCGCTCTTGAATTCGTTGCTCAAGACATTCCACGTGTTGAGCGACTTCATCGGCTAATCGGGCCTTTTCAGTCAACGCGTAAGCCAACTGCATGACCTCAATGGCATCAAAAGGCTTCTTGAGGATCAGCAAATTTTGACGGTGTGTTAAACGCTCACAAATCTCGTGCCAACTATAGTCCGAGTACGCCGTGCAAATCACGACTTGGAGCCGAGGATACTCGGCCCATATTCGCGAAATCGTTTCGATCCCATCCCAACCCGGCGGCATGCGGACATCCACGAAGGCGATCGTGTAGGGCCTCCCGGAGGAATTGGCTTGGCGCACTTTCTCCAGACCCTCTTCGCCTTGAAAAGCGCTGTCGATCTCAAATTCGAGTGAGTCGGCGCAGGCTTGCGGTTCGCCAAACAAAAATTGCTCGTCATCTGCCAATCGATCGATTCTCGAGGTCGCCAAGACCTTGCGAAAATCGGCGTGAATGGCGGCATTGTCGTCGACAATCAAAATTCGAGTTGGAGTGGATGTCGTTGTCATGTTAGGAGACTCCCTGCGAAAAACGAGCTCGATTGGAAAACAGAACCATGGTTGAAGCGTTCAACCAGCTAGGTCGCAGCACACAGTGTTGGCTCGAATTCGAGCTGCGAGTCGCTCTCACAGAGGACCTTGGGAACGCGAATCCGGAAACTTGCACCCATTCCAGGCCCCGGACTGCTGGCCGAGATACTGCCGCCGATTTCACGAATCGCGTTGGCACAGTAGTGCAGCCCCAGACCATTTCCAGTCGTTTTCGTCGAGAAGCCGTGTGTAAACAACTTGGCTTGCGTATGTTCGTCGAAACCAATTCCGGTGTCAGAGACTTCGATTTCCAAATCACCCTGGTCCAACAAGCGACATTGGATTTTGAGCATTCGTCGATCGGGCGACTGATTTTGCATTGCTTGCAAACTGTTGCGAATCATGTTCACCAAAACTTGCGTGATTTTGTTGCGATTGAGCATCAGCTCGGGAAGATCGGGAATGCTCTGAACCAATCGCACGCCCATCGACTGAATCAACTGCTGGTTGATGGCGACCGCCTGCGAGACCAAGGATTGGAGATCGATTTCTTGCCGGAAGTCCGTACGTTTGGCGAAGGCTTGCTGAGCATGAATAATCTCGGAGATGTGATGCGAGGTATCGCGAATACGCGAGATCTCACGCTGGTTCTCGACGCGTTCGTCCTGAATGGCTTGGTTGACGTCCAATAAGTACTGGACCAGTCTTGGCCCACGCGGGTCTCGAAGAAAGAATTGCTCGAGGTTGCTTGAATGTTCACGTAGCAAGGCGACCGCCCGGTGTAGGCCGTTGACCTTTGATTCGGAAATTCGAGTTTCGAGTTGGGCGATCGAACAATTGAGCGAGTTCACCGCGTTGCCGATGTTATGGAGGATCTCGCTGGCTAATTCCGCCATGCCCGCTTGATGGGCGGCTTCGGAGAGCTTGCGACGCGATTGATCGAGGTGATCCATCAAGTGGTCGAATTCTTTACCCAACACGCCAATCTCATCGTGGCGAGTGAGATTCAGACGCTCTTTCGAATTTCTGCTGCCCGTAGGATTGGCCAACTTGACGGCATGATCGGCCATTTGCGTGAGAGGCTCCGTGATTTGAGAGCGTAACACAAACGCCAGCACCAGCATCGTCAGCAATCCGCCGATGGCAATGAACGCGGTCGCAAAGTACGCGGCGACGCGCCCTTGCGCCATGATGGGTCGTGGTAGCTTCGCTTGCACCAGCAAGAGCGGATTTCCAAAGACGTCATTAACCAACCCAAAGGCATCGAGTTCGTCTTTGCTCACGACCTTGGTCAATGGGCCTGCTACAAGAGATTCCTGCAGCGATGCCAATTCGTCGGGAAGGTCTTTACTCTGTAATTCCCACAAGGTCACATTGACATTCGTGCGATCTCGGATCCCCGCAACGGACTTTTCATTGCATAACCGGCCAAAGATCATGGTGCCACGACTTGGCCCTTCCTCGTTGGAATTCGTAATCGGTCGTGCGGCGATCAGCAACGGCCCGCTGCTTGTCCGAATCAGACCTGCTTTGCAGTCTTCTAGACTCTCAAATTGATTCAGACGCGGCTGCTCTTGAGTGAGGGTTAAAAACAGCTCTTGACTGTCTAGTGGAGCAAAGGTCTCGAAGTCGTAGAACCCACCCCAAACCACTTCATGTTGGGGATTCAGAATGCAGATGAGATTGATCTGGGCAACCTCGAAGAACTTGTCTTTCAAGTTGCTTTCAATAAATTCCGAATTGGAGTCGGCGGCGAATCGGTACATGTCATCCCAGGCGGACCAATCCCGACAGAAATGTGACAAAAGTTCGACTTCCCGATCCAGCGCCGCCGTGCATCGTTGAACATCCGCGATCGCACTTTCGCGCTCCAAGTCTTCGAACGTCGGGAGGATGATGTACATCTGAACCACGAAAATGGTGGCGACCAAAACCGAAGTCAGGCCAGTCAACAAATACCCAAATTGCATGCGAAGCGACATGTCGGCGCCTCCGTTATATTCAGAAAAATCGGACCGTTTAAAAGCAAAACCCGAGGGACTGTAGGTCAAAGTTATCGTCGTGTTCGGTTTTTTATGGTTTGCCCAAACAAATTGCAGCGTCCGGCGTCGGCTCCGGATCGGTTAAATGGAACTTCCGTATGCAGCATCCGACTTCGGCCGCCAACCGGTTACAGGGACCACCGCCCCCACGCCGTGAAGGAATTCCCAACGAGAAAACAGGCCCGAACGGGCCTTTACAACCCTAGCCAGTGTGCGCGAGCCACCGGTTAGCGCAGTCTCTCGACCAGAAAAGGCCTAAAAGGCCGACAAAATGTCGATGGACTGGCAGGCAAAAATCCGTCACGGCGTAGGCCACCGCCCCCAACCGGTTCGTTTGATTGGTGCGCAAGTTTGACCGCGAGAAAGGCACTAAACTCAATCGAGATTTCGGTTACTAGTCGTCCGGGCGGGCCGATCGAATTCTAAATGCCTTCGAGGGCTTATGCCAACGATAGCCTCTGTGTTCCGCGTGTCTCGGTGGTGAACCAATCTCACTGTCCCTGTCGAGCAGTCGACGAGCGTAAAGGGCAATCATTCGATCGGGTCCGAGGCCATCCACGACGACGTCGCCGCGATGAACCTACATGTCGCGCGATTGAAGAATCTTTCCGGCGAAGGAAAGTGAGTTGATGTTTGAGTGGGTGGCAGCGGTGAGTGGTTGAGTTGGACGTTGAGGTCAGGTGGGTGTTGGCTTGCGAGTTCACTCCGGTGGGTGGCTGTGGGCGGAGGTAGAGATCAATGAGGTGGCTGCTGGCGTGGTGGAAGGTGGTGAGAACGACTTTCCCCGGGGCCAGGCAAGATCACGGGACAAGGTTCAACCCCAGTCACCACCGCCTCGCCGCGAACCCCCAACGCTGTGAAGCATATTTTCTGGTCAAAACAGGCCCGAATGGGCCGAAACAACCTCTGCCGGTGTGCGCGAGCCACCGGTTAGAGTGACATCTCATCCAGAAAAGGCCTGACAGGCCGACACAAGTGCTGAGTATACCCATCAAAAAATGCTTCACAGCGTTGCCGCACACCGATCTCGGGCAAATCCAACAAGATCGTGACCAATGCCGAATCTGCTCCCAGTTCAGCCAGCACCAACCGCACATCCTGCAGTTCGGCAAACAAAGTTCGCAATGGAACTTGCGGCGCTTCGAGTGGCAAGGACTTGAGGAACTGGGACGAATTGGCGGCGGTCAAGAGCGATGTGGCCTTGAGGTCTTCTTCGTCCAGGAATTCGTAATCGATATTCTCCTGCACCCAATCTTCATGTCGCAGCATCTCCATCTTGAGCAGCGAGCCATCCGGTGTTCTCGTATGAATAGTAGGAAATTATCAGCGTCCAAATTGAGCATTGAACATCGGTTTCAGTTTCGCATCTTAATCAGTCTTGGAAGATGCATCATGATCATGCCGGGAATCTGTTGCTCCGCAATCTTGAACTCCTCCTCGGTGATTTTTTCTTTCTGAAAGAGGCCCAATAAGTAACCCATTGCTATCGAGAAGAACAATTTGACGTTCAATCCGTTTTCACCATACTCCGTCAACGACTCAGCGTCGTAGTCACTTTCAATACGTCGTACTAAGAATTCAAAATGTGCTTTCGTCCACTCCATAGTACTTGAGTTGTAAGAAAAACCAACGACCGCTGCCTTGACAGCGAGGTCGTCTTCAGGATTTGCCGATTCTATACTCTCTGCAATCGCTATATCGCGGGCAAACGTAGCCAAAAGTTGTTCCAGTTCGTCGTAAGTTGTCATCTAACACCGATCTAGTTTGGAAATGGAATGCCCAAGCTCGCATAGTATCGCCGCAGGTGGAGTCGTCGTTTTTCGTCCGGAAGATTATTCCATTGCTTGATCGTAAGTCCAAGGTCTTTCTTAATATGATAATTCAATGCTGTTTGAAAGCCGCCTTTTGCCGTATGGAGGTTCACACCTCCTGGAACAATGCCGCCCGAATTGTCATTTCGAACGCCTATTGTCGGTCCTGTTGGATAACTTGGATCTTCACGACCAAGCGGCGGGTCAAGGTGGTGGTCGTCGTAACCGGGGACGCGAGCTTTTCTAGCCTCGTTATACGAACGGATCGGCCCTTGGATGGGCGGTTTTCCGTTACCGCTCGACTCGCAAAAATCTCCAGCATTATCCTTCCCCGCATTATGCGCCAGGACTCCATTTGTGCCAACGTAGTAGACATGTTCGTCTTGGACTTCTAGGTTGTAAACTGGGGTGGGGCCGGGACGGGGGAGCTTTTGTTGGACGTAGACGGTGTCGCCCGAGAGGTTCTTTAAGCGCTCGCCAACGCGCAAGTCCATCGCGGCGATGTAATCGTGGCGGTCCTCGGACCAGATCGGATGATTGCCCGTCACACCAATGCGTTCCCACGACGGATCCATGCTCGATGAACGTGATGCCTGCGGGTACAGCAGGGCTTCTTCGGAAGTTTGGGAAGTATTGAGTGGGTGAGATTGTCAAACGCGGTCGACTTGGTCTGAAATGCAGAATGCCAAGCGGCAACAACCCTTTGCCAATGTCGATGCGGATCGCAATTTACCGGGTGGGACCTGCGTAAGTCTTACCTATCTGAGTTTAGCGTCTGGCCGATTCCGTGAGGAACTTAGTCGTAAAGCCCATCAAGAAACTCCGAAAAAGACTTAGCTATTAGGTATACGTTATCTTCGTCACTTGAACCAGGAAAGTGACGCGCGCTATCCCAATAGTAAATCCATCCCGTAGTTGCGTCCATGATAATTGCATTGCCTCCAGGATCGAAGCCGATTGGGAAGTGCGCCGCTGGCAATTCATCACCAATTTCGTTCAGCCAAACAAATAGACCGTACGACTCGTCAAAATCAAGAAGATTACCAATAGTGGCTGCAGCCTTACATTCAGGTATGTGAAATGTTCGACCAATTGCAGTCGCCTGTTTTCCCGATTTCATGAAATCGCAATAGTCGCTCGGTAGCTGATACCCAACCCGAGACTCAATTGAACGCAGTTTTGATTCAATGCCAAAAGTCGTTTCTTCTGGAAACATGGCTATTCACGACCTCGTTTCTTTCTAGAATAGCCACCCTCGTGTGTAAAACACCAATGTATAATTGAATCAAACTCTTGCATTGTTGTCATGTTTTGATGATGGTGCCAAGTATTAGTTGGCAGTCGCGGTCCAAGAGGTGCGCTAGCATCAGCATCGGTGAAGTCCGTAGTTCGATTCGGCACTTGAACAATAACAGTACTTTGCCTTACAAGACCGGCTCCTTCGAAGTCGGGGTATCCATCAGGATATCTGACTATGTTTCCATCAGCATCTTTATATACCCAGGTTCCTTCTAATTCGGACCAAGCAGTTCCACCCTTCTTATCAATCCATTTATCTAGATCAGGCGAGTACTTGGGTTTCGAACCCTTTTGATAGTTGTCACCCGCATTATGCGCCAGGACTCCATTGGTGCCAACGTAGTAGACATGTTCGTCTTGGACTTCTAGGTTGTAAACTGG
>JAEUIP010000263.1 GCA_016795075.1 Planctomycetaceae bacterium | reverse complement strand
GACCTTGAGTCAAAGAACCGAACGTTTGGCCTCCGAGATCAACCAGTTCTTTGTGGAGGAGGGCATGCCCATTCGGGTGGCACGGTTTACGTCACTGTTCCGCTTCATCTTCCCGCCGGATCTCGAATACGCCGACATGTTGTACTTCCACTTGTTGGATCGCGGGATCTTTACTCGTGGCTGGGGCGACAACTGCTTCTTATCAACAGAACACTCGGACGCGGATGTGCGGAAGATCATCGACGCCGTTAAGGATAGTTGTCTGGAATTGCGTCGCGCAGGCTTTTTACCGGGACGGGATGACGGGCCCGGCGCTCAAGAGCCTTCAACGACAACCAACCTGCGAACTGCCGATTCATCTGTTCCGCGAGAAACACGAGCGGCCGTCCAACCGGCGGCGGCTTTACAAATGTCGTTCAAACCGTTCCGAGCTTCGACCGTAGAAGAAATTCAAACGGAAGGAACGATGCCGCCATTGTTTTGCATGCCGGCTGCCGATGGATTGACGCTGGTTTATCACGAGCTTTCCGATTGTTTGGGCCCCAATCAACCGGTCTATGGGTTAAACTCGCCCGGAGTTTACGGCGAACCTATCCCCGAGCGAATCGAAGAAATGGCCCAGCGATTTATTGAGGACATGCAAGAAGTATGGCCCGATGGACCTTACTTACTGACAGGCTATTGCTCGGGCGGCACGATCGCTTTGGAAGTGGCTCAGCAATTGATTGCTCAAGGGAAGCAAGTCGCGTTTTTGGCAGGTGTCGAAACCTACAATTGGTGGCAAGCCCAGTCGTCGCAACTCACACCTTCGATCAAGTTTATCTATCAAATGCAGCGGCTCGATTTCCACTTCCGCAACTTCTGGCTCTTGCCAGGTGGTGACAAATGGAAGTTCTTCCAGTCCAAATGGCAAGCCCTCAAAGTGAGAACTCGAGTCTGGCGTGGCATGCTCAGTAGCCTATTCGGGCGATCCAGCAGCAACTCCAAGTCGGGAGGCATCAACCAAGCGGAAATCTGGCGGCAACATGATGCGCAGGCCGATCGCTATCGACCACGAATTTACCCGGGCAAGATGTATATGTTTCGTCCGAAGCGGGACTATCGGTCGTATCGCGCGAAGGTCGAGCTCGAGGCCGAACAGGGTGTCGAGATTATACGATTGCCGGTTTACCCAGCCGGATTGATGGTTCGTCCTTATGTTGCCGAATTGGCCGAAATGTTTGCGAACGGAATTCGCGAAGGTTTAGCCGAAATCAACTGGGAACCCGCGGTCGACCGCGATTTGTGCCAGGTCGCGTGATTGCAAACTGACGGGAGCCGACGAATCGCCGATTCATGTCGTCATGAATCGGCGATTCGAGTTCTGGGCGGAGCACTCGGCTGGGCGAAAGGCGTTTGGTGCGATAAGCTATTTCGGCTGTGCGAACGCGGCCTTCGACTATCGGTTGTGGTCGGAGCAGTTTATCTGAATAGTCCTCTGCAAAGATTTGCCAATGTCCGTATTGGTTTTTGGCCATAAGAACCCTGACACCGACGCGATCTGTGCGGCGATTGGCTACGCCGACTATTTGCAGCGAACGTACCGGCCCGATGCCGTCGCCGCCTGTTGTGGCCCGCCCAATCTGCGCACCGAATTTGTTTTGAAGCGTTGTGGCTTGGCAGCTCCGAAGATCATCATGGATGTTCGCCCAGAAATCAGTGGAGTTTGTCGTAGGAGCACGATTACCGCTCGAGAAGATGAAGTCTTTTTTGAAGTCTTTGAGCGAATGGAGCAACATGGGCTTGGGACTCTGCCGGTGCTGGGAAAAGACGGCAAGTTTGTGGGCCTGTTGTCGCTTTTGGACCTTCTGAAGTTGATTTTCATGGGAGACTCGGACCCGGTTCGGTCACGACAAGTGATTAGTAACCTGGGTAAGGTCTGTCAAATGATTGGGGGGACCTTCCAACACGCGGTCGACCCTGAAAAGAATGGGCCAATGATTGTCACCGTGGGCGCGATGAGTGCCGGTGGGTTCACGAGTCGGTTAGCGAAATTCCCACCCGAACAGCTGATCGTAGTCAGTGGTGATCGGCCGACAATCCAATTACCCGCCTTGGAAATGGGGGTCCGAGCTCTGGTTGTCAGTGGCGGTTTCAAACTGAGCAGCGGTTTGTTGCAATTGGCGCGCACGAATAATGTGACCATTATCAATAGCCCGCACGATACCGCGA
Source organism: Planctomycetaceae bacterium (assembly GCA_016795075.1). Taxonomy (GTDB): domain Bacteria; phylum Planctomycetota; class Planctomycetia; order Pirellulales; family Pirellulaceae; genus M30B19. The sequence goes on along the minus strand of JAEUIP010000263.1, from coordinate 5,625 downwards.
CGACGACGATGCGCATCAAGTCATCAAGGTTGATCAATGACGCCATTGATCGCGACTGCGTGACCTTGCCGACGCAATCCTTGATCGACGATGTTCGCCGCATGGTGGATCGATACGAGCAACGCCTGTTTCCCGTCTTGGGTGATGATCGTGAACTCGTCGGGGTGATCAGCAAGTCGGATCTCGTGAATCCGCCTCGTCCACAGATCATTTTGGTTGACCACAACGAACTCGGTCAGGCCGTCAATGGCGCCGAAGAGGCCGACATTGTCGAAGTCTTGGACCACCACCGATTGGGGGGATCGTTAAAGTCGACTCAACCGATTCGCTTTGTTAACGAGCCGGTCGGTTCAACCTGTACCTTGGTGGCCAAGCAGTATCGTGGCGCTGGATTGGAACCCACGCCTGCCATCGCCTTGTGTTTGGCGAGTGGCATTATTTCAGATACGCTGAATCTGCGTTCTCCTACCGCGACTGACGTGGACCGCGACATTTTGGTTTGGCTGCAGAAGTTCACGAAGTACAATTTGGAAGAACACGCTCAAGAGTTTTTCGCAATTGGCTCGGCGCTCAGGAGCCGCGCGGCTGCCGATGTGATTCGCGAAGATTGCAAAGAGTTTCGCGAACATGGACGTCGGTTTTCGATTTCGCAAATTGAGGAAATTGGTTTCGAGTTATTCTGGACACGACACGAAGAACTGACGCAAGCATTGTCGGATCATTGCCAACAACGAGGCTTGGATTTTAGTGCGTTGTTGGTGACCGACATCATGTCCAACGGCAGCCTGCTCTTGTTATCGGAAGAGTTAGAAGCCTGGCAAAAAATTAGCTATCCTCGATTAGAAAAACAGATGTACCAATTGAACGGTGTGGTGAGTCGCAAAAAACAATTGCTGCCGTTGATTTCTCGGTTGCTGGAACCACCGACTTCGGCATAGGCTTGTCAATAGCTCGTCGTCGTGGATTGGAGCTCCGAATCGCAAGGCGATTTGGACCCGGAGAGTTTTGTGTGACCGGGGATTGAAGTCTGTTCCGCCAAACGTTAAGTTTGGTCTCGACGTTGTTTGACGCGGGCAGAGCGAACTTGTTCGGAAGTCATTTCTTTTGGTATTGGCGAGAAGACGCTAGTTATGTTGGACCTATACGACAAGATTCAGGAATCGACGGCGGCCATCAAAAAGGTTTGGAATCGTCAGCCGCACGCAGGAATCATTTTGGGGACGGGGTTAGGACCTTTGGTCAAGGAGATCAAAGAGGAAGCATCTTTGGACTACGCAGAGATTCCAAATTTCTTGCGGTCCACGGCCACTAGTCATCGCGGACGACTTGTGTGCGGCGAGCTAAATGGATTGCCAGTAATGGTCATGGAGGGCCGTTTTCATAAGTACGAAGGTTATCACCTGAAAGAGATTACGTTTCCAGTGCGTGTGATGCATGCCATGGGAGCGGGACTTTTGGTGGTATCGAATGCTTGTGGCGGCTTGAACCCGAATTATCGTAGTGGGGACATCATGTTGATCGAGGATCAGATCAATTTGATGGGCGACAACCCGCTATTTGGCATCAACGACGATCGCTTGGGACCTCGGTTCCCTGACATGTGCCAGCCCTATGACTTTGCTTTGATCGAACGAGCGCTTCGAGTTGCTCGGAAGAACGATATTGTCGCCCACCAAGGCGTGTTTGTCGCCGTCGCGGGTCCGAATCTTGAAACGCGGGCCGAGTACCGATTCTTGCGAAATATTGGTGCCGATGTGGTTGGCATGAGCACGGTCCCGGAAGTGATTGTCGCTGTCCACTGTGGAATGCGCAGTGTCGGCTTCTCGGTGATCACCGACATGTGTTTGCCGGATGCCTTGGAGCCAGCAAACGTGGACCATATTATCGCGACGGCCAATGCCGCTGCTCCGCGTCTGACAAAGTTGGTGATGGGCGTGTTGGCCGAAGAACGAAGTTAAAAGAAAACGAGCGATGCTGATGCCATCAAATCTATGGATCTTTTTTTTGATGGGTGTGTTAGGCGTCGCAGGTTCGCTGGGAACTTCCGCTCAGGGTCAGGAATCTAGGCCCGGTTTAGGCTCCAAACTCGACGGAGGCTGGGCGTTGGTCTGGCAAGACGAGTTCGAAGGCCCGTCATTGGACTATTCGAAGTGGGAAATTGAGATCAACGCGTTCGGCGGCGGCAATAATGAGCTGCAAATTTATACCGATCGGCCTGAAAATGTTCGGCTCGAAAAAGGGCGACTAATCTTGGAGGCTCGGAACGATAAGGCGAGCATTCAAGGGACAACGCGTGATTATTCTTCTGGCCGCATTCGCAGCAAAAACCGCGGCGATTGGAAATATGGCCGTTTTGAAATCCGCAGCAAGTTCCCAAAAGGGCAGGGCTTATGGCCCGCGATTTGGTTGATGCCAACGGCGGATACCTATGGTACGTGGGCCGCCAGTGGTGAAATCGATATTGTCGAATTCAAGGGACAAGAACCTCAGGTCGTGCACGGCACTTTGCACTATGGCGCGACTTGGCCAAATAACAAATTCACTGGGACGAAATACCAACTGCCAAAGGGGAATTTTGTTGACGAATTTCATGACTTCGCTTTGGAGTGGGAGCCAGGTGAAATTCGTTGGTACGTCGATGGTCAACTTTATCAAACTCAAACGAAATGGAACTCCACGGGCGGTCCCTTCCCTGCACCGTTTGATCAGAAGTTCCACATGGTCCTCAACATGGCAGTTGGTGGCGGTTTTGTGGGTAATCCCAATGGCGAAACGGCATTTCCGGCCCAAATGGAGGTCGATTACGTCCGCGTCTATCAACGTTCCGTGGATGCAAACAAGTAATGCCGATTGAAGTAATTCAAGCGGTCCACATCGCAAGTTGGCCTCCCATGTGAGCACTGTCTTGGTTGTCACGTAGTCGAGTTGGCGCTGGACGGATCAAACGATTTGGAACGGATCGAGAACGTTCATGTTGGTCACTGGCAATCATAACGCCAATCCGGACTGCGAATGTTTCCTTTCCGCAGTCCGTTCTTCTTGATGCATCGGCTCCGCGCCATTCCTCTATGCCGTTGCCATAGAGGTTCATTGCGGCAAACCGTCTGGCAAACAGAACCGATCGGCGTGACCTGTTGGAACATTGTTGTCATTGACCGTTTTCGAGGCGATCGACGTTCACAAATCGACGGGGTTATGGCGATTTCCGGTTAGATCTCCATTACCGGCCACTGGATTGTAGAGGCTGCCATCCCCAATTGGTGTAGAGATAGTATTGGCCCGAGCGATCGACAGTAAACATATTGCCATGATCGTCAGCAGCCCAATTCCCATAGGTTAGGGTCGTCGGGACCTGGAAACTGCCCCACTGGTTGTGATGAGTCGCCGTCCCCAGCAGTTCTTCGCCGATCTGGCGATGACGGTAGTCCATACTGCGTTCCCGGTTCAAGTGCGTGTTTTGATTGATGCGGTGGATTTCTGCATAGTTTTCGAAAATCGCATTTCGGTCGCGTGCGTTCAAGTCGGATTGTCGACGCATGTTCCGACGAAACGCTTGGGGGTCGCCGCCGGCCGATCGCACGTAGTAGGCCGCGTATTCTCCTAAGGAAGCTTGTCCTCCGTTGGCTAAGAACTGGCGATAACGAGCTTGAACCTGCGGGTCTTGCATGGCTTGCTGGTACACATTCTGCTCCGCTTGCAGACTGTGGTTGAACGCCTGCCAAATCTGCGCTTCGGCCGCCTGGCCTTCGTTAATGACGCCCGACATCAGATCGAAATAACTTTGCGCGTGGGTGGTTGCGGTCAGGCACAGCCCGAAAAAGCTGGTCAGTGTCGCGGCGATTGTGAATCGAAAAATGGACATGGGAATGGCTCCTTGCTTTGTCGTTTCCTGATTTTGCGAATCATAGTGACGCTCGCCAGAGCGTGGACGTCACGGGAAAGATTCCCCGGATCTAGCGGCTTCAGGTCGGACAAGGCTTTCAAAAAAGGGGGTTGGTGGTTCGAATCGGCGAACTTGCCGATCGAAACCCCGTACAAGAACCCAATGGAGGCCGTGACGAAGAAAATTTTAGATTTTCCAGTGAACCTTTGCCGAATATCGGGTTCTAAGGTATCATTGGGAACTTGCGCCCCAAGTTTCGGAGTGGTTCTACAGATGGAACCTGCCCGAAAAACAAACCTTTTGGCGTGCAAGTTGTTTTGGATTTCTCGATTGTGCGCTTGACAACAGGGAGTTGTACCGTGCGAAATAACATTACCTCCGCCATGACTTGGATCGACAACGTCGTTCGCCAAGCGAGCTTGGTGATGGGTAATTTGCGCGCCGGCAACGTCCCGTCAACGTGCCTCTTATTGTGCTGCCCGCAAGCGGGTGACTATCGAATGTTTAGTCATCTCGAGGCGGAAACCGGCGGCTGGCTACCGAGCCAGTCGTCAACAGCTTCGCAAGTATACCGTCCGGGGAGACCCCAGCGGCATACAGACGCAAGCAAACGTTTCCGCATCTCGTAACCCTTTCGGCAGTTTCTCACAACTTGAAATCCTGATTTTTCCTGGCTCAGCGCCGTTCGCTTGTCGGAATCCGCGTGGATTCGTCTGGCTCGATCGGAATACGTTGCATGACCTGTGGGTCTTGCCCTAACGTTGCTTGGTCGTGGGAAGAATTGGCTTGAGCAAAGGTATCTCAGCCATGACTCCGTTTTCATTACAGATTGATCGTTTGTCTAGCCACATTGAGTTGGTTCGTCGCGCCCAAGCCGGTGAGCAATCGGCCATGGGTGAACTGTTCACGCGTTTTCGACCTGTCGTGTTGGCAGTGATCTCGCGACGCGTCCGCGATGTCGCCGATGCCGAGGAGTTGGCTCAAGATGTATTCGTCAAGATGATCGAGAAGCTTGATCAATTGCGTCAGCCGGAAGCGTTTCCAGGTTGGATCAAGCAAATCGCCGTTCGTTTGACGCAAAACTTTTTGCGCCGCCGAGTTCTCGTGCACGATCATGACGACATGATCGGGCAAACGGAAGGCAGCGAAGCGTCTCCGTTGGCCAACGCCTTGGTCGGCGAGCGAGAGTCTTCGGTCCGCGAGGGCCTGGGACGATTGCGCGACATGGATCGCGAGGCCTTGGAGGCCTTTTACATCGACGGCAAGTCGATCCTCGAAATCGCGGATCAACTGGACGCGCCTGTGGGTACGATCAAGCGTCGTCTCCACGTCGCACGTCAACGCTTGGCTGGGGAGGTGCAAGAGTTGGCCGCCGTATGATGCGTTCCGCGCATCGCTAGAGCATTCGCTAAGTGGTTTGAGTCCAGCCGTCCAATGAACGTCAGGCGCCAAGTCATTGGGCGCGACCACGAGGCTTTGTCCGAAAAGGGTTTGACCCTCTCCGGGCATGCCTGGCTGTCCGAAATTTTTGCCTGCCCTCCAAAGGGTCAGCTCCTTTTCGGACAAAGCCTAGCGAGTTTAGGTGGGCAAAACGAAAGCCGAGTTGGAAGTGGGGCAAGATATTGTTTGGGTCCGGTGTAAAAATTGGCACGTTCCCGAACAGTTTGCTTCCAACTCGGTTCGTTCGTTGTTTAGGAAACAACAACTAAAACGTCCACCGTCGGGTGAAGGTAGCTATGTTC
>JAEUIP010000262.1 GCA_016795075.1 Planctomycetaceae bacterium | reverse complement strand
CGAGACACGACCTTGTCGACCGCGAATGAGATCGTTGTCCACTTGCGCGATCAACGTCGCCATGGCGTCGGCCGAGACGTGCTGCAAGTGATAAACTTCCACTTCGGGTTGTGTTTGTTCACTCAGTCGTTCCAACTGCTCGATGATTTCCGCCAACTGCTCCAGGTCCTGATTTCGACCGCGGAGAATGATCACGTCCAAGTCCGGCAAGAACTCGACTTCAATGTTACGTCCAAAATCCGGAAGCGTATCATCCTGACGCCGGCCGGTCGGGTTGTCTTGGCTGGCTCCCGCTTCGTCCTGAAACTGCAGTGTCGCAGCCGGCACGTCCAAATCTTGACTAATGATCGGGCTCAGGAAACTCACAGGGCGAACTTGCGGCCGGGCGGTTGCGGGATCCGACAACGGTCGAATGATGCGCGGAGCTGGGATGGAGGACGTTGGGCTGGGGTTGTTCGGCCGAGTCCCTGGCTGGCCGACTCCACCGGTCGAAGGTTGTTCGGTGACGCCCGAACCCCGCGAAGAATCGGTCGACCGCGGTTGATCTTTTCCAGGCTCCAAATAGGCGCTGAGGACTCGGGCCAACTTGTGACGATCGGTACGCTGCGATCGAACCAAACCAATCCCACTATCGGGGTCCGGGGCGGTCGATAATAGAGCTTGAGTCAACGACTCCATCTGCCGAACTAATTCCGGATCACCTTCAAAACGCAGCTGGTTTGTCGCATCATCAAACGAAAACGCCACGTAGCGTTGCTGGTCGACCGGGTACAAATAGATTGTCTGTCCCTGGCGTGACTGTCGTTGTAACTTGCCTCCCAACAGCGCGGTGACTCGATCGACATAGGCTTGGCGTTGGTACTTGGGAATGACTTGAGTGCGGCTACGGGGTGCGAGGACACCCTGTGCCCCCGTATCGTTTGTCCCTGGTAGCAGACGGGCGGAGGCCGTGCCCGCATAATCGGAAGTTGTCGGAGCGTTGGGAGGAGGAACAGGTGGCAAACCCGGCAAAGCTGGGGCCCCTGCCAACTCGGCTGACGAAACATAGCCAAAGGCCTCGGCAACTCGAAGCGATTGACGGCGGACTTCCTCCGGGCCGGAAACGCGAATTTCTTGGCGTCGTCGATCCAGCAAGATGGTGGTATCGGTTCGGCTACTAAACAAATCCTGGAGCAATCTTTCGGCGGCATCCAATTGCGCGGCAGGAACTTGGAGCGTTTGCCAAGTTTCGGCAGACTCTGCCCGTTGATTCTGCGTTGGGGGTGGGAGCTGAAAACCTACGACAAACGCGGGTTCACTGACAAAACATGCCACGGCCCACGAACCAATTGCTGGGACACAGCGGAACCCGATCCGTTGCAAACCAACGAACCAGCGTTGGATGGTGGAATTTGTTCTTTTCACGAGATTCGCATCCTTGCGAACAAAAGGCGGGCGGGCTACCCTCGGCCGTGGCCCGAGGAGCAATTGGGGACACTACAAAAATGCCCCAGTCCCAACAAGCCCAAAGTAGCATGAGCGACTCGATCCTGCCGGATGCAGCTTCGTAGCCCGAACGCGTCGATCGTGCCAAGTCGCTGTCGCGCGTCGCATCGCGTCGAGTTCGGCGTGGCGCTGGAGGTCAACTGCAGGAGCAGAGCTTGGTTGGGTTGGGGGAACCGACCCGACCAAGCGTCGCTCCGCGCTCCCCGCCGCGAGCTAGCCCAAACTCCCAGTGCACGGATTTCAGAACCCCGGGCTCGCACTTCGCCGCGAACGCGCTGAGGACTAGTCCCGAAATAACTTCTCGATTTGGGAGCGTCCATCCGAGAACGCCCTATCATCGAATCTGGCGAGACATCTCTTCGTTGCGAAGCGACCCAACAACGGGGTTTGGTCGCCCGTCCGGGCGTTGATCGCCCCTACAGCCACGGGGCATCTAGCGGTATAGTTTAGGGGCTCTCAAGTGGCCACTTCGCTCGTGTGAAGATGTTCGGCCACTTGGGGTAGTTTAGGAACTCCAGATAACCCTCAAAACCATATTTAGGAACAAAGGTGCCCCCATGCTAACCGTCGGACAAGCTTTCCCTACTTTTTCCTGCCACGCCAATATCGGCGCGGATGCCAAGAGCCTGACCAAGATTGACAACCAATCTTACAAAGGCAAATGGGTCTGCTACTTTTTCTATCCCAAAGATTTTACCTTCGTCTGCCCGACGGAAATCGCTGAATTCAATAAACAGCTGGGCGAATTCCGCGACCGCGATTGCGAAGTCGTCGGCGGCAGCACCGACAACGAGTACTCACATCTGGCGTGGTGCCAAAGTCACCCCGACTTGAAGGATCTCAAGTATCCTCTGATCGGCGCTCAAAAACTGTCGTCAGATTTGGGAATCTTGCATCCAGAAGAAGGCGTATGCTTGCGCGCGACTTTTCTGGTCGATCCCAACGGCCTCATCCAATGGGTCTCCGCCAATGCACTGAGCGCCGGTCGGAACGTGGCCGAAGTATTGCGAGTTCTGGACGCTCTCCAATCCGACGAACTTTGCCCTTGCAATTGGAAAAAGGGCGACGCGACCATCAAGGTCTAATTCCTTGAACAGTTTGAATCAGCGAAAGCCAAGGTCATGCTCCCGCGAGCCGATCTTGGCTTTTGTTCGTTTCAGGCCTCTTGCCCGATTCGCTGAGACAAATGCGTCAGGCCATGGGCTTCCAATTTCGCCAGCAACTGCCGATTGACGGCGCCGACCATGAGCGGACCGCCATAAATAAAGCCGGTGTAAACTTGCACCAAACTAGCGCCAGCGCCCAACATTCGCCATGCATCGTCGCCATCAAAGACACCACCGACGCCAATGATCGTGAGTTGCCCGGACGAGCGACGATAGAGTCGTCGGACAACATCGCAACTGCGCGCATGGACCGGACGTCCGGAGATACCTCCATCCCCCAATTTCGCAACTTCGTCCGCGGCCGTCTTCAGCCCATCGCGACGAATTGTCGTGTTCGTGGCAATGATCCCCGCCAATTTTGCTTCCAACGCGATTTCGACGACATCTTCCACTTGAGCATCATTCAAGTCCGGCGCAATCTTGACCAGCACGGGTTTGGCCGGTCGCGAGTGCTCACGGGCCAGTTCTTGATTCGCGGCTTCCATCGCTTGTAGCAACTCCAGCAATGGCTGACGATCTTGGAGCGCCCGCAGGCCTGGTGTATTTGGCGAACTAACATTGATCGTGACGTAATGAGCGAATGGCCACAACAGCCTGAAGCTCTTGAGATAACTGGTCGTGGCCAATTCATTGGGAGTAATTTTCGACTTACCGATATTGATCCCCAACACCACATTCGGCGACTGACGCTCCAGTCGCCCGCGAGCGACTTCAGCTCCCGCGTTATTGAAACCCAACCGATTGAGGAGAGCCTGATCCGCCGGTAACCGGAACAGGCGCGGCTTGGGGTTTCCGTCTTGCGGCAAGTCCGTGATCGTTCCGATCTCGATAAAGCCAAACCCCAGCGCCGACAGCAAATGATGCCAGCGTCCATCCTTGTCAAATCCAGCCGCCAATCCGACAGGATTCTGAAAGCGATGTCCCAACACGTCCATAGCCAAGCGATCGTCTCGGACCGTGGCCAGCGAACGCAATTGCTCCAATACCCCCGGCACTTTAGCCGCAGCGGTTAGGGCCGCCATCGCTCGGTAGTGAGTCTTTTCCGCATCACCGCAAAACAGAACCGGACGAATCCAACGAGACCACAACATCGCGATACTTTATCGAGAACTCTCCACCAAGAATCACCCCCGCACGCGGGACGTTCCACAGTTTAGCGAAACAAAGCTCCGCACCGATAGTGGCCCACCACAGTAGCCCGAGCGCCCCGATCCGGCCAACCATAGTAGCCCGAGCACCCCGATCGGACCGTCGTGTCAGAACAAGAATGATTAATGAAGAATCAAAAAATGCAAAATGCAAAACCGGATGCTACGACTTCGCTGTTTTCTTATTTTCCATTTTTCATTCTCCATTACTCATGAACCATTGCTCCATCACACCGGTTGGGCCCCCACACACAATCACCCCACATCGCCCAGCTCCAAGACTTTGCCGTACTTGCCCATGACCAATTGCCGCAAACGCTTGCGACTGGGGTCGGCCAACTCGGGATCGGCTTGCACCAAGGCTTGCGCATCATTCCGCGCTTTGACCAGCCATTCATGGTCGCGAAACAGGTCGGCGATCAACAAGGGCGGCAAACCATGTTGCCGAGTCCCAAACAGGTCGCCGGGCCCGCGAATCTTCAAATCGGCCTCCGCCAATTCAAAGCCATCGGTCGTTCGGCAAAACAACTGCAATCGTTCGCGAGTTTCCGGCTGGCTAATTTCATCCAAGACCAAGCCCACATAACCTGCGTGACTTCCCCGTCCAACGCGGCCCCGTAATTGATGCAATTGGCTAAGTCCCAATCGTTGGGGACTACAGATCGCCATGCAGTTGGCATTCGGAACGTCGATCCCCACTTCGATCACCGTCGTCGACACCAAGACCTGCGTGAGCCCTCGATGAAACGATTTCATGATGCGCTGCTTGTCGCTTCCCGACATCTGACCATGCAACAACTCGACGCGCAGTCCCTGCAACACACCTTGAGTCAACTCTTCAAAGATTCTTGTCGCCGTTACGGTTTGGTCGTCATCGGCCTGGGTTTCAATTCGTGGGACCACGACAAAGGCTTGCCGACCTTGTTCGACCTGTTTTCGCATGAACTGCCACCACGAGTCGCGTTTCTCCAATTCGACGAGATAGGATTTGACTGGCTGACGTCCTGGTGGTGTCTGCCGAATGACCGACAGGTCCAAGTCGCCGAACAACGTCATGGCAGCGCTGCGGGGGATCGGCGTAGCGGTCATCACCAAGTAATGGGGATCGCAACCGCCCTGCTTGAGTTTGGCGCGTTGCTTGACACCGAACTTGTGGCCTTCGTCAATGATCACCAGGCCCAATCTCTGCCAGGGGATATTCCCCCGCACCAAGGACTGCGTCCCCACGACAATGTCGATCTTCCCAGCTGCTAGATCACTTTCCAACTTCGCGCGATCCACCGCCGAAACTGAACCCGTCATCAACCCCATCCGCACGCGACTGGATTTCAGCTGTTTTTGCAACGTATTAAAATGTTGCCGCGCCAGAATCTCGGTGGGTGCCATCAGCGCCGCTTGATAGCCGTGAGCCACACACAGCAGCAGGCTGTAAATCGCCACGACTGTCTTGCCGCTCCCGACGTCTCCTTGCAACATCCGATTCATGGGAATGGCTCGTCCCATATCTTCGCAAACTTGATCGATGGCCTGTTGCTGATCGTTGGTTAGTTCAAATGGAAACAGACGCAAGATTCGACCACGAATTTTGGCCGTATCCGTCAAAATCGGTGATTGAGCGTTCGCGGTCATCCGATAACGGCGCATCGCTAGGCCCAATTGGAGGGCGAACAACTCTTGGTACACCAAACGCGACTGAGCGATCTCCACATCGCTCGCCTGTTGTGGGCAATGAATGCCATGCACCGCTTGGGTGATGCTGCACAGTTGATGCCGTTCGATCAAATCGGCCGTCAGCGCCTCCTCCAACAGGTCCGCGTAGCGACGTACGATGTTTGTCGTGATCTTGCGCATTTCTCGTTGGTTTAGTCCCTCGGTCAAACCATACACCGGTCGATATTTGCCCAACCAGATCGAATCGGCCGACGGATCATCAGGACGAGAGCTGGCGGCAGCCACATCGGCGCCGCGCAAGCCGGGCTTGGCCAACTGTTCCAAAGGCGGGGCCGTCGGCAGATCCAGTCGCATGACCTTGGGATGAATCATCTCCCAGCGCATGGTCTTGCGTTTCGGCGCCCCGCGAACCGCGACCCAAGCTCCTTTCTGCAAATCCTTGATGCCGAACGTCGGATTGAACCACAGAGCTCGCATCAGCTGATTTTCTTGGGCAACCAACACACCGACAATCACTTTGCCAGCGCGAGTCACTTGGCGTTCGACCGAATGGACCACCCCCACGACGGTGGCCTCGGCTCCTTCGACCAATTGATCGATCCGAACGGTTGTCGTGAGATCTTCGTAGGTTCGGGGAAAGTAAAACAGAACATCCGCGACTGTCTTTAGTTCCAACTTCGCCAGCAAATCCGCGCGGTCCGGCCCAACCCCCGCCACGTATTGCAACGGGCGGAACAGATCTTTTGTGCTCAACGGACGCGGCGTCATGAAGTTCGTCCACGGGAAAGACAGGCCGAGAAACAACCGCCAAAATCTTACTCGATCGCGAAAGCCCAACGTAGTAGTGTTTGCCCCCGCAGCGCAATACCGCTAAGTTTAGGATTTGATGGAAACGGTGGTTGGGTCTATTTGTGTGTTGGGATCGCTCCGCGGAGCATCGTTGATCGGATTTCCACCCAATGACGCTCGAATAGCCGCTTGAATCGTGACGCTCATCGAGTCCTAAAATTAGCGGTATTTCCATTGATCAGGCACACTAGCACGGGTGTGTCGATGTGACGGTGGTGATTTTTGTGTCAGTCTCTATAATCATTCCGGGTTGGGGGCAGATTGGCCAAGGAATTACATGTCGTATCGGTTGCTCAAACGAATTCTAGGTGGTTCCAACCTGGAGCAAAAACTGCGAGTCATCTTCGGACTCTGCATGTTCGTATTGATCGCCACGGCTTTTATTTGGGTCAATCGGATCACCGAAGATCTGATCCAATCCAACATGCGTTCCCGCGCGAACCAATTGGTCTATCTCAAGTTAATGGAATTGCATCTCCCCGTTATCAACATCGATTCGATCGAAGACAAACCGCTGCACAAGGAACGAATCAGAGACTTTATTCGCGAGATTCAACGCGAGATGCCGATCTCGGTCCTGGATTACAAGTGGATGCACACGGATCCACAAATTAGCGACCTCTATTTTGGCATTCGACCCTCGTTGCCGAATGTCGCGGATGAAGCCGTTGCCGCTGACGAAACGGAGATTTTGCTCCGGCTATTGGAAGCCAAACTACCCTTGGCCAGTGAAACCGAACCGAAGCAATCCTCCAGTGAACCACCACCGAAAACACCGCCCGCCTTGGATCTGCCAGCAGATTTTGCGGTGCAGGCCCTGGTCCCGACAATCGCCGCCGCCGAATTTTTTCCGTCCGAAGTCCGCGTTGCGGAAGAAATACAGGTAGATGGTTCAAGTGTTTCGGTATACAAATTTTATCAACCGATCTTACTCAAACGCAAGATTTGTCTGACTTGCCACCACCAAGACACGACCATTAGCCCCAGCCTCATTGTCCCCGAGCGCTTTGATGCCGCGATTCCGGCGACGGAACCGGAACCCAACGCCAACGACGTGCAGGAGGAAGAAGAACCTCGCCTGATCGCCCGCATCACCCTGCCCTATCAGAACGTTGCTCAAGCCATCAATCGGGCCCGAGCGATCTTGGCCACCGTCGCGATCCTGACCGTCAGCTTATGCGTGTTGGCGATTTGGATGGTCGTGCGTTACATCGTCGCCAAACCAATTCAACACCTGCGGGAAACGAGCGATCAAATTGCCAAAGGCAAACTGGATGTTCGCGCGAACTTGAGCACCGGCGATGAATTTGAAGCCCTGGCTGCCTCGTTTAACAAAATGGTACGCAACATTCTGGAAGCTCAAGAAAAATTGTTGGCCACGAACGAAATGCTGGATCGCCGCGCCGACGAGCAGGCCCAACTGGCCGCCTTCGGCACGAACCCGAACGTGGCGTGGGTGATCCACAACGCCGGGGCGAACGCCCTGCGGCTCATCAAGATGGACGTGGCCACCGGCAAGGAAGAGGTGGTGGCCGAAGACCCCGAGTACGACG
>JAEUIP010000261.1 GCA_016795075.1 Planctomycetaceae bacterium | reverse complement strand
GGCCCAGATGTAGGCATATTGCTTCGATGACAGGTCCCGTTTGTTCCAAGCGTCGTAGTCGTGAGCCCAGGTCTCCTTGAGTCGTACGATCGTTGTGGCGCTGACCGCATCGACCGGGCCGCCGGTTAGCGATTGTAGGGCTTCCGAGAAATCGCCCGTGGAAACACCTTTGAGGTACAGCCAAGGAATCAATTCATCAATGGCCTTGGATCGACGCAAATACGGCGGCAAAATGCTCGAAGAGAACGTCACTCGGTTCTCGGGGGCCGACGACTTATCACGAACCCGAGGCTGCCGGACCTCCAGGTTCCCGGCGCCAGTTACCAGCTCTCTAGAAGGCTTGTGACCATTGCGAACGACCATGCGTCGACCGTTGCAATCAACCTTCCTCGAGTTCAGTTCCAAGAACGCGTTCACCTCGGCCTCCAATGCCGCCTGGAGCATCTCCCGGGCTCCCTTGCGAACGATCTCGTCGAGAGTGCTCCGGGCATCCTCAATCGCTCCAAACTTCAGAACCTCGGCCTTGCCTACTGGCTGCGACACGTTTGATGCTTTACCTTTATTCATGGCGTACTCCTTATGACCTCGTTGGGCGGCTAGTGAAACAAAACACATTTCCACCAGCAGGATACGCCACCTTTTTCTCAATTCACAGAACCCAACTTTTGGTTATATCTCAAGCACCTTTCCCCACGATGCGTCTGCTTTTGCAATAAGTCTGTCTACCCGCGGGCTGCCAGTGGACTGGCAACCCACATTGTTGCCCGTCAGTCCTCTGGGGGGCTTGGTTAGAGGTGAGCTTGCTAATGGGCGGAAATCGGAGTGAGCGGAGGAGCCGACATTGTGCATTCCCCCACAGTGACTACACCCAAAGCACCTTTCCCCACGATGCGTCTGTTTTTGCAATAAGTCTGTCTACCCGCGGGCTGCCAGTGGACTGGCAGCCCACATTGTTGCCCGCCAGTCCTCTGGCGGGGCTTAGTTAGAGGTTAGTTTGCTAATGGGCGGAAAACGGAGTGAGCGGAAGAGGAGGAGCCGACATGATGCTTCACCCCACAGTGCCTACACCCACAGGACGTTTCCCCACGATGCGTCTGTTTTGCAATATGTCTGTCTACCCGCGGGCTGCCAGTGGACTGGCAGCCCACATTTTTCGACCTACTTTTGGGCGCGGACCCATTCCCAGGCTTCGTCGATGGTCGTTAATTCGCGATCGAGCTGTTTTCGTCTCAATTCCGTTAAACAACGGCCCAAGTGTGGTCCTTCGGTAAACCCACGCTTCTTCAATTCGTCACCCGTCAGTAGCGGAGCAGGATTCAACTCGTCGATGGGGCGCCGCAAATGTTCGCGACAAACCTCAATGTCTTCGCGCGAAATCCAACCGCCTAATTGCAGACAAGTTGCCACATCCAGGACGGCACGAATCTTCGGCGCGATCATCGTCGGCTGCAATTGACTCCACGGCAACTGACGGGCGCGCGCCACGGTTGCCAAATGCAGATGAATCGCGCGGAACACCGCCTTCGATTCATTCGACAATTTCCACGCTCGCACGACATCGTCCATGACCAACGACGTACTGGACAAGACAGTAATCCATGGCACGGACTCCGCCGTTGGATGGGACGCAAGTCGTTGCTGAAGAGTCATCGTCGCTAACGACACTTCGAGAAAAGAATCGCTGATCGCGGCTTGATCCAAAGATTGACGCGCGAATGATTCGGTCCCGTGGAGGTACGGCGACTGCCAATCCCACTTAGGCATCAAATGCCGTAACAAACCCGATTGTCCCAACAAGTTCAAGCCACTGCCGCGTCTGGGGCTGGCCAATAGCCGTTGCATCTCGGCCGCGATCCGCTCGCCGCTGACCGTTAAAATCTGCTCGGCCAAGTCCTGAATCGCGCTCAGAGTATCGGACTCGATTTCAAACCCTAAGACGGTCGCAAATCGCACCGCCCGTAGCATCCGCAAGTGATCTTCATTGAATCGGTCGTGCGGCACGCCAATGGCTCGAATGAGACGTTTTTCCAGGTCAACTTGCCCTTGAACATAGTCGATGACGGTATCCGTTAACGGATCAAAGAACAATCCGTTGATCGTGAAGTCTCGCCGTTGGGCATCATGTTCCGCATTGCTAAACGTCACCTGATCGGGGTGTCGCCCATCGGAATAACCTCCGTCACAACGAAAGGTTGCGACCTCCACGTTTCCACTCGCTTGATCGCCGATCACTGTGATTACGCCAAAGGCAGCGCCAACCGGAATCGTGTGTCGATGTCCAAAGATCTGGCGAACTTGATCCGGTGTGGCGGAGGTTGCCACATCAAAGTCCTTCGGGATTTTGCCTAACAACTTGTCGCGCACACATCCGCCAGCCAACAAAGCTTGGTGTCCGTGTCGGCTCAAGGATTCGACAATCGAACAAGCGAATTCTGCTGGGGCAGACCGTTGAGTTTCATTCCAAGACATGAAGTCCCGTCAGTTGTAAGGTTAATCGCGCCAAATTTCCAACTCGGTTAGCCCACTCTTGGAATCGCCGCGATGTTGGAAGACAATGCGAAGCTTCGACGTTGTCGTCTCCGAAAACTCTACTTGATTGGCCTGCGAGCCAGTAGGTTGAACCGGGTCGAACTTCGGCTCGGTGACGGGTTTCCATTGTGAGTCGTTCCAATGCTCGATCCGGTAGGACTCGGGTGCCTGAACTCCACCGCGATCATCGTAAAGATGCAAGACGACTCGGCTGACGGTCGTCGGTTTTTCAAATTCGACTTCGAACCAATCTTCCTTTCGAGGCGACTCGTAACTGGTCCAGCGATTGAATGGACTCGGCAAAAAGCTGATTCGTCCGTCAATTGCCAGCTCGGTTCGACCGCCAAAGCGATCCGAATGCGACGCGGAAACACGCGGGAATTCGGAGCCGGGAATTCGGTACGCCACATTTCCGCTGGGCGGGGCGACGGGTTGATAGGGTAACTTTCCGGGTCCCCAAGTTTCGATCTCCGAAAGACCGCAACTGCGTTCGTCTGCCGGTTGCAAGACAATGCGCAAGCGAGTGAGGTTCAGCCCAGGAAAGCGGGCGATCCAGGGCTGGCCCCCAAGGATGTTTCCCTGAGGCGCATCGACATTGGGAATCGAGCGCCACTGTCCTTGATCTTCGAACTGCAGATCGATGGATTCAGGCGCCACCAGGCGATCGTTTTGATCGTCTAGGACGTAGAGTTTGACTTCGTCAATCTGGCGACTGGTACCGAAATCCAAAGTTACAGCGACTTCTTCATTCGTCGCTCCACTGCTCCAGCGATTGTTCGGTCGAAGATCGTAGCGATACTGACCGTCGTGCAGGTAATGTAAGCTCGAACCAGGCTCCGTATGCGTCGCCGAAACTCGAGGGAACCAATCGCCGTCATTGTTAACCGCATAGTTGAGACGGGTCGTTTCTACGAGTGGAACATCAACAGACTGCGGGAGTTCGAACTCCAATTTCCCGAGATCGGGTCGTGAAGCCAGCAGCGTGCCGTTGGCAAACACGAGCAAGCCGGTGCCTTTCCCATAATGTTGGCCATCTCGGTCCCAGACAATCGAAAGCAATTGCCCTCGGTACGGCAACCGGTCCAAGGCAAAGAAGTCCCAGTCCCTTGGTACCAACGGATCAACGACCAGGTTGGGCGAAGCGTCGGCTTGTACGCCGATCAAGCCAGTGATCACGAGATCTACGAAGCCCGAATGAAAATAGTGCTCGCTGTGATTCGGGGCATCATGGCCGTCCCAAGAGCCGGTGTCGGGGTGCAGGGCTTCCGCGATGTAAGGAACGCCGTCCTTGCGATGGGACGCGGAGTACCCGCGTAATAGCCGGTAATAGTCCTCACGCGTGATATGGGTTTGGTCGTAAAAGTGCAGTAAATTGGCGCAGGCCTTGAGCGTTTGCGTGGTCGCAAACGGCCACGATTGCCCGCTCCACCAACAACAGCTTGGTTGGAGTAGGAACATCGGATCGTTCCGTTCCACGGTGGTCGGCCCAAATGGAGCGGCGAAGTAACTCGGATCCATCAAGTATTGCCAAGCGGCTTCATAACCGGGGTCCGGCATGCGGAAGGCCCACGGCACGTACCCATGTAATTCTCGCCCGGCGGGGCTGCCGGCAAATTGCCCGCTCTGATAGGTCAGTGTGTGGCGTTCGACAACATGTCCGTCGCGTTCATGACGTTGATTGCTCATCGGAAAAAAGAATTGTCGCTTCGGGTCCCATAACAGCTCTTGGGTTTTGCGTTTGAGGTTGTCGGCAAAATCCTGGTACTGCTTTGCTAAATCCGGCCGTGCCGCCAATGTCGCAATTCGACTAATGGCTACAGCGTCAGCCCATTGGTAAGCATTGAAGGACGGCCGCAATGATTGGCCGCCACGTAGGATATCCTGCGTCTGACGAGCATTGATGTCGAATTCCATGCCGTCGTCATGGCCGGTCTGCCAAAACAATCCGACCTCGGGAACATACTGTCGCGAGCGCCAAGTTTCCTGATTCCGCACCATGTCCGGCAACAACGCCACGAGAAAGTCCGAATTCGGATGGACTTCATGGGCCGACCACGCGGAGGCCGCGGCCCAGAACGAATACTTGGTGGGTTCCGCTCCCGGAGTTCGGAACCAATATCGAATGTAATCTCGAACGAATCGCGGATCACGCAGCCAACGAACTTCATTGATCTGATGCCCGGCGGGGCAAGCGATGGAACCATATGCACCCGACCAAAATGGACGATCCGAAAATTCCGTAAAAGAATAGCCGCTGTTCGGCGATCCGTAGGTCATGTGTCTGGTTACCAATTCCCAACGATAATAATACGTCGTGTTCAACTCGGCATCCGGCGTGTCCAGAAACGGAATCTGTTCACTGTACCATTGGAAGTCGCGATTTTTCCAAAACGTTTCGCGTTCCAACAATGGCAGGGGATCAAGAACTTGGCCGAGCACCCGCGTGGTAACCCCAACGACACACACGTGACACGCAAGTAACAAGACGACGAAAGGAATACGGACGCTACCCATCGGAAACTCTACGACGTTAGAATAGGGGTGGACGCGAGCACCGTCGGCCAGTCCAACAATCGACCGCGTCTGGGAGTCTAACCCAAAAGCAAACCGACCTTGGTGGTCGTCCCCAAGGTTCCGTCTGTTTGGCGTTAGACTTTCAGTAGAACTTGTCCCGAGAGCGAAAGGAAGTACCACTTGTCCCCGAGGAATCGCTTTGGTGTTTGGATATTGGCCGTTCTGGTTGGCTTGGTACCCTTCGGCTGTCGAGACTCGGGACCCAGCGAAGTCCAAACGACTGGTCGCAAAATGACCGACGCAGAATTGGAAGCCTTGCGTTTGGCTCCCATGAAAGTTCTGCTAGTCGGAACGACTGCTTGGAGTGAAGAGCTGAAGCTACAGTTCGAAGGACGAAGTGGGACGAACGTTTCCGTAACCGCCATGGACGCGGAAGAATGGGCGAACAGCAGTAATGAAGTTTTGGATGCGTTCGATGTCCTGATTGTTCCTCCTGATCGCTTGGCGTCGCTGGTTGCCGCCGACAAACTGCTTAAATTCCCAGAAGCCATGTTAGAAAAGTTGGGCCACAATAGCTGGTACGCGATCGATCGAAGAATTGGTCGAGTCGACCAAAGTGTGTACGGAATATCGTTGGGGACGCCCTTGGCGACCGTCTTGACCCATCCGTCGGCCATCGGTGGTGATTCGGAAGGAATGACGGTTCCGGAAACCTGGTCCGATTGGCAAGCAGCCGCGGAGTTGGATCGAGAAAATCAACGTCCGTTGCGATGGGTCGAACCAATGTCCGACTTCCACCCGGCATATTCGTTGCTGCTACGTGCCGCGTCGATGGCCAAGAGTCAGTCCCAATCGGATGTGTTTTATTCGCGGATCGACGGCGAGCCACGTCTGACGTCACCACCGTTTGTGAAAGCCATGGAAGATCTGTTGGCGACCTACGGGCCCAACGCTTCCGAGCTGAAGAAACTTTCCGCCGCAGATCTGATTGCCCAAGTCCAGGCGGGCACCATTCAGGGAGCCTTGGTGCCTTTGCCGCGTTTGGATGATGTTTCGATTGGTGTCTCGAACTTGAAGCCACTACCACCACCGGGCTCCGCTCGTTTTTACAACTACTTCGACAAGTCATGGACGAATCGGTCCGCAGGAGTCTTGAGAACGCAAGTGGTCGGACTTTCTGGACAACTCGTCGGAGTTCTGCGACGAACTCGAAAGAGTGAAGCGGCGTTTCGCTTGGTGGAACTATTGGTGAGTTCGCCAACGGCCGAGGCCTTCGCACCGCTGGCGGACCAAGTGCTGATTTCGCGGCCCGAGCAATGGTCCAATGCATCCCAGTGGGCCGGGCGACAATATTCGGTCGATGCCACCGACAAGATTCGCGAAATCTTCAACCTCGCAAACGACGATGTGTTGGGCGGAGCTGAGATTTTTCCGTCTCTACCCGGTAATCGCGCACGATTGCAAGCCTTGACCAATGCGGTTTGGCAAGTGCTGGAAAATGGCCAAGAACCCCTCGCTGCCTTGGAAGAATGCCAACGAACTTGGATTGAAATCGGCAAACAGCATCGTCCGTTTGACCCGTTAACTTTATTTCATCAGTTCAAATAAATAAACCACAAGCAGAATATGTCACCGATGTGGGACGTGCGAGAATTGCCGAATGACTTGCCGGATTGGGGACAGTTATTGCCCGATTTTCTGTCTTCTCCGACCGGAAGGCAATTGACGGAACGCCTGCGATTGGAAGCGAGCCTTCATTCGATTTTTCCGCAACCGCAGAATGTACTTCGCGCGCTGATACTCACACCGTTGCATCAAGTTCGTGTCGTTATCTTGGGTCAGGATCCCTATCACGGGGTTGGGCAAGCGGACGGGTTGTCGTTTTCGGTACCACGTGGCGTCGCTCCACCTCCCTCCTTGCGCAACATCTTCCGCGAACTTCGCGAGGACTTGGGGGTTACGGTTCCTGCCGGATTCGAGCTAAGTCATTGGGCCAAACAGGGCGTCTTGTTGTTAAACACGACGTTGACCGTGCGCGCCGATAGCGCCGGTTCCCATCGCGGCTTTGGGTGGGAAGCATTGACCGACGCGGTGATCCAAAGGGTGAACGATCTCGACCATCCCGTCGTATTTGTATTGTGGGGGAAAGATGCACAGAATAAATTGTCCCACGTCGACCGCAGCAAGCATTTGGCGATTTGTTCCCCTCATCCCTCACCGCTCAGTGCGCATCGCGGATTCTTTGGAAGCCGCCCGTTTTCTCGGACAAATCAATTTATGAGTGACGCAGGATTCAACGGTGTCGTCTGGGTATAAATCCACAGAGTTACTGGGGTGCGTCGGTTTACTTCGTTTGTGGAACAACCTGTTTCATTGCTCTGCCGGCTTCGTTCGCGGCGGATTATTTTGCCTCGTTGATGCTGTCACTCTTGGTTTCGTTTGAGTTCCCGAGCAACTCATGGCTACCTGAACCGAGCGATTTCGCACAAATTTCCGCGAATTGCCTCAATTGGTGAGCGGAGTGTATCCGATCTTAGTCGCTATCGTTGATACATTCGCTATTGTCGAACGTTGGATTGTTAATTTGCATAGCTCTGGTCGTATTGCGAAAATTTGTCGGTCGTAGCAGATATAGCTGTGGTTCAGAATCGAATGAATGTCGCGGATTTCCCTGTCGAAATTGTCTTGCAGAGTGGAGCGGTTGTATCGCGAGTTTGCAATAAACGCCCAACTCGGATTATCGCGGTCATGCGAGTCGTGTAGGGGCTCGCGTTCAGGACACTTTAGGTGTCGCTTACGCCCCGAACAGAGGATAGCCAAAATGAAACGCCAATGGTTG
>JAEUIP010000260.1 GCA_016795075.1 Planctomycetaceae bacterium | reverse complement strand
GCCTTGATTGACCGCCACGGCTGTGTCGCTGACGACCTTCAGAAAGGGGATCACTCCCTGGCTGCGGCCGTTTGTACCTTTGATGTGCGCGTTGGTCGCGCGAACGTTTGTCCAGTCATTCCCTAGTCCGCCGGCCCATTTGGACAATTTCGCGTTATCAGCAACCGACTTGAAAATGTGCTCCAAGTCGTCCATCACCGTGCTCAAGTAACATGAGCTCAATTGAGGGTGACAGGTACCAGAGTTAAACAACGTTGGCGTGGCACTGGTGAACAGCAACTGGGAGAGGATCTCGTAGAATTCGATGGCCCGTTCCGTCTTGGCATCCCCTTCTTCGATCGCCAAGCCCATCGCCACTCGCATCCAGAAATACTGAGGAGTTTCGATCCGACGATCGTCGACATGCAACAAGTAACGATCATAAATTGTCTGCAACCCCATATATGGCAACAATTCGTCACGGTCACTGACCAATGCCCCCGCCAAACGCTCCAAGTCAAATTTCAGCAACTCAGGACTCAGTCGACCGGCTTCCACACCAACCCGGAGATATTTTTGGAAACACTGCCGATGCAGTGTAGGTAACTCCTTCGGGAGAGCCGATTTGCCCAATGCTTCGCGATAAATAATCTGACGAACCAATCGGCCAGCAACCTTGTCGTACGCGGGTTCGATTTCGATGTGGCTTCGAGCAGACAGAACCATCGCCCGCGCAATCTCACGAGGTGCGATTCCATTAAAGAACTGACGCTTGACTTCCTCGAGAATCAACTCGACCGAGCACAGATGCTCCAAACCTAAACAGGCGTTGCCAATTTGTTCTCGCAACCGATCAAAGTCGACGTTTTCCATCCGCCCGTCGCGATTGACCAAGACCGATGGAAAGGGGGTGTCGATTTCCAGTCGCTCTTCCGCGCGGAGCTTTCTCATCCGGGCATGCTCTTCCCGGTACAAGATATAACGACGGGCAACCGAGTAGTATTCGTATCGCATCAAGGTCCGTTCGACCACGTCTTGAATTTTCTCGACGTCCAACGCCCGATCGCCCGCTTCCTCAGTTAACGACGCCAACACGTCGAGTGTCATCTGATCGATCCGGTCAAGCACCGCTTGATCCAAGGACGCACTGTCCTCCACTTGCTGCTCGGCACAAAACGCCTTGCTTATTGCGATTCGAATCAGGTTCTCATTGAAAGAAACTTGACGTCCGTCTCGCTTCTCCACCAATAGATCCTGTTGCGTCCTATTCAACATCCACCGTTCTCCTCAACCGTGACTGATACGTACGAACTTAAAAACACCCCACCTCAACCAGCGACATAGGTCGCCTCTGCTATTGTTTTCTACTACCTGCACCCGTCTCTCGATCCGCTTCGCCCCATTTTTTTGCCCTCACTTATTGACGCTTTTTGGCTCCCTTGGTTTGGCTACCGCTTCTTTGACTAATGACGATGTCCGCGCCGTGAACATCGCACTCCCGCTGGACACGTCAGGTCCCTGGGAAGCTCCCTAATCCATCCTTGCTTGAAACTCCGCACCCTACTTTCCATAGATAGCCAAACAAAAACCTTGACAAACACAACACGCCGGGCAAGACCCCTTTTCTCGGGCCGTCGTCGAATGACGACGTCAGCTAAATGGGCTCGTAAAAACGGCAGACTCTTCGAGCAGAGATGTGAAAAGATCCGTTCGGCAACGCCAACTGAAAAGGCTTCGACTTTGACACTATATTCCTCCTAGTGCTACGAACCGCATGTAATCCATCACTATATGTAGTGTTCTACACGGCTTGATCGTCCTACGCCGCCTATGGCAACCCATCGCACCTTGTGCCGATCATGACGATCTTCCCAATGGTTACAATCCAAGCGAACAAGCCGATTTCCCCTACGACGAGTTCGTCTAAATTGTGACCATTGCTTCACCAGAAACCCCAATATATCGTGGCGAAACCTAAAGTCAACACAACATATAGTATTGCGGGCAAGCAGGCTTAAGGTACTGAAAATCAGTGGTTTACGACAACGATCGAGTGCCATGGTCACGAATTCGGCAAGAAATTATTTCACGAATCCTTCACGCAGGCTGCTAGCGACCAAACGCTAGCGTCCACGCCTGAATACACCCCGTGAATTGATAGTCATTGGGGCCTGAATTGGGGACGATTGGCCTTAGAAAATCGCCCCGCTCCTGCTATTTATGCCACTGTCCGCGGGTTTTTGGATGTGTCGTCGGCGGAAGTTCGGCAAGGGAGCTGGAATAGCGGTGATTCGGTTGTTGGCTCTGATAGGTCGGAGCGCCCAAGAGACGGTCCGGCATTGGAATCGCATCCACGGGAGCCTGTTGGCAGCTTCCGTGTCGTTCTACGCGTGTTTCTGTGTGTTTCCGGTCATCCTCATTCTTCTGGCTAGTTTCGGCTTTTTTTTGCAAAATACGGTTTGGGGACAGGACTACGAACAGGGGTTGATTCGGTATTTGGCGGACCAAACGTCGGAGTCCTTGGCGGAACAAGTAAAATCGCTCCTGCAACAAGTCGAAACCGCATCCATTGTTAGCGGGCCAATTGGGGTCTTCTGTTTGCTAATGACGGCACTCACGCTCTTCGTCAACTTCGAAAGGTGCTTTGCGATTATTTGGGAGCGACCGGATCGTTCACACGGGCTCATTGCATCAGCGTTTGAGGTACTGTTGCATCGAATCCGCGGATTCATGTTGTTGTTGATGATCGCCGGTTTGATCTTGGTAAACTTCGTATCGTACTTTGCCATCGAAATGATTGCCCAGTGGCTTGGAGAGTTTCACCACTCCCAACGTTGGTGGCAACTGACACACCTAGCCTCGTCTTTGACGTTAAACGCTTTGTTATTTTCCATGATCTATCGAACGTTACCACGCCAACGAATATGGTGGCGTCATGCGTTTCAGGGAGGTTGCTTAGCGGCGCTTACTTGGGAAGTGGGACGTTATTTCCTTGCGTGGCTGATCATCAGTGATAAGTATCACACGTTTGGAGTTGTAGGCGTGTTCATGGGCCTGATGATGTGGGCGTACTACGGAACCTACGTGGTTCTGTTGGGAGCCACACTGACCCGAGTCACCGCACTCGCCCGTGAAAACGCCCTACGGCAACGTCGCGCCGATGCGCTACAAAACGAGGGCCCAGAAGTCCACACGTTATCGATGCGAGGGAACGCCGAGTCTACTTATCGCCGTACCATCCTGTTGGACGGCCCAAGACTCGAACAGCCGCTACGTCGCGCGGCCTAAAATTCCATCGCGAAATCCGGTGCCTTTTCAACGCAATGGACTGGCGGGAACATCGTTGGCGGATATCGTCTCACCGAACCGACGGACTCGACTTCTCAGACAACTCCAAAATCAACTGCCGCAACTCTTTCATTTTGACGGGCAACATCGCGACTCGACGATGCTCCGCCAATTTGGCTTGTTTGAGATAAGCCTTTTGATCTTCCGTCAGCAACAAGATGGCCGGAAAACTCTTCGTTTCGTCGTTGGTCGCAAAGAAGTTGAAGGCGCTCAGTGCATCGGCACCCATATCCGCGCAACTGAACATCACCACTTCAGCGGGACGCGGCGCTGTTGGGTCCATGTATTCAAATCGAGACAAAGCACGACGTGGGTCGGAGAAAATCAACAGCTTGTAACCGACTTCTTTCAGTTTATCGCGAAACAGGTCTTGAAGCTTCTGCTTGCTTTCAATCAACATCAAGGTCCGACCATTGCCCTCTTCCTCTTTGGATCGGGCTTCATGTTGTCGTAGTGCCGCAGCCTCGGCCATCCCAGGCCCCGACTCGTCCTGCTCACCCGCCTCAATGCCTTTGATAATCGAATCGACCGCGTCAAACACCTCGCCCGGAGTTTGAAGTCGTTTGTTGGCATCCAAATCCAACATCTTGTTTACCAGCACTTGAACACGGCCTGGCAAGTCCGGCACCAAACTCGTAATGGGAGTGATCTCTTTGAATCGTTGCGCACTTAACCGCCGCATCCGATCCCGAGTTTCCGCCATCGCCGGCTTCCCCGCCAACATGTGGTACAGCATACAACCCAAGAAGAAAATATCGCTGCGTTTGTCGTTGCGGCGCACTTTCGTGACGCGTTCCAATCCCGCGTAATCGATAGACCGAGGATTTACCATGTCTTCCGATTCGCCCGTGACATCTTTGTCGCCACCCGCCAAACCAAAGTCCACCAAGCAGGCCTTGCCATTGGACGCCAAAAGCACGTTGGACAATTTTAAGTCGCGATGCGTGATCCCTCGTTTGTAAGCGTACGAGAGTCCTGCGGACAAATCTCGCAAGATAACCAACGACCGCATCAATTCCAACCGACCGTGGGCCTTTACATAATCGCGCAGATTCTGGCCTTCGATCAAATCCATGACCATGAAGGTACGATCTTTATCGGACTGAACTTCATGAATTCGGATGATGTTCTCTTGCTGAAGACGCATCACCGTCTTACCTTCGCGAACAAAGTTCTCCGTCGTTGCCTTGTCGGTCACGTACCGTTGTCGCAACACCTTGACCGCACGAACTTCACCAGTCTTGCGGTGGGTCGCGCGATATACCCGAGCAAACGTCCCCGCGCCCACCAGGTACAAAACTTTCCAATCGCCAAAAAAGAAGCCGGTCTTGGACCCTTCATCGATCCGTTTCAATTGCCAATTCGTCAGAATTTCGCGTCGAAGCAGTTCTTGCCGAAAGACGTCGATGCTCGAACCGCGCGCGCCGAGTTCGGTAACAACGGCATCCAATTCCCGGTTTTCCGCCAACCCGCACTCGAAGATCCGGCGGGACAGTTCTTCCGTTGTGTCAAGACTCATACCGCACGAACACTCGTCATCCGTTCAGACCCAGGGATATTGTTTTGGTAGGCCGATCCGATAACCGGGGCCGCCGCCTTCGCTAGTATATCCTCCCAAGGCCGGATAAACCAACCAAATTTGCCCTGGAAGATCGCATTCCTACAAAATTGGAAGCCCTTACCAGTTGTAACGTCTAGTCCGCTAATTTGGGTTCCCAAGATGTGTTCCCCTTCCCCTGCCGCACGCACATGAACCACTTCAGTTGCCACCGTTTGGCTTCGGAGACACACTTTGGCTTCGGAGACACACTTTGGCTTCTGGGACACACTTCCTCTGGGTTCGTCGGAGTTGTTCGCTGTTGATTGGGGAACGATCGACACGAAACGGCCGAAGAACATGGAATACTACGGAAACCGGCTTCAAGAAACAACAAAAAAACACCCCGGACAAGGCAACTTGCCGGGGTGTTGAATCAATTGGGCATCACTCGAACTGTCCAAAACGTCTACCTCCGCATGCGGGAGTAATCCGGATATCGGCGCCCGACCGAATGTCGGCTTTCTCGTTGATCCAGACCGATTTGCAATCCTCCAATTTGAACGGCAGCCGAGTTATCTCGCAGAATCGTTGGACCATTGTCGTAGAATTGAGGTCTATTGTACCCGTACGAATTCGTCCGATTGCTAATTCGCACTCCATTACCGAGATTGAACTCGAATTGAACTCCATCGCCCGCCCGATGAATATCGTGCGGAATGTGAGTCCGCTCAACCGACTGCCGGACACCTCCCCAATGGGCGCAAGGATGGGGCGCCGAATAAGGTAATGCAGCGCCTGGAATCGATTGGTAAGCAGAGAAAATCTCGGCGTCGACTCGAGCCATCATTCCACGCAGTCGTTGGGTACAACCTAAAGGACGATGAACACCCCGCTCGCCTCGTAGCCACGCTTCCTCGATCAAGGCCTGCAAACGATCGCTGTTCGCAGCCAACTCATGCACCTTATTTTCCAACTGCAACGGAGCTTGATGCCGCGACCAACCCCGCAAAATGGCCGCGTTGGTTTCCATGCGCGCCACTTCCACCATCATCTGCCCGAATAAACAACTGTGACTCGCAACGTGCACCAACTCCTGACGAACCTCCCGAGACAAATAGTTGACGTTGTCGGCATGATCACTGACATGGGTCCGCCAGTCCATCGGAGTTGCCAATGCCACCGACGCTGAGACAAGGCCCAATAACGTTGCTCCGCCTAAGATGATAAATCGAC
Source organism: Planctomycetaceae bacterium (assembly GCA_016795075.1). Lineage (GTDB taxonomy): Bacteria > Planctomycetota > Planctomycetia > Pirellulales > Pirellulaceae > M30B19. The sequence continues at coordinate 1,809 of JAEUIP010000260.1, read as the reverse complement.
GGACCCAAGATTCACTTTCCACCAACATGACAAACTTCCCTTGCAACAAGACGATGCCAAACGATCCGGCAGGCCACTGCCGGGGGTCAGTCATCTTGGGTATGGGAGCACCTGTTCTCATAACCACACGACTAACCTACCGAAGTCTTTTCGATGCAGCTTGTGGGCCAATCTGAAATATCGCAATCCAGACGGATAAACTCGACCGATCGCCAAGGCCAACCGAGCCACAACAAACGCAAAAAAAGCCGCAGATTCGGCTGTTTTTCGAGCCAATTCAGCCTCATTTGAAAATCCAGTGACTGGAAAATACTTTCAATTCTTCAGTTCGGACCCGAAACACCTTCGAAAAACGTCATCAATTTGATCCACTGCAAATAATCACTAAGATGACACAAGGTGATGACACCCCGAAGATTGACTCGGAGACACACATCCCGAGCCAAATTGGAGGGCTGGTAGAAATCAGGCCCCGGATTCGGTGGTCCGTACGAACCCAGGGCCATGCAAAAGTAGGTGGGTGGCACCAATTGCACGAATTGAAATTGACGGAGCCAAATTATGTGGGTGGCACCAATCGTATGCCCTATTTCGGTGGGTGGCACCAATTGAATACCCAGATTAGGTGGGTGGCACCAAATTGAATCCCACCAAATTGAATCCCACCTGATTAGGTGGGTGGCACTAAATGAAGGAAATGGCCCCAGATGGAAACGAGCAATCGCCTATTTGCCAAGCTTGACTCCACCTGACGGTGGTCCAAAAAGCAAACGATCGTGTCGCTATGCCTGGGACATCTGCTCAAGTTCTTCCCAACGCGCGTACTTGGCTTCTACTTCGGTTTGCATCCGAGCCAGGTCATTTGTTAGTTTCCCAACCTCCGCACGAGGGCGCTCAAAGAATGCGGGATTCTCCATTTCACGATGTAGGTTCTTGATCGCGGCTTCCAAGTCCTGGATCTGCTGGGGAAGCTTATCCAACTCCAATCGCTCGGCATATTTCAGCTTCCGACCAGCGGAAGAACTTCCCGAACCGGATTTGGTCGAACCCGACACCATTACCGAACTGCTCGACGACTGGGCTGACGGCGTTTGAACGGAAGCGCTTGGTGGATTGCCAGCGGATCGTTCGCCGGGGCGCCCCGACGCCTTGGATTTTGACTTGGTCCCGACCTTGTTGCCCGATCCAGAAAGTTCTAGTTTGCGAGCGCGTTGGCGTTGCCAATCATCGTAACCGCCATCGTATTCGAACAATCCGTCCGGCTCAAAAACGATCGTCCCCGTGACAACATTGTCCAAGAACGTTCGGTCGTGGCTGACGATCAACACCGTACCGGGGTACTCGACCAATCTCGCCTCCAAAATCTCCAATGTTTCCAAATCCAGATCATTCGTTGGTTCGTCCAAAACGATGACATTGGCCGGCTTGGCAAATAGCTTGGCCAACAGAACCCGGTTACGTTCGCCACCGGACAAATGTTTGATGGGTGTCCGGGCGCGGTCGGCACTAAACAAAAAGTCGGAGAGGTAACCAATGATATGGCGCGAGCGTCCGGCAATCGTAATGTTCTCGTACCCTTCTCCAACGTTGTCTTGCACGGTTTGCTCGGGATCCAAGTGCTCGCGCAATTGGTCGAAATAGGCGATTTGCAAATTTGTTCCCAAGCGAACGCTGCCAGACGACGGGGTTAGTTTCCCCAAGATCACCTTCAATAGCGTCGACTTTCCAGCACCATTAGGTCCAATGATCCCAATTTTCTCGCCGCGCATAATGGTCGTCGAAAAATGCTCGAAGACCGGCGACTCGTCA
>JAEUIP010000025.1:22328-29446 GCA_016795075.1 Planctomycetaceae bacterium | reverse complement strand
GTCAAATGCAAAACTTAGGGTCTGGTAAAGGGGGCAGGAGTCAATGGTGCGAAGCACCCGATGGGCGTACGGGCAATTGACTCCTGACACCTTTCAGACCCGACCCTAACTCTTAGCGTTGACAAAGCACTAGTCCGATTTTCCGGACTCCAAACTCCGTGGGGCGGACTTGGTCGGGTCGGTCGTGGTATCACCAGGCGTCGGAGTCGAAATCGCTTGAGGTTCAATCTTCATACGCATGTTGGACTCGATCGTGCGTTTACCGCCACCTTCACCCTTAAAAGAAAAGGTAAAGTTCTGTTTGAGCGAGGTCTCACGTACCAACGCCAGTTCATCGTCGTAAATGATGTGCCCTTCGCTACTTTGTTCGTCAACCGTCATGGCATCGTCTTTGATCGCCAAGGTTAGCTTTGGTGCGACGCCGATCTTGATCCAACGAGGATGATCGGGCACCATTTCCAAAAGGCTAAACTCGGTATTCACTTCCGCAGTTCCGTTGGCCTGTGGCGCTTTGGTTGTGGTTCCCCACGTTTCGCCCAACGCTCGGGTGGTCTTGGGAAACTGAACCATTTGGCCAACAGCATTTTTTAGACTCTCCTTGGTAAGAAACTGGTTGGCGACGGGCATCTCGTCGGTGCTTGGAAGTTCGATAAACTCAAACTTCTTGACATTTCCCAGGCGATCCATTTGCAGACGGAGTTGACGGCCAATCAATTCACTCAGGTTGGCGTGTATTTGCTTCGCGATGATGCTCTCGGGTTCCGGTCCAGGAACCTCGACGCTGATTTTGCCAGCGTTCGGGATCGTGGTCTCCATTTTCAGACTCTGAAATGTCTGGAGCAATGTGAGCGTCGCATCATCGCTTTCGGTCACTTCCCAATCTTGCCGCACGGTCAATGCCGACGGCATCTTTCCCGACTTGCCCAACGGACCTTCTACTTCGGTCACGGTTTCTTGGACTGACTCCACGGAGAACTTTTGCCCCTTTTGCATGCCCCACCGGAGCACATAGCGCCCCGACGGAACAATTTCGCCGAAGCGCTCGATTGGTCCGTCTTGAGCCAAAACCCCGACAGGCTCCGACGTGATTAACCCGGTCAAAACGAGGGCTACGAACCAACACCACTTCCTGTTCATCATGTGTCTCAAGTCAACAACTCCTCATCTTTATATCTTGGTCATCCCAGCGACGCTCTTCAGTATAACTCAAGGATCGAACGAAGGGTTCCATCCACGTTCTGGCGAACGCGGTTACGGTTACCCGCCTTGTGCGGTCCGCCGATCATCAAAAAAAAACGAGTGCTATTGATCGTCGCGGCACATGAAATGTGTCTACTACCGTCCTTCGTGGAACGGTATTGCGGTTAACCAACCATCTTGAAGCGAACGACTTGCGACCATCGCCCGACGGTGGATTAACCAAGGTCAGCCCCTGGTTGACGCCAATTGGATTTCTGTTGGGCGACAAAATCCAAGTAACAATCGGCCGCGATCGCTTCGCGGGCCAAGCGCATCAAATCGGCGTAATACGCCAAGTTGTGAAACGAGGCCAAGATTGGGCCGAGCATTTCGCCGGCTAAAAACAAATGGCGCAGGTAGCCTCGACTGTAGTGTGAGTACGGGGTCGGCAATTGTTCGTCGAGTGGACGGCGATCACGACTGTGTTTTTGGTTCTTTAGCCGTAGCGAACCTTGATGCGTGAAGACCATCGCGTTGCGTCCGTTGCGGGTTGGCATCACGCAGTCGAACATATCGATACCCAGTCCAATCGCCTCCAGCAAATCGGTCGGTGTCCCTACGCCCATCAAATACCGAGGCTTCTCGAGGGGCAAGTGTGGCGTTGTCGCAGCGATCGTGCGATACATATCCGTCGGAGCTTCTCCCACGCTCAATCCACCGATCGCATATCCAGGAAAATCCATCGCGACCAATTCCTCGGCACACATCTTTCGCAGGCCGACATCGAGACCACCTTGCACAATTCCAAATAAAACTTGCTCGCTCTTGGGGGGAACTTGCAAGCATCGCGCGGCCCAACGCAGCGAGCGTTGGCAGGCATCGGCAATGACCGCGGGTGTGGACGGCAATGGAGGCACATGATCCAAGACCATGGCAATATCGCTTCCCAATTGCTGCTGGATCTCCATCGATCGTTCGGGCGTCAAATGGACCAACCGCCCATCAATCGCGGATCGAAACACGACGCCTTGTTCATCAATCTTGTTGAGCTTTTCCAAGCTAAAAACTTGGAACCCGCCGCTGTCGGTTAGGATAGGTCCCGACCAGCCTGTAAATTCGTGGAGCCCTCCCAGGGCAGCCACGATCTCCTCGCCGGGTCGCAAGGCCAAGTGATACGTGTTCCCCAAGATGATTTGGGCTCCGGTCTGCTGCACCATTTCGATCGTCAGACCTTTAACGCTGCCCCGCGTCCCCACGGGCATAAAGGTCGGAAGATCGACAATACCACGTGGGGTATGCAATCGCCCCAACCGCGCTTGGCAATGTTTGTCTTGATGCAAGCACTCGTACCGAAAAGTCATCAAACGCCAACTCCCTGGACCGTCATTCGATTCTGGGCCCGTCGATTCCGACATGGCCATTGTTCGTGGTAGTATGGCGAGCCAAGCCCAGCTACAATAGTCCGTGTGTGCATCTTTCAAACACCCGCCCCCGCCCTCCGAGAAAGAGTTCCGCATGTCCGCAACGGTATCTACTGATCGACGTCGGTTTTTGGCCACCTTAGGAGTGACTTCCGCAGCTTCGTGGCTCGCGTTTCGCCAGCAAACAGCCGCCGCCGTGACCACACGCAGCGCGAATCAGCAAATTGGCATCGCCTGCATTGGCGTGGGTGGCAAAGGCGAGTCCGACATGATCGAGACGTCGGCAGGGCACAACATCGTGGCAATCTGCGATATCGACGAAGGACGATTGGCGCGAGCTGGCGAGCGTTTCCCCAACGCAAAGCGTTACGTCGATTGGCGGAAGATGATGGAGCAGTCCGACATCGACGCGGTCACGATCTCGACGCCGGACCATATGCACGCGCCAGCCACAATGACCGCCATGAAGCTGGGAAAACATGTTTTCACCCAAAAGCCTTTAACTCATAGCATTTATGAGGCTCGGCAACTCACCCACGCGGCGGAAACCAGCAAATTGGTGACGCAAATGGGCACCCAACATCATTCCGCAGCTCGGATCAAGAACGCCGTTCAGATCATCGCCGATGGCGTGATCGGAAAGGTCACCGCGGTTCATGCTTGGACGGATCGCCCAGGAAACTTCTGGAAACAAGGGCTAAAGCGTCCGGAGGGCTCTCAGCCCGTACCAGCAGAAGTGCATTGGGATTTGTGGCTGGGTGTCGCCCCGGAACGTCCGTACCTGCCGGGTTTGTATCATCCATTCCATTGGCGTGGGTGGTGGGACTTTGGCACAGGGGCCGGCGGAGACATGGCCTGCCACATATTGGACCCCGTGTTTACCGCTCTGCAACTGGAAGCACCAACCTTGGTCCAAGCGACCGGTCCCGAACCGGATTCCGATAGCGGGCCTGAATGGTGCGAAGTCAAATACACGTTTGACGGCACTTCGCGCACGTCGGAAAGCCTGACGGTGACATGGTACGAGGCCGGACGGAAGCCCGACCGCGCCCTGTTCAAAGCCCCGGACGATTGGGCCGGCAGCGACAATGGCATCTTGTTTGTGGGCGAGAAAGGGAACCTGTTTGTGGGGTTCCCCGAACCGCCACAATTGTTTCCCGCAGGGGATTTTGCCGACTACCAGTTGCCAAACCACGCCGAGGACAACCATTACACCCAATGGACGCAAGCGATTCTGGGCGAGGGAAAGACCTGTTGTCCGTTCGAATTCGCAGGCCCACTTACCGAAGCCGTTCTCTTGGGAAACGTGGCCTTTCGTACCAAACGGGAGGTCATTTGGGACGCACGCCTGATGATGGCCCGGGGAAATGAAGCCGCCGAAGCCCTCATTCGACGTTCTTACCGGAACGGTTGGGAAGTCGAAGGGCTCTAAATCGGGCCGTTACGCGCGGGATGGTTTGACAGCAGAGCGACCTCTTTTAGAATGATAGACAGTGACGGAGGACGAACCCTCGGTCGCATGAATTTCAAATTATTTGCGGGCGGACGGGAGTTTCCGATGGGTATTAGCTGGCAACAGGTCCTAGTCGTCGCGGTGGTGGCGTTATTGCTGTTTGGTAGCAATCGATTACCAACGCTGATGCGGGATATGGGCCGCAGCTTGAACGAGTTCAAGCGCGGTATGAAGGATTCGACCAAAACAGACAACGATGACGAGTAGTCTGGAATAGGATTTGCCCGAAAAAAGGGGCTGCCCCGTTGGACGGCAGTCCAAATCTCGGACAATCCGTCATGACCGGCGAGGGTAAGCTCCCTTTTCGGACAAAGCCTAGATTCTGCGCCCCAAAATCTTGTGAAGTTATCGCCGTATGGGTATTTCCTACTCCCAGATGATGATCGTTCTGGTCGTTGCGGTCGTGTTGTTCGGCAGCCGATTGCCAGACGTGTTGCGCCAGGTCGGTCGAGCCTATGCGCAGTTGCGGAAGGGATTGTCTGAATTTCAGTACACGTTGGAGGATCCGGATCCGCCGAGCTATGGGAATCGCTCGGCTGCCAGAATCGGGTCTTCGAGCTCCAGCCAAGCTCGGACTGGCAGAATCGACACGACCGATCCGGGCGAGGAAGATTTTTCCCGCGGATCGGCGCCAAAATTTTCTCCGCCACCTACGAATGAGCTAAACTGAGCCCGTCAGTCACGACTCAGTCGCGTAGGTCTCATCGCGATCAGTGGTGACGCTAGCTGCTAGTGTTTTCCAGATTCGACTTTTGCAGAATCGTCAGATTTGGAATAATCATTGGGTTAGGCTTGGATACTAGCCGGAAAAACAAGAGTCACCTGGACTTTTGAAATCCTGGGCAGGTCCGGCCGCTGACTTGGCGGAGTAACGACCCCAAATTCAGTACAATCGGCACACTAGAAACGCTAGCAGATTTTGTTGGGAACGGAGTCATAGCAGGACGATACCCTTCCATATGAAGAAGCGGACATCAAACCGTAGATTCAACATGGATGGCAATTGCTCTGCATCAACAGAACAAGACGCAAAGCTGAAACGTATTAGGAGATGTCCCGGGCGGACATCAGGATTGCCTAGGCGACCAGCTCAACGTACCGAATCATTGAAACACGCGTCTGTGAACTTTGTTTTCAGCGCCATCCCAGTTGGGGAGAGAAATAAATGCAAGTAAACGGACCATCGTCGAGTAATTCGTACAACCAGGTTCAGCCGTTGCGGGGGCCGGTCAAACCAGCCCATTTTTACAAAATGGCGGCTAACCGTGTTGTGGAAACCAACGATCAATTGACCCTGTCACCGGAATCCGTAGCCAAGCTGGAATCCACGGCTTCGGCGACGACCGAGGCCCGTGCTAGTAAGATCGCCGAAATTCGGGCTCAATTGGCAGCAGGAACCTACGAGACGTCGGAAAAATTGGAAGTTGCTGTCGATCGGATGCTGCAACGCATCGGCTAATAATGCTCGATCAAACGGAAACACAGAAAAGGGCGGCCCCTTGGGCCGCCCTTTTCTGTTGGTAGCTGGTTCTTTGGTTTATTGGACCAAGTCGAGCAATCTCCGCAGGCATTTTGGCGGCGGTGATTCGCTGGCGATTTGCGATACGGCGTGGTTTGGGCGATACAAAAACGCGGGTATACCTGCCACGGTTGGGGCTGCGAAATCCTCCCACCAGCGATCACCGACCATCACAATGTCTTTTGGAGAAACAGCCAATCGTTTGATCATCGCGTCATAGAATCGCGGGTCGGGCTTGCGATACCCTACGTCGGAACTAACAAAGACATGATCGAAGTCTAGTTCGCCAACGAACCCCGTCAAAATCTGGTGGAGCCGCCGATCAAAATTCGACGCCAAACCCACCTGCACTCCGGCAGCGCGCAACCGACCGATCAATTCAACAGCACCCTCAATGGGCTGCCAGGTACTTGGTTGGGCGAACAACTCCCAGAGAACATGAAATGCGGAGGAAGTGGCGTTCGATTCTTCGGTTGACTCGAGTGGCGTTAAAACTTCAGCAACCAAGGTCTCCCAAGCTTGCATTTCTCGTGATTCGTCGATGGGCAGCGAAAAGAACGACTCGAAATCGTGACGCACGCTCGCCGACGTTAACCAATTTTCGGTGGACGTGTGATCGGTTAGCCACAACCGCTCCCACTTGGCCCAATCGGATGGGAGCCGCGACTGCCATGTGGTAAAGCACCGGACGAAGGCCGTCGAAAACCGGCTCTGAATGACTTCCTTTGGCAAATCGATCCCGACTTTCTTGGCAGTGTCACGATAGATTTCGGCAACCGAACGACGGAGGGTAAGCACGGTTCCGACCGCATCCAACAGAACGATTTTCGGCGGCTGTTCCCGGTCAAAACGGACGTGGTTTTCAGGAGTAAAGAACGTGGTCATCGTCGATCAATCAAACGTTTAAATGAAGTACATGGGATCGCGTTGTTGATCGATCCGTTCAAGTAGTTGCGCCAAGGACGTTTCTTGTAGCACCTTTTGGTACGCGATTTGCGCCTGTTGCAAGAGTCGCTTGAGGGCCACTCGTTCGACCGATGACGTTGGGTCCAACGACAGGTCCGAACTGGAATCGACCGACTGCATGATGTCCCAAATACTTATTTCGCTGGGTGCTCGAGTCAACTGATAACCACCGGCAGCACCGCGCGTGCTATTCACCCATCCCGTTGATTTTAACTGCAAAAGAATCTGAACGAGAAACCTCGAAGGGATGTCCAGTCGTTCGGAAATCGTCTTGATTTGAACTGGCAAACCCGCCCGGTAGTGTCGCGCCAGCTCCACCGCGGCCAAGCAGGCGTATTGGGTCCGAGCATTCCATTGCACGATTCACGGCCACCTAATTAATGAAATGGGATAAGCTGAACCAAGGGGAAACGAGCTCCGAAGGCTGTCGCATCTTAATCGCCCTCGTCGAGATCAGCAATCCATCAAGGCAACTCGCAAGCCCACTTAAAGCAATTTTGATAAAGTTTTACAATTTACT
>JAEUIP010000025.1:0-22318 GCA_016795075.1 Planctomycetaceae bacterium | reverse complement strand
CATTGCCTCGAATGATTTTCAATGATAATATTCAGATATCAGTTGACCGTTTTTGGGGCAAACGGTTGACGGGGATTCGAGGTTCCTTTTTTCCGAGGAGAATTGGCGTGGAAATCTGCATTACGGCGCGGCACGGGTCGATTTCGGATGACGCATTTTTGATGATCCAACAAAAGGTCGAAAAACTTGCGAGGTTTTACGACCGTGTGAGTTCCATCGAAATCATGATCGATTTGCCGCGAAAGGGTGAATCCGGCGTCGAAATGAAAGTTTGCGCGGACCACGCGAATGACTTCTTTGCTCGTGGCAGTGGCCATAACATCTTGGCGGCCGTGGAAAGCGTGGTTCAAAAGCTCGAGCAACAACTGCGGAAATACAAAGAGCGATTATTGAACCGATCGCGTTTTCGCGAGCTGCCAGCGGCTTGATCGCGGTAACACAGGCTAACGCGCCGACTTTCTCCGCCGAAAGCTGGTCGTTGCCCATCAGGAATATTACGTCTTTACAGGCGTCGAACTTGGTTCGTCGCCTGTTTTTTTGTGATTCCGCACTTGCAAGGCTGGCGACACACCATGATAATCCTGCGACCCGGGGGGTGTGCTGAGATTGGCCAATGGGGTGTTGGCTGCGAGATGGACATCCTTTTCAGGTGAACGGGTGCGGTGGGCGGACGAGCGTACATGGCAGGTTTGGGGTGGCTTGGTTGAACGGGGCGGTTCAGACATGGTTGGTGGGCGATTTAAAGTGGGCAATGGATTGTGGGCAGTTGATGATGGGGTCGGTTGGCTGGCATATTTGGTTGCCAGAAGTGTCGAATGGATTTTCGAGTCCTGGAACCGAGTGGGACGGTCGTCCCTGATTGGGCCAACTCCCATTTTATGCAAATTTTCAGAAAGAGAACTCAATGAAATTTTCTGAGTTTATCAGCTTGAAGTCGATCAAGGTCAACATGGCTTCGGAAGGCAAAACCGAGGCAGTTGCTGAGTTGGTTCAAGGATTGGTTGATGCAGGGAGTTTGGACGCCGCACAAAAAGATGGCATCATCCAAGCGGTCATGAATCGCGAGGAATTGGGCAGCACGGGCATCGGTCGTGGTGTGGCTGTTCCGCACACGAAACATAGTAGTGTGAAAGAAATTGTAGGCACCGTCGGAGTGAGCAAGTCGGGCATCGACTTCCGCAGCTTGGACGGCGACAAAGTTAATTTGTTTTTTATGCTGATCTCGCCGCCGGATCGGCCAAGTGACCATTTGCGTGCTTTGGAGAACATTGCGAAGCAATTGCAGAACGAATCGTTCTGTAGTTTTCTCAAGCAAGCGAAATCGGTCGAAGATGTGGTTCAATTACTTAATGAAGCGGACGAGAACCATTTCGGTTCTTGAGGAAGTTGATGGCCTCGAATTCTAATGGTTCAGCCTGAAGTTCGTCTGGCGGCAGTAGTCGCCTGCAAGAACGGTTTGCATGCTCGGCCGGCTATTCAGTTGGCCGAGACGGCCCAGCGGTTCGCCAGCACGATCCAGATCGTGAAGGACGACACTGCCGTTGATGGCAAAAGTGTTTTGCAGCTGATGACGTTATTTGCAAAGAGCGGCACCCCATTGATGGTGATCGCTCGGGGTGCGGACGCAAATGACGCGGCGTTGGCGATTGCTGAAATCATCGAAACCGAGGAAACGACGACCGATCCCTAGACTTGGCTCTACGAGCACCCTTTCTCAACAAGAATTAGTGGATTATGAAGCGAGAGATTCTGATCAACGTGGCACAACAAGAGGAGTGCCGCATCGCGTTTGTCGAAGATGGGCGGTTGGAAGACTTGTATGTCGAGCGTGCCAGCCAAGACAACTTGGTAGGCAATATCTACAAGGGCAAAGTCGTCAATTTGGAACCGAGCATTCAAGCGGTTTTTGTTGATTTTGGTGTGGGCAAAAACGGCTTTCTGCACATCAGCGACGTGGAACCCAGTTATTATCGGCAAGCTGGGCTGGACCCTGATGAAGTCATGCGTGAAGAACGACGCCGTCAGGCCGAAGCGCGTGCCCGCGGTCATCGACCCCAATTTACTAGCGATCGCCCACGGAATAAGCCACCGATTCAAACGGTTTTCCAACGGGGCGACGAAGTGGTGGTCCAGGTCATCAAAGAGGGAATTGGTAATAAAGGGCCAACCTTAACAACGTATATCAGTATCCCAGGTCGTTACTTGGTGCTGATGCCGGCTTTAGCCCGCGTTGGCGTTTCTCGCAAAATTGAAGATGAGAAGGACCGTCGCCGTCTGAAGGACATTTTGCATGACATGCGTCCGCCACGCGGGCTAGGTTTTATTGTCCGCACAGCGGGAGCTGGGCGAAACCGCCGCGAGTTGTCGCGGGACATGGCCTATCTGCTGCGATTGTGGCGCTCGATCTCGAAGAAGGTGGTCCAAGAGCCAGCCCCGGTAGCCATCTTTGAAGAAAGTGACTTGATCATCCGGACGATCCGCGATGTCGTTACCGGCGACGTGGACTCGATCATTGTCGACCAACCGGAGGCCTTTGAACGTGCCAAATCATTTTTGTCGTTGGTCATGCCGAAGTATGTCGACCTGCTCAAACTCTACGACGCCAAGGAACCCTTGTTCCACAAGTACAATTTAGAAGAAGAGATCGCCAACATCTACAAACGGGAAGTGCCCCTACACAGCGGCGGTTCCATCGTCATCGATCAAACGGAAGCTTTGGTCGCGATCGACGTCAACACAGGCAACTTCCGCAGCGATGGCGATGCGGAAGAAACTGCGTTTCGTTTGAATTTGATTGCCGCCAAAGAAATCGCCAGACAGCTTCGACTCCGCGATTTGGGCGGCGTGATTGTCAACGACTTTATCGACATGCGACACGAGCGTCATCGAATCAAGTTGGAAAAGACGTTGCACGAAGCGGTTCAGCGCGATCGTGCTCGGACGCGGATTCTGCGCACGAGTCCCTTCGGTTTGATCGAAATGACGCGACAACGAATGGGCGTCAGCGTCAAACGTCATAGCTTCCAAGATTGCCCGTGTTGTCAGGGTCGCGGCGTCGTGAAGACTCCGGAGAGCATGGCCATCGAAGTGCTCCGAATGACCATGTTGGCAGTGCAAACGCCCCAGGCCGCGGTCGTGGATATCGAAGTCAACATCCACGTGGCGTCGTACCTGAATAACCAGAAGCGACGTGAACTAGCGGATTTGGAGCGCGAAGGCGACAAGCTAATTAAAGTCCACGGCAGCGAAGCAGCATATCCGGAACACTTGAAGATCGTGTGCTTTGATCGCGCCAACAAAATCATCAAGATCGCCGCGTTGGAACAAAAGACCCAACGAGGCGCAACGATCGCGCGGGAGCCTCGGTAGGATTTCCAACGATCTCGCCGGAGTGCCGCCACGATCCGACTCACTCCCGGCATGCCTTGCTCCCGCCATGCCTTGGCGAGTTCCGTTACCCTCACCTGAAATGGAGGATTGCCGCCGCAGGTCCGCTTGCGGAGCTTGGTTGTTGTGTCCGGCAATTCTAGGCGTCGGCGAACGTCGTTACTCTCGGATCATTGACGTGGTCAAAGCACCGGTTCCGATGGAACTCAATCGTCAAACCCATCATTTGGATCTTCGCGGAAGCGGTAACCAATTCCGCGGACGGTCTGAATAAGCTCGGCTGAGTCGCCCAATTTTTTCCGCAGTGAACGGATGTGAACATCAATGGTCCGTTCTAGAACCAGCGTATCGGCTCCCAATGCCGAGTCAATCAATTCGGAGCGATCAAAGGCGCGACCCGATTGCCGCATGAGGGTTTCTAGCAGGCGAAACTCACTCGGGGTAAGATCCATTGGCTGCCCGTTGAGCGCAACAGAGTGCTTGCGTCGATCGATGACAACGCCCCCACCAGTCAATGTCTCTTGAGTCACGCTTTGGCGCTCGCGGCGGCGAATCAAAGCTTTGATGCGTTCCAACAGAATCTTGACGCTGTAGGGTTTCACGACATAGTCATCGCAGCCAACCGAAAAGCCAATCAAGTGATCTGCTTCTTCCCCTTTGGCTGTTAACATCAGAATCAAAATGTCCTTCGTCTGGGGACTCGCCCGCAAACGACGACAGACTTCCAAGCCATCCAAGCCAGGCAACATCAGATCCAAGACGATCAAATCGGGGGCATGCATTTGCGCTTGCGTCAGTCCGTCAGGACCGTCGAACGCCCAAAGGACTTCGTAACCCGCTTGCTGCAGGTTGTAGCGCACAATGTCTGCCAAGGACCGATCGTCTTCGACGACCAATACTTTGTAGCGACTCATGAAATGGGTCTCCCAGAATGGGTCAATGGTTCAAAGGCGGCTCGCCGAACTGTTGATTCCGATGACGAATGATATCGCCATCGACCAAGTAAATGACATCTTCAGCAATCTTGACGGCGTGATCCGCAATCCGTTCCAAATGCTTGGAAACCGAAAAGCAACTCAACGCGGGCTCGATATTGTTTGGTTCTTGCTTCATTTTCTGAACCAGCTCTTGTTCGATAACTCGATGCATTTCATCGACGATGTTATCGTGTCGAATGACCTCGCGGGCCAAGCGTGTGTCCAGATTCACAAAGGAGTCCAAGCTCCGCCCAACCATCCGCACGGCGTTGGCAGACATTTCCGGGAGCTGAGCTGGCACAGGAAACCGACTGGAATCGCGAAACGAATAGGCAACCCCAGCGATCTGCCGCGCTAGATGGGCGATCCGCTCCAACTCGCCGTTGATTTTCATCATGGTTGCCAACCGTCGTAGCTCGACGGCCACCGGCTGAAACAACGCCAAGGACTTCAAGCAGCTTTCCTCAATCGCGACTTCCATTTGATCGACGGTCACATTCGCTTGCCGGATCGAGTCCACCAAGTGATGCCGCTTTTCACAAACCGCCATTACCGATTCGTTGACCATCTTCTCGACGATGGCGAACAAATCCAGCAATTGCTGATGGATAAGACTGTAGTCACGGGCGAAATGTTTGGACATGCGCGGGATACCTTGCTAATCAGTCGGTCCGAGGATTGGAAGTCGCAGCGTATTTACGAAACTTATCCGTATTTGCCCGTGACGTAGTCCTCGGTTTGCTTCAGCTTCGGGCGAGTGAACAGTTCTTGCGTGGGGCCCGACTCTACTACTTTTCCTTGCAAGAAAAAGAGCGTCGTATCACTACATCGTGAAGCCTGCTGCATGTTATGCGTGACAATCACAATGGTGTAATTGGCCCGCAGTTCGTAGATCAGGTCTTCGATCTTGGCGGTGCTTGCCGGATCGAGCGCGGAGCAGGGCTCGTCCATCAGCAAAACTTCGGGACCAATCGCGATGGTCCTGGCGATACACAAGCGTTGTTGTTGACCGCCGCTCAAGCTCAGGGCTGGCTTGCGCAAACGATCCTTGACTTCGTCCCACAACGCAGCTTTCCGCAACGACCACTCCACCAATTCGTCCATATCCGCTTGTGAAATTTTGAAGTGCAAGCGCGGACCAAATGCGACGTTGTCGTAAATCGACTTGGGGAATGGATTGGGCTTTTGGAAGACCATACCCACGACGCGTCGCAAGGCCACGACGTCCGTCGTCGGGGCTAAGATATCGAGATCACCAATGCGCATCGTGCCTCCGCTCCGCGCGCTTGGGACGAGATCATTCATTCGATTCATCCACTTGAGCAGTGTGCTTTTTCCACAACCGCTCGGGCCAATCAACGCCGTTACTTGATTGGCCGCAATCTTGGCTCCGATGTTCTGCAAAGCATGAAAATCGCCGTACCACGCATCAAAATTCTCGATGAGAATGCGCGGCGCCTCGAGGGCGTTTTTCGAATTCGCGGCGTTTGTGTTCGGTTCGCTCATGCAAGTCGAGTACTTCTAAGAGTTATTAGGATCTTCCACGCAAGTAAATGGCCATCGAGTTCATGACCAACAGCAAAGCCACCAAGACAATAATCGCTGCTGCTGCCAATTGGCGATATTGTTCGACCGGGTTGTCGGCCCACGCAAAAATCAAGATTGGCATGGTCACACAGCTATCCATCAGATGCTCAGGACCTGTGCGTTTGGCGATGTTGCCCCCCAAGACCACGAATATTGGAGCCGCTTCGCCAATGGCTCGGCCCATGGCCAAAATCGCTCCCGTCAAAACACCTGGCAAGGCCGCGGGGAGCGTGACTTGCTGGGTTGTCTGCCACCGCGTGGCGCCCATGCCTGCGGAGGCTTCACGCATCGAACTGGGGACGGCTCGCAAGGCTTCTTGCGAAGCAATCACAATGATCGGCAGAATCACTAACGACAATGTCAGCGCCGCCGCCAGCAGACTTGGACCAAAGGGAAGACGAAAATAATACCAACTATAAATCTCGACCAACGCCCCCACATCGCCTTTGCGTACAGTTCGTCCCAATACTTCCGGATCGGTTGGTTGGGGCGTCGCCGGGTCCCAAACCTGCAATTCGATTGGACGAAAGTTTGTATCGAATGCGGGACGCACCGATTCAATCTTCAAAGTGGACTCCCGCGATTCGTCCATCAGCACAAAAATCACCGCCAAGTCATCGGCCGTCACAAACTGGTAGTAGCGTTGAATGCCCCAAAAATCGATCCCCGAAACTTGGTTTTGCTCCAGCTTGCCAAACAACTGAAACATGTAGACGAACAACGTTAGCCCAAGCAATCCGTACACTACCGACGGGACACCCGCGAGATTGGCGATATTCAGTTGCACAAGTCCATGCAAGCGAAGCAGCCAGCGATTCTTCGGTTGGAACTCCTCCAAATAAACAGCAGCGGCAACTCCAATGGGCAATGAAATGATCGCACACAACGTGCAAAGAATCACCGAGCCGACAATGGATGGATACATCCCGGCCCGCGCGGGGTTTTCCGGATCGTGCGAAGCCGATAGAAACGTCCCGTTAAGACTACTACTACCTTGATACGCGATCGAGACGAGCAACAAAAACAAGATGGCAATGCTGGAGCAGCCCACGGCCAAACACAAGGCTCGGAACCATCGATCCCGGCGCCGTTGGAGTTCGGTACGTTCACTTGCCTCGTTCGGCTTGAATTCTTGCAATGCCTTCGGTAATTCGGTCATTGATAAACCTCGCGATAGCGGCGGCGAATCAACTGACCCAAAAGGGTCATCACGAAGGTAATCACAAACAACGCCAACGCGACTCCAAACAAACTATAGTACTGGACGGTACCATACTCCAAGTCACTCTTGAGCATCTCGACAATGAAGCCCGTCATCGTTTGTGATTGTTGTCGCGGATCTAAAGTAAACGTCGCCAACGTTCCTGCCGCTAGCGCCACGACCATGGTCTCCCCAAGGGCTCGAGAAAACGCCAGCAACATTGCGGAGATAACACCCGAAAGCGCGGAGGGCAGAACCACGTTCAGGGCCGTGTTCATGCGAGTACCACCCAAGCTATAGACCGCCTCCCGAAGAGACGTCGGCACAGCCGACAACGCATCTTCGGCCAACGAGCACACCAACGGCAAACACAGGATTCCCACGGCGATTCCGGCACTTGTCGCGTTGAAGGTGTCGAAGCTTGGACTGATCCACTGCAAGCCAGGGCTGATCAACAGGACGGCGAAATAGCCAAAGACAACCGTTGGAATTCCCGCCAAAATTTCCAGCGATGGTTTGAGAATCTTCCGTACGCGATTCGACGCAAACTCGCTGAGATAAATCGCCGTGATCAACCCCATCGGCCAAGCAATCAACATGGCGATTCCAGTCACTCGCAGAGTGCCCGACAACAGTGGCCAAATCCCGAATTCGACTTTTTCCAAATCGCGGACTTCCAATGCGGTCCACCGAGTTCCGAACAAGAACTGCGTCAGCGACACATTCGGACTCGAGAAAAAACTCCAGCTCTCCCGCAACAACATCAGCACAATCAACACCGACAACGCAATCGTCCCCAGCGCGCAAGCCATCAATAGCGCAACAACGATTCGCTCGCTCCGACGGGCGGAGCCCGTCGGTCGATAGCGTTTTTGTTCTAACGCACTCGGAATCGGCAAGCCTCGGTTCACAATTACTGTCCTTCTTGCACCGTCGTATTGCTGGCCGGAGCATCTGACTTCGCCGGCGCATCGGTTGGAGCAAGGAACAACTCCAGGAAACTGCCTTCCTTCTTCTCGCCATTTGCGTCGAGGAATCGGCTTCCCAAGTTGGCTTGAGGATTGGCGACGATCTCGTTCACCTTGGCCCAAACGTCGCTTGGCAGTTTGACATAACCCACGTTTTGCACCAATTCGGGTGCGGACTCAATGTAATACTTTAAGAAACTACGCACTTCCGCGCGGTCAAGCGACTGCCGATTCACATAAACAAACAGCGGACGACTGAATGGGCTGTAATCGTTCTTCTCGATCGCTTCCCGTTCAGGCAAAACCGCAACTCCCGTCTTTGGGTTGACGATGGGAACTGCGCGCAATTTGCTGCGATTTTCTTCGAAATACGCCACACCAAAAAAACCAATAGAATACTGGTTGCCGCTCACGCCCGTCACCAGCGCGTTATCGTCTTCGTTTAAGCTGATCCCCGTCCGCAGTTTCCCGCCAATGACTTCGCAAAAATAGTCATACGTTCCACTACCGGTTCCAGGTGCGAACAGCTTGATCGGTTCCTTTGGCCAACTGGGATCGATATCGCTCCAATTTTGAGCGGTGGCGTCCTCGGCGTAGATCTTCTTCAGTTGGTCAACGGTCAACTCCTTCACCCAATCGTTGGTTGAATGAACCACGATGGTCAAACCATCGTAAGCCACAGGAACTTCAAGAAATTCAACCTTGGCTTCTGCCAACTGCTTGGCTTCGTTGGGGGTCACCGGTCGGGAGGCTTGGGAAAAGTCGATTTCCTTCGCAATCAGACGCTTGAACCCATTACCGGTCCCTCGACCACCCACATCCACTTGAACTTGTGATTGAACTTCGGCGTAGCGCTTGGCCACAGCTTCCCCGATTGGGCGAACGGTACTGCTGCCATCGACTTGAATGTTTCCGCGCAGGGCTGGAACTGGAGCTTTATCAGCCGCCCCAGTGCCCTTCTTGGTGTCGGCAGCCGGCTGTCCGCCGCACCCGACCAACGTAAAGAAGCACAAAACGCCCAGGATAGGAAAGTAACGCGACCGCGCTGAAAATGGGACAAAACCGCCGGAAAATGCCATCTCTCGTCTCTCGTTCGGAAAGCCAGGATATGAAGAAACTCACTAGGTTCTTCATTTCCCGGCGATTGTATCACCTCCCCATTAACGAATTGTTAAGATTTGATGAATTCAACATGAAGAGACCGCGAAAAATGCGACGGTTCGCCTCATTGCGTTCGATGAGAGGTGCAGCGGGAGCTGAATAGCGACAGACGCCACGCTACCCAATCGCCACTTTGCTCCGTTATACTCCCCGAGAATTCTGGACCGACGCGACGTCGAGTCGGAGAAACCCATGTGGTGACAGTCTTAAACATGGCCTCAAATATCTTACAGTGGAGCCTCGTTGTCGGTGGGCTACTTGCAATTTTGGGCCTTCTGTTGGGAATCAACCCTTGGCTCTGGGGGATTTGGCTGGTCGCCTGTGCCTTGTTGGTCCTGGCCCAATATCGGCAACTTGTGTGGTGGTTCCAACCCATCGACCGTTTGCAAAAGCACCTTCATGAAGTGACGGTGGGCAAATACGACAGTCTGTGTGGCATGCACGGCTTCGGTTCGCCGTGGCCGGCCGTGGCGGAATCTTTTCAAACGATGCGGGAGGCGGTTTGGGAACGCGAACAGCGATTACTGGATTCCAACCAACGAATGGAAAGTGTCTTGGGCAGCATGTTCGAGGGCGTCTTGGCAGTGGACGGCCACGAGAACATCATTTTGCTAAATCGGGAAGCCAAACGGATGCTGGCGGTCGATCAAGTGGACATTTTAGGGCGGCCGCTCCGTGAGGTCGTTCGACATCCTGAACTGATCCAGGCCGTGACAAAATCAAGTCAGGATCAGCAGCCTTTCGTGGGGGAATTTGTCACCGCCCGCTCTCCTCGACGCGTCCTCAGCATCCGTGTGACGCCTTTGCCGAGCGAATTAGCAGATGGTCTGACCATTGTTTTGGAAGACATCACCGAGCGACGACAACTGGAAACGATGCGTCGGGATTTTGTCGCCAATGTGTCGCATGAACTCAAGACACCTTTGACCGCGATTAAAGCTTACGCGGAAACCTTGCGGTTGGGGGCCATCCAAGACGCAGCGCACTGTGGCCAGTTTTTGGAGCAAATTGAAACACAGGCCGATCGGTTGCATCAGCTTATCTTGGACCTGTTGCACTTGTCACGCGTCGAATCGGGAGCGATCAGTTACGAGATCCAGGAAGTCAATTTGACCGAACTGTGCCAGGAATGTATCCAACTTCTATCGGAAGAAGCTACGCGTCGACAAGTGCAGCTCTTGATAACCGATATGCCACCCAAGGTAGTCCTGCACGCGGACAGAGAAGCCTTGCGGGCCATCATCGACAACCTCTTGATCAATGCCGTTCGGTACACGCCCGCGCAAGGTAAGGTTCGTTTGAAATGCACGCAGGCTCGCGGTTGGGTGACCATCGAGGTCAAAGACACCGGAATCGGCATCGACCGAGAACATCACGAACGAATTTTTGAGCGATTCTACCGCGTGGATCGGGCTCGCTCACGAGACTTGGGTGGAACCGGATTAGGACTTTCGATTGTCAAACATTTGGCCCAATCTTTTGGCGGTTCCGTGGAGCTCGAGAGTGAACTGGGCAAAGGTTCGACCTTTCGCGTTCGTTTGCCGGCCACTCGAAATTGATGAGTTATTCCGTCAACTCCTGGTGGACCGGGGCAAAAATCGGTATCAAGGTGAAAATCTAAATCAAAAGATCTGACCTTCGCTGTTATTTAACAAACCTTCATCAAACGATAACTTCGAATTAACATTTCACCACCACGAATCTTAACAAAACCTCGATACGATTGTCACTGCATGGAAACATTCGGCGATAAGAGTTTCGGTGCATGTAGCAGCTGAAGACCGAATGCGAGCACCACTACTGGAGGTTTTTTTTCGTGAGACTTTACTCGACAAAACGCGGGTTCACGTTGGTTGAATTGTTGGTCGTGATCGCGATCATTGGGGTTCTGATGGGATTGTTGTTGCCCGCCGTTCAAATGGCACGGGAAGCCGCTCGTCGAACCAGCTGCCAAAACAATTTAAAGCAATTGGGCTTGGCTGTACTGAACTTTGAAAGCAATCGCAGCCGATTGCCTCATCCGGGCCAATGCGACAGCACCGGTGGTGCATCTACCGTTTACATGACCCAGTCGACCGCAACGGTACTGTTGCCGTTCATCGAACAAGGCAACGTCTATGACTTGATGGATCAGTCGTTGACCTACGCCCAAATTGTTGCTCAAGGTCGTTACAACACTTCCGCGATGCACCCACTATCCAAAGGTGCGGTTTATCACGATCCACTTTATCCAAACACGGTCCGCGCTGCCAAGACAAACATTCCATCCTATGTTTGCCCCAGCACGCCAATTTCCGGTGCAACCCGTTCACCAGACGGTTACGGTGCTTGGGATTACATGTTTATTTCGGTAAGCGACGTGGAAGAAGAATCGGGACAAGCCACGCCTCCAGGCACTCGTCCGACCGTGACCGCACGCAGAACTCAAATGACTCGACAGGGTTGCTTGTCGTGTGAAAAAGGTTGGGGCATTCAAAGCATCACCGACGGCAGCACCAACACGTTTTTGTGCGTAGAAGATTCGGGCCGAGCCCATCCCAATGCAGGTCAATTTGCTTCGCTGTCGACTCGCCCTGCCGTCATTTCTGATGACACGGTCCAATGGTCGGGCGGTGCAACGGGCGGACGCCGTATGTACGCTTGGGCTGATCCAGATTCTGTAACCAACGGTTTGTCGGGTCCAAGCAATGCGATTTCTCCGGCATCGCGAGAAATGAAGATCAATCAAAACAAAGTCCCAATTGGTGGACCAGCTGAATGCCGTTGGACCAACAACAATTGCGGTCCAAACGACGAACCATTCAGCTTCCACAACGGTGGTGTCAATGCGGTTATGGGCGACGGTTCGGTTCGATTTGTATCGGACGAATTGGATTGGCGTGTCCTGAAGAGCTTGGCCGCTTCGCAAGACGGTCTGGTTGTTTCGGCTGATGCGTTCTAATCATCGTTGATGATTGCAGATTGGCTTTGTCCTAAAACGGGTCTGACCCTTTGGACGGCATGATTAACATGGAATGAGATCGGTGGAGTTGCCTTCTATCGATCTCATTTCCTTATTTTGTGATTGAATCTAGGAGGATGTACGTGAACCGATTCTTGCTAACCATGTTGGCTGGTGTACTGTTGCTGTTGCCCGGCTGTGGTGGTGTGACCGTAGAAACAAATTCTGCTGCCGTTGACGTGAAATTCAACGTCAGTCGCGGTGGCAAAGCCGTTAACGATTTGAAGTTGAACCTACAAGCCCTCGCCAAAGGAGCGGGAGCGGTAGGGGACATCAAAGATGGTGTGACCACGATCCATGTATTCCCAGGCACGTATACCTACTACGTGACCGCCGGATCAAACGAGGCCACTCTGGCTGGCATTCCGGAAGCGTTCCAAAGTGGATCCATGGACCGGAAAATCGAAATCGTCGATGCCTCGCCCATTGAAGTAAAACTGGACTGATCCAGGACGACGATTGCCTGAAACTTTTACGGTGCGTGCGGTTGAATTTCTCAATCGCACGCACCGTTTTTTTGTCCGAGTAGCACCTTTGTAGTGGACCGTTCCGACGGTCCAACTATTTGGTAGTGGACCGTTCCGACGGTCCAACTATTTTGTAATCGACCGTTCCGACGGTCCAACTATTTTGTAGTGGACCGTTCCGACGGTCCAACTATACCCACCAAAACCGAAGTGACGAAGCAACCACGTTTGCGGTCCCTACTTTTCGTTACCAACATGAACAGATCGAGATTGGCAACCGGAACGATTCCTTTGCGGTGTCTAGCGCCCCAGCATCGCCGTCATTGCCAGGATCATCAAACCAAATTCAACAAATCGCCCTAGCGCAGTAGGTCGAGATTCGGACATCAATGTCTTGATCGCGGCAGCGTTGGCCGCGAGAATTCCCACCATCAAGTTGTTCGAATTTCCCGATCCGAGTGCCAAGGAGTCGTTCAGTCGAGCGGCCGGTATGTTCAAGACCAGGAACAACCCACTTAACCAGAGCCCTGCCAGAGCCAACCAAACAACTTGCCTGAGAAAGCGATCAGTTGGTCGCCAGACTTCGGCTTCTTGCGTGGTCGGTTTTCCAGTCTGCGAAGCTTCTTGGTCAGCGGAAAAGCCGATCAAGAACCGCAACCAGACGCCACCCAACATCACGCTGGCGATCGCAATATGCAACCACCTTCCCAAGATCTCTGGCGAGAACAAGAGTTGGCGCACCACGGAGCCCTCTAGATTTGCAACCAGTTCCGGGCGCAAACGAATCTCGCGACTTACCACCATCAAGGCGGGAAAATGGTACCAGGAGTTGGTCGCGGCCAAGACCAAGACGGCAATCATCGCGATTTGGCGCCAGCGTTGTTGGGGCCACTCGGAACAGAACTGGACAACGAGGGCAATCAAACCAGCTGAAAAAGCAAATTCAACAAACCCAAAGATCCAGCGATTGCCAACCACTTTCCACGCTTGCTCGAAGCTCCCATCCCATTGAAAACCGGCCAACAACAGACCGCCCGCCAAAGCAAACAGGCCGGTCAGCAAAGAATGCTGCAAGGCCACGTGATAGATTGACCAATCTGCCTTGCCCTTGAACAAAACTCCGGCGGCAACCACCACCGGCAACCCGACAAAGAGCATACCGGCCAAGACATGCACGAGCGTCAGCAGAAAGAACAAATAGTCCATTTCAGGTTTGATACATTCCAAGAGCCTGCGACAACACGAGCGGTCCCCAACGAGGCCGACCGAACGGCATCACGTTGGGACCGTCCAATCCGAGGGAGTATGTATCGGAAGGTCGACTTGTTCCAGCCCTGGCCGATTCGAGAAATTGTCACAGGCGGGATGCAGGACCTTAGAGCCGAGAAACGCCATCGAAAGTCACCGAAAAGCCTTGAGTCGGGAAGATTCCGTAGAGGCCACGACCCAGATAAACCTCGACAAAATCGGCCACGCGCTGCCCCGCATTTTTTGGTACCAGGATAATATCGGAATGTCGCAACCACAAATCGTCCGATGGATTGGGACGGTGGCCCCAGAGAGCTCCCGACAAATCGACTTTGGTCGCAATGAGTTGCCAATTTTTGTCGCGTCGCATCACGACAATGTGCCGCAAATTGGCACCAGAACCCCAACCATTGGCTTGAGCGATGGCTTGCATCACCGTTGTCGGCCCACTCAACGCGATCTGCCCTGGCTGACGCACTTCGCCCATCACGTACACAAACCGAGGCGCCCGAGCGGTGAGAATGGCCGTCACTTCCAATCCTTCAACTTCGTTGGCGTAACGCGAGTTGGCTTCCGCACTCAACTCCGTCAGCGACAAGCCGAGAGCCGGAATCGAACCGATCCCTGGAAGTTGCACGGTTCCATCCGGCGAGACATTGACGGAGCGTGACAAGCCACCTAACCCAGCTGTTGCATCGACCGTTTTGATCAGGTCTTGCAGCTTGGTTTCCGTGTTGACCGGCTTGATGAGGACCTCGGGATTGATTTTGAAACCTGCCGTAGCTTGTGCTTTATTGTTGATTTCGTTTTGTAACTCGAGGACGGTTTTGTTCGCGGCAACAACTCCACCAATGCCACGAACCTGAATGGTTCCGTCCAATTGGATCGTTTGCTCGGAGTCGTTCAAGGCTTCATACTGTTCCGACGAAACTGCCAAGACGTCTCCAATGCCAAAGCGGTAGGCGTCGTTGGCAAGATTTCGTTTGCGACGGAAAACAAAGTCAATTTGATCTCCAATCAAAACGCGGTACTCGGGCAAATGAGGCGTGCGTGGCGGACCGAGATACTCGCCGTAGGCCATGGACTCCCAAGGTATGGGGCGTGCATCGCGCCAACGAGGTTCACGGTTTGGCTGAATACGGCAGCCGTCGACACCCATGATCCAACGGTCGGGCATTTCATAGTCCGACGAAGCCGACATATGTCCCCAGGCACTCCAATCATCATATTCTTCGACGATGCCCGTTTCGAAAGTCTCGTCCGTGTGGCCCACCAACCTCACGGGTTGTTGAGCCCTCGACCATGTCGCTGGCGTTGGCTGGACCTGTAGTGCGGCTCCCAGACCAAACGGCCGATTTTGGTTGGCGGTGGGCTCCGCGTCCCTTGGCTGGTAGATGGGTGCAAATGTTCGGCGCTCGACTCCAACGGACTCGGATGAATTTCCCCGATCCTGTGATCCACCCTGTGGTCTACCAAAAAAGTCTTGCCCGATTGAATCCGAGCTTCCGCCACTCCAGCAAACGCCCACGATCATGGCCCAAATAAATACCCAGCCCCTCAGTCGGACGAATGACCGACGAGACGAGATTCGACATTCATTTAGCGGGTACTTCATGACGATGTTCTTTCGCGAAACAACGATTCGACCGACGTTGCGTTGGACAGGCTAATCTTGCGATTACTGGTTGGCGGGTGCCCCGAAACGACTCGGTGTTTCACTTGGCACAACGTCACCTGTCGACGGTAGACTCATTTCAGTATTTCCATCCATGGCTGCAGCGGTCGCCATGAACTCGGCGTTGCTTACCATGCGAACCGTTCGTTCTTCGGGGTCTTGTTGACTCAAGTACTCGACTTGCGCCACTGCCAAGCTTGCTAACTCTGGTTCACCCAAGCGTTGATGGACCTTGGCAAGATTCTGCCACGCTTCCAAGAACTGGGGCTGGCTACCCACCGCCTTTTGCAACAAGTGCTTCGCGGTTGCCCAGTCATTGCTTTTGGCTTGAATGACCGCTAGTTCATTGCATGTTTTCTCGTGATTCGGGTCCGAATGCAGGGCACATTCAAACAGCGTCGTCGCTCGACTCATGTCCAAATTGTCAGTGCTCCGCGTATGTTCGAAGGTTGCCAAATTAAGTTTGCCCAAGGAATACAACAGCTCAGCGGCCATCGGTTGCTGACCGACAGCCGTACGAATTCGCTCTTTGGCATACAGCAAATAGGCTTGACGAGCCTGCGAGTGGTTGTCCGTCGAGAAGTATCCGTCGCGAATCAACGGCGTTTCATGCTTGTGCACAATGATGGAGAGATCCGATTGTCGCAGTTCATTGCTTGCTTGAAAATCACAAACTTCTTCCAAGGCCAGAAATCCCTCCCGCAAGGCTTGGGTGTGTTGGGTCGCCAGGTCATGCTGGTCGGCGTGCTCGGACAACAGACTCAAGCCACTGAAGAACTCCTGTTTTGCTAATTGAATCGCATGACGTCGTGCCAAGCTGCCGCCATACTCCCAATGTTCGATCACCCGCTGTCGAACATGATCGCTGACGGGCGGTAAGCTTCGCGGGCTTGGCGAGGGAACTTCGTGCCACACTTGTGGTGGCATTTGGAACTGGGGACTCGTTGGGGCGGACGCGGTGATTGGGTCCGTACTCGGCGTTTGGTTTGGCGTGGGAATTGGAGCGGGGCGCGCGTTGGGTGCTAACGCAACCTCGGCATCCACGCGGGTTGGCAAGTCGGGCCTTCGTGTCTCGATCATTGGCTCGGGTTGCTCAAAGCTCGGCTGCTGAATCACACCCATCGACGGAGTTGCCGCGGATTCAGCGATCGTTGCTGCGACAGGACGGATATCTTCGTTCACGGCACCCGAGCGATGATAAGGATTGATAATCACTCCTTGATTTCCACTCGGCTGGTTGGACGTCGAACTGCGGGCTCTTTCCAAGCCCACCCAATAGTCATTAACGGGCGTGCTTTCGAAGTGCGTGTTGGTCACGACATTTTGTTGTTCTGACGGTAGATCAACAACGACGGCATTCTCTCCGGGAGGAGGAACAACAAGGCTTGGTACTGGTTCGGACGTCGGCGGAGTGATGGGGGAAGAATTCGCCAATCCCACATCGGACGTCGTGACCGCCACCTGTTCGTCCAAACGAAGGACCGGCATCGGAAGTTCCGGGACAGGCATTTCCGCGACCGAAGTCGGCAAGGGAGGAGTTGGCTCCGTCGGCGGGTCAAGTGTGACGACCACTTCGGCCGGGATCTTGTCCGTTCGCGTTTGACTTGACCGCTCCGCCGACAATTCCTGGGCTCCCGAAGTCGCCGACGTATCAATCTGCACCTCGTCCGGACGAGGTTGCAACGAAACCTTTGTTTCTCCAGCGGGACGATCGACGTCAAAATAAATAAAATAAGCCGATGAACATACGACAATCATCGCGGCTGGGAATGTCGCTCGTACGATCTTTACCAGAATTGCCATACCACCATTCACTTTTCAACAATTGTTGGCGTGCAAAAACACGAGTCCACCGCAACAGAGCCCACCTTCACGTAACACTGCCCAAACCCTCGGACCCAGGGCTCTATCGTCTGTTATCGGAGACGAACTAGGTAAAGTTTGACGATTCTCCCGATTATGCGAGCAACCGTGCTGACCCACGCCTGACGCCGGCAAGGCGAATAGGTAAAATAGGACACCTGGGTCAACGCAGCAACGATTTCAAGCATCCAAATGCGCAAAGTAGGGCGCAGCACCCGCTGTCAAGATTGATGCGTTGCTTCATCGGCCCAGGAACGCTCGGTTGCTCAGAGAAGAGTTTGTGTGAATCAAGGTCCAACCCCAATCCGAATTGCCATCTTCGAAACGGCAACCGCGTCTGACGCTTCGCTAGCGCTGCCAGTGCAGCGGGCGGCAGCCATCTTGGGTCAGACGGACCACCTTCAATTGTGGATGAACCCGGACCGCAGCGCAACGCGGGACTTGGATTTGATGGTCGTTTCGCAACTTACCCCAGCGGAAATTTCGGCGGCGATGCGAACGGATTGGCGGCGTCAATTTCCGTTGGCTCGTCAAGTTACCGTTTGGGGTCCATGGTGTATGGGCGGCCTGCGGAACGGATATCCAGATCCGGGAACCACGTACGTTTCCTGGTTGTCGTGGCCATGGCAAATTCAGATTTTTTTGCGACAGCTTTCGGAAAAACAGCCGACGCTATGGGACTTGCCGGCAACCCGTTCATCAACAGAACGATTGGCGTTGGCCGCGTCTTCTGGAGTCGCGACAAAACCAGTCGGCTCCATTCGGAAAGACGGTTCGACATCCGCGATTCCATTGGACCTCATTCCATCAGGAACTGGCACGGGCCTGGCGCTTCACGAGGCTTGCACCTTTTCGGACTGGCGTCCAAGAGTATGGCCCAGCGTATCGGACTTGGTACGTGCCCCGAAGTCCGAGCGTGCTTCACTTTGGATCTGGGAGCCGGACGTGCCCCAAGTTTCATTGCCGGAAATCGTTCGTCAGCGTCGGCAATTATCGGGGTCTGGAATTATCTTGTTGGGTTTCGCCGAAATTTTGGGCGCGAACGACGCCCAAACGGACACCCAAACAATCCAGGGTCTGAATCAAGCTTTGTCTGCCGAAGAGAAAACCGTGCTGCTGCCCAAGCCGTTTCTGGTCTCGGAGTTACAAGCGGCAATTTGCGATCTGAGTTTCCAGAATGGCGGTTGCTCCGATGGCTTCCAGTCGTTCCATGACATCGATCACCAATGATCGTTTGACCATCACGCGGACCGCACACCACTCGGGATCTTCCAGAGGATTGATTGTCGGCGAATGAAAGCCGGGTGCAATTTCATGCGCGGCCGGAACTTGGCTTCGTTCGATATTGAATTCGACCAAGGAGTACCCACGTGCAATGACGACACCTTCCAATCGACGCGTGATCCGTTCGGCCAGTTCGCTGGAGCCATTGCGCTGATTGGCGATCAAAATCGTTTCGTATTGCCCAATATCGGCCAAGACTCGCAAGCGATTTGCCGCCAACGTGCTCCCGGTCTCGACCAAGTCGACAATGGCATCAGCGACTCCCAACGACACCATAACTTCGACACTGCCGGACAATCGAACACACGTGACCGGACACTTCAGACGATCAAAAAATTTCTGCGTGACATGCGGGAAACTGGTCGCAATCCGACAACCGGCCATATCTTGCGGCGACTGAATGGGGCTGTCGTCCGGAATACAAATGGACAACCGGCAGACACCTTCGCCCAAAGCCAACTTTTTGTGGACCTCAACACCGGCTTCTTCGACCAAATCGCTGCCGGTAATTCCCATGTCGATCGCACCCTCGGCACACAATACCGGAATATCGTCCGAACGCAAAAACGCGATTTCAAGCGGCAGATCCTTGGCCTTCGCGAACAAACTTCGGTTCGTACGACGAAATTTGATACCAGCGTCGTTCAACAACCGGTCGGAAAGTTCGCTCAATCGTCCCTTGCTCGGGATCCCTAATCTCAAATGACTCATGGGCGATGCGGTGCTCCGGTGTGTAAGTTAGGCGCGAGGTCGATTCGACTTTTCATCCAGACCCGAAACCCCAGCGCGGCGATCCAATTCTTGTCGAACCCACTCCAGCGGGACATGATGTTTGGCCAACATAACCCACAAGTGATACAACAAGTCCGCCGTTTCATGCACGAAGTGAGCGGTGGTGCCCAGTTCTTTGCGAGTCGATTCCTCCGGGAATTGGGACAGCTCGTTGAGCGCCTCGGGTGGTAGAGCACTCCGGCGGGCATCCAAATGTTGGGCCGATTCGACCAGCTCGCCCGCTTCTTCCATGATTTTGCGAGCAATCGCTTCGACGCCACCAGACAGCAGCCGCTGTGTGTAAGACCGGTCTGCCGAGCCATCCCGTCGGTCGATGATGGTTTGCATCAATCGATCGAAGGCATCTCCAGTCGGTATTGGGGAAGTGGTCACTATTTCGGCTTCCAAGGAAGGGCGGGCGGCAGTCGACGTCCCGCGAACAGGATCGGCTCTGGGATTGTCGTATGGTAGGCAAGAACTTGAATACTGGCAACGGTCCCGGTTGCTGGACGGGACCCTCCGGTTACGATTGGGCATCCATGAACTAAGCTAGTGCGTGGTCACAACCAAAACTTAGGGTCTGGTAAAAGGGGCAAGAGTCCATCGTGTGAACCACATGTAGGGCCGTTCGGCAATTGACTCCTGCCCCCTTTACCGGACCACCCCCAATTAAATGTTGACAAAGCACTCGGGGCTTGTTCACCGGTTGCGGTTGTTATTCGGGCAACGGCACTCGCCCGAGTATGGGGCAGGACGAATTGTAAACACGCGTTGGCGAATGGTCTCGCTCCAGACGCGACCAGGCACTGGCGTGGCGCAACCACGCTCTCGCGAGCATTACTACGAAGGCAACCCCAACTGGCTTAGGAATCTTTCGCACCCATGAACACCGACTTGCGAGCCCAACAAATCGAAATGATCCGCCACTGTTGGTTCCTTACCGGAGCCACAGCCAGCGGCAAATCGGAACTCAGTTTGGCCCTGGCTCGCCAATTGAATGCCGAAATTATTTCACTAGACTCCATGGCAATTTACCGGGAGATGGACTTAGGGACTGCGAAACCCTCCCGAATCGCTCGACAGTCGATCCCACATCACCTGATCGATATTTTGGCACCCCACGAATCCTACAGTGTGTCCCAGTACCGGGAGGCGGCCATTGAAACGATTCAGGACATCCAGAGCCGAGCAAAACAAGTTCTTTTCGTGGGTGGGACCGCCTTGTATTTGCAGGCGTTGCTGAAAGGAATCTTTGATGGCCCACCTGCCGACTGGGCGTTTCGCCAAGCCATCGATGAAGAAGTCCAACAGGTAGGACACGAACGACTGCACGAACGATTGAAGTTGGTTGATCCCTTATCCGCCGATAAACTTCATCCGAATGATACCAAACGCATCGTTCGCGCGTTGGAGGTTCTCCATCTGACCGGCAAACCGATCAGCCATCAGCAGCGAGAATTTGAACAAAGCTTGCGACCAGAACAATGTCGAGTCTTTTGGTTGCATCGCCCGCGACCGGAGCTTCATCAACGAATCGAGCAACGCGTGGAAGCGATGTTCCGGGATGGCCTGATCTCAGAAGTTGCAGGACTCTTGGAACGATATGGGCAACTGAGTCACACGGCCACTCAAGCCGTGGGCTACAAAGAAGTGATCGCCCACCTTCAAGGTCAGGGCACGGTTGCGCAAACCATGGAGCAGGTCAAGATTCGAACTCGTCGCTTTGCCCGCGCCCAAGAGACATGGTTCCGCAACATGGCTGAAAGTCGACAACTGGAAATCCGAGGCGACATTGACAACATTCCATTGACGAATTCGATTGTCGAAGCCGGGCAACACCTACAACCGCGAGATTAATGTTAACGCCTATCTTATCTTAAAAATAGTCTGCCGCATGCGAGCAACGGAGTGTGGTGGCCTGATTTTTTCGGGATCAGGGAATAGCCAAGAAAGAGAATTCTGTGCCTGCTAAAAAATTTGCCGTGGATCTTTGTAAACAGCAACTAACGTTCAGCGCGGCTCACTTCATTACCTTTGCTGGCTCGATTTGCGAACGATTGCATGGGCATAACTATGGCGTCAGTTGTCGCATTGAAGGCCCATTGGACGTGAATCGCTATGTGATCGATTTTATCGCCTTGCGCGACCAACTCCAACGCATCTCTCTTCGGCTCGATCATCACGTGTTGCTGCCGACTCTCCATCCACAAATTCATGTTTTTCACGATCAAGGTCCCAACGAAGTGATCGCCACGTTTGAAAAACGCCGGTGGGTTTTTCCGGCCGAAGATTGCGTGTTGCTGCCCGTGTCAAACACAACCGCTGAGGAAATCGCCAGCTATTTTGTCGATGAACTCTTGCAATCGCTTGGGGAACATTGGCGCCCAGAACACACGAGCCTCACGGTCCGAATTGACGAGAACCAAGGTCAATGGGGCGAATGCCGGTGGGAGGCGTAGGAGTTCCCCGGAAATAGGTTCCGATTTCGAACGTCGAAAGCTCCGGCATGAGTTTCGATGGCTCTGGCGCTTGAATGATTAATGGTTATTGAAGAATGAAAAATTCAAAATTTGCGCAACGTTAGGTTTCAAGCATTCCGTGAGCAAACAATGGCTGTCAGCATGGCGCCTTTCTCAATTTGCAATTTCCATTTTTGGCTCAGGCAGTTAGGTCGAATAGGCCGTTCGTTGTCTCGGCAGATTCGACGACAGGTTCTCGGATGAACCAA
>JAEUIP010000259.1 GCA_016795075.1 Planctomycetaceae bacterium | reverse complement strand
TGCGGATGAATATATTCGCGGCCTGCGGTATCGAATTGAAGACCGTCAAAGTATCAGCTCGGAAGTTAGACCATGGCTGTCAGACAAGTTGCTATCGGTCAAGGACGTGACCGCGGACTGTTCATCCGCAGTTCGGCTTTGCCATCCGCGGGAATGAGCAAAACGCTCTCATTTTGCCGCTTTGCGGCTCAGCCATACGGCGGCTCAGGCCTAATGTCTCGGCAGATTCGACGATCGGGCTTCGCGGATTTACCAAGGTCGGACTCTCCCAAATCGGGAAGTTACTTCCAGACAATTCCTTAGCGGCGCGTGGTTGGTCGGATGCCCGCCCAATCACGCTCTGCTAACCGGTTAACTCCATTGGCTAATTGAGCCATTAGTTGTCTAGAGAACATTCCTCGGCGAAAATCACTATTGCTGTGCCGCTGACCAAGCCTGAGCTTCTTGCGAACTTTGCTGATGCAGGTGAGAAATCTGCAAATAGGTGTCGCGGATTTCGCGTCGCAGGTCGGCCAGCCGTGCTTCCAAATTTGCCAAATAGTCATTGGCGATCTGCAAATCGCCTTTTAAGTTCTCTTGATCTTGCGACAGTTCGGTAATCTTGGTTTGGCGAATTTGTTCCTGGGCGTCGGCGGCTTGCACGGACGTCGTTACACTCGCGTTGAGTCGATTGTATTCGGCGATTCGTTCGTCAAAGATGTTTTGCTCAAACTTCAACTGTTCGATTTCGGTCGTGTAATCTCGCAAGCGACGAACATACAGACGGTTGACTGGCTGCGATCGACGTTCCTCTTCCCATGAACGAACCTGAGTTCCGTCCTGGCGGGTGTAACCAGCCGATGCAGTTGCTTCGTCGATGAGGACCACGTCACTGTCATCGCCTTCGCGAGATGCTGCGATTTGAGCAGGCTTGCCCAACTGAAGTTCCGGGTCATTCGCTCGACCCAAACTGTCGAACACGCCGCTGGTGACCATGTCCTGAGTTCCGTCCACGGTCTCTTCAAACTGGGTCAGGATTCGTGACACGACCATTACTTCTTCCACACCGGGATTCCAGGCCGGACGACTTGGATCTTGTTTGCTGAGCCAGGTATCGATGTCGGTGACGGCGCGACCATCAAACGAAAAGGCGTCCAGCATATCTTGGTACGCCTTGCTGGTGCCGTCCAAGTTAAACGTTTCCGCAGGAAACACCGTTTGAAATCGTTCGCGATATTCGTCGATCGTGGGCTTGGCATCCGCATCAAATCCCAAAGCCATGTTCATAACATCGTTGGTATCTTGGGGAGGTCGTTCAAAAAGTGCGACGCCGTCACCGATGTTGATCGTGGTTGGCATTGCCGATTGGGCGGTCGCCGTAATCGTGGTCCCCGTGGCTGCGGTCACGCGAAACGCGCCCATGTAATTGCCGGGAACTGCGACTTGGCGGTTTTCGGCGATTGTGAGCCCGGTCAACTGGAAGGCGTAAATTAACGACCCGACCAACGGGTACTCGCCGGCTTCGGGCGCCACGGGAGCTCCAGCCGGAGCAGCATCCGCAGGGGCAGCATCCGCTGGGGCAGCATCGGCACCGGCCGCGGCAGGATCTGCAGCGGCGGCGGCTGGGATTTCAAAAGTCGCTTCGTTGCCGTTGCGGCCTTGAAGGACTGCTTGATCCCAACTTCGGCCTTTGCCGGTTGTCAACAAGCGATAGCGAGACAGCTCGGCCTTGAGAGACCCGTCGCCAAAACCACCGCGAGTCCCCGGTTCGGCGCCGTAGAGCACATTCAGATACTTTGTTCGTTCATTCTCCAAGGCCTTCGACGCCTCGTGATATTCCTTGACGATCGCTTTCCTCGTCTTCAAGACATAGGCCATGCAATAATACCCAGGGGCCGCCGTCAGAAAGACCAGCACAACCGCTGTAATATGAGCCCAATGCCACTCGCCTTTTCGCCCAATTAGCACCAACAAAATCACCAGGACGAGGAAGAGCACACCAACAATTATGTAAAACAGCATGGACCTGGACCTACGATGAAGCGAAGGAAGTCCCCGAGAATTCGAAGGACCGGACCTAACTCCCGATGATAAATTGGGCAAGTTGTCGTGTCAATTAAATCGAACCCTACCACTTGGGAAAGCTGGGAAATTCTTGCCGATTGCTCCGGCACAAACTTGCCAATCTGTATCCAACGGCATGATCCGCTAATTCGTCAAAACCCGAATACCGATCAAAACCGGTATAACTCGGAGTCCCGCGACGGAATTCCCGACACCCGACCGCTACACTGTACTTCAAGAACTAGGAAATCCCGCTCCTAAGTTGAGACAGTGAGTGAATTTTCTCGGTGTTGTTCGAATTTTCGTTCCGGCCCCACCTCCGAGCCCCGGCAAGCGCCGGATTATTCGACCCAAGTTTGCGTCAGGAGGCCTTTCCGTGCTCACGAAAAGGAATGTTGTGGTTGGTCGGTGGACTTCATGTTTTTTGCTGGCGGCGTCGGCGTTCACGTTGGTTCAAACGAGCGCTTGCCATCGGAGCTATTACCGCCGGCAAGCGGACGCGGAAGCCACCAAGTTGATCACGGAAAAGGCAACGGATCCCCATTGGGCCCTGCCGGACCGAACGATCGACATTGATCCACGTTCGCGCATGGCGCATCCCTTTTCAGCCGATCATCCGCCAATGCCGCCGGACGATCCATCCTCGGCCGAATTCATGCGTCGCGTCGATGACAAACCGGGCTACCCTCATTGGGGCGCGAACGGGGAATTGGATCAAGTCGAGAACCCGGAATGGTTGTCATTTGTCCCGCAAAACGACAAGGGTGAACTGGTCTTGGACATCAATCGCGCGGTCCAAGTCGCCTATTTGCATTCTCCGACCTATCAACAGCAACGTGAAACGCTGTACCAATCGGCGCTCGACGTGAGCTTGGAGCGGTTCGCAT
This sequence comes from Planctomycetaceae bacterium, assembly GCA_016795075.1. Lineage (GTDB taxonomy): Bacteria > Planctomycetota > Planctomycetia > Pirellulales > Pirellulaceae > M30B19. Next base: position 5,003 of record JAEUIP010000259.1, on the reverse strand, counting down.
TTGATGCTCAATTGTTCGCAAGCTACAACACCTTTGCGACAGCGGACGGTTCGATACGAGGTGGTGGCAGCAGTCGAACAACCTTGGAAGCCTCGACAGGTAGCCAAGGCCTCCGCATGCGAAAGTTGGGGATCACGGGTTCGACGATGATCGTGGGCTTGGCCAATACGATGCTGTGGCAATTCGCCGGCCCGACGACGAACTCGACCAATTCGTTGGTCAACGTGTCCTTGATTCAACCGTTGTTGCGCGGCGGCGGACGCGAGCGAATCCTGGAATCGCTGACCTTCGCCGAACGAACGCTGTTGGCCAACGTGCGCCAGATGGAACGATTCCGTGGCGGGTTTTATTTGAGCATCGTCACGGGCCGCAGCCCTGGGCAAGGTCCCAACCTAGGTGGCAATTTCCTAGGGACACCTTCCGGGCAGGGAACGGGCGTGGGTGGCGTGTTGGGTCTGTTGGAGGATCGCCAAAACATCTACATCCAAGAATACAACGTCACGCAGCTGCGAAACGCGCTGGAGCGATTTCGGTTCTTGCAAGGCGCTCAGCGGATCAACGCTTTGCAAGTAACTCAGGTCGAGACCCAACTTTATTCGGCTCAACAACAGCTATTCCGTGCGACAACCAATTACGAGGCTTCGCTGGATCAATTCAAGATCACGCTTGGGTTGCCCCCCGAAACCAAAATTGCCATCGACGATCAACTGCTGGACCAATTCGAACTTATCGATACCGATGCGATCCGCTTGCAAGATCAGATGACCAAGCTTCGTGAAGAAATCAGTCTCCCGATTGGGGCTCTCAACGATATCATTCTCCAGCGTTCCTTGAATGCCGAAGGACAACCGCTCGGTGAATTGGATGATCCCATGGCGTTTACTTGGGACGACGATGTCACGGCTCTGATACAGCAATTGCCGAGTGTTGTCGACAAAATCGAAGCGGCGCGGCAAGCGGTCTTGGGCGCGCAGCTCCAATCGGTCAAGGAAGACGTCGAACGCCTGCGAACGGAACGCGACGTGCGAATTCGCAACCTGGCCAAGCTGCAGGACTTGAACCTCGGCTTCGGTTTGTTGGACGATCCCGAGAATGCCGTGCTCTCGGAAGATTTGGTTGGTGCGGGAGCCGTCGAAGATGCAGACGCCATGCTGCAAGCTATCGAACTAGTGGTTCAATCGTTGGAGAAACGGCCCAAGGAAGAACTAGAACTGGTACGTCAAAACATTCAAACGTTGCTGCAACAACACGACAATAGTCCGGCCACCAAGACACTTCTCAAGGAAGGGGTACTGGAGAAACTGCCGCAGGCGTTGGCGGATGTCGCGGGTTACTCACTGGAGTTGTTGCTGATCCAAGTGGTCGCCCGGACGGACATGGTCGAACTGCCTGAAATTCGACTGGACCCGGAAATTGCTCTCCGTATTGCTCAACACTTCCGCCACGATTGGATGAACGCGCGGGCCAGTTTGGTGGATGCTTGGCGATTGATTGAATTCCAAGCCGATCAACTGGAAAGCACGTTCGACTTGGTGTTTGAAGGTGACGTAGGTACGGTGGGCGACAACCCGCTGGATTTCCGCACGGCGAATGGCCGAGCCCGCGCAGGATTCCGTTTTGATAGTCCGATCACGCGGATGGAAGAACGAAACAACTATCGCGCTGCCTTGATTCGCTACCAACAAGCCCGTCGCCAATACTACCAGTTCCGCGACGAAGTCGCACGTAACCTGCGGCAGATACTCCGATTGGTAGAACTCAATAAGGTGTTGTTCGAATTGAACCGCTTGCAGATCAAAGTCAATGCCGTCAACGTCGAACAGGCCAACTTTGAAGTATCGCGGCCGGCCCCTCCAGGTGCCCGGAGCGGCAACCCGACGATTGGTCGTGACTTGACGGATGCGATCAATCGATTGCAACAATCGCAAAGCGCGTTCTTGAGCACTTGGGTCGACTACGAGGTTCTCCGCCGCGGATTGGACTTTGACCTGGGGACCATGCAGTTGGATGAGAACAGCCTGTGGATTGATCCAGGTCCAATCAACGCCGAATATGTCGAACGCATGATCCAACAAGACCAACGTCTGTTGGAAGAACTTGGCGGCACCGACTGGTTCAATAGTCAGGAAGAGTTCCTGAACTCAACAGGTCTGGACGTTAGAAATCCGGTCGCGACCGATTCGTCTGTCGCACCGAGCAAGACCGCGGAAGACCTCGAAGCCGACTCGCAGCTTGAAAAACTGCGACAGCAGCTGCGCACCGAGCTAAAGAACGTGTCCACTCGAATTGCGACCAGCCCGAAGCCAGGGTACTCGGATCGACCGATTCGTGGTACGGAAAATCTCGGGAATTATGGGACGCTGTCTCCGACAGCCAATGGTTCATCGGCTGAGCCGGACACGGGGTTTATTGGCCTTCCGCCAGTCCAATCCGGTAATCGCTCGACGCTCCCCATCGATCAACACGATTCCCAAAATCGTGCCGCGAATCGAAAACTCCCACCTGTGGATGTTACCGCGGCCTTCCCGGCTTTGCCGCGAGTCGCCGACACGGTCCCGTCCCCACAGTCGGCAGGTGGAACGCCGGTTCAACCCGCCTCCCAAACGTCGGGAAGGACCACGGAAAAGAGTCGATTTGTACCGGTCGTGCCACAATAAAACGGAGCGAAAGTCGAATCGTCAATCTCACGTTCAAGGTTTGTGTTGGTTGATTTACCAGATGTCCGTCGTCGAATAAATTGGAAGCGAAACGTCGCCCGCTGGATCGGTTGGTCCGCTCCAGCGTTGCGGCGGGCGAAGCATCAAGTTCGAGGTGCGACAAGGAAATCAGCCAATGGAACGTGACACGGACGAACTGCGAATTGACGCCATTCAAACTCGCTGGAGTCTGGTGCGGAACGCCCATACACCGGGGGCGGTCCAATCCGCGGAGGACGCCAGACGATTGTTGGTCATGCGTTACATACCGGCGATTCGTCGCTACGTAGGCGCGATTGTAAAGGATGCGGAAGAGGCCGATGATTTGGCCCAAGACTTCGCCATGCGATTGATGAAAGGCGACTTCGCACGTGCCGATCCGAATCGAGGTCGCTTCCGCGATCTCTTGAAAATGGCGATTCGCAATATGGTCAAGAATCATTGGGACAAAGCCAATCGCCGCCGCCCCGTCGATACCGATCTATCCTTGCTCGACGATGCCCGATCTTCGGAACAAGAGGCAGAATGGAACGCCGTTTGGCAACGCTCGGTGTTGGATCAAACGTGGAGCCGCATGTTGGCAGAAGACGGTGGCCAACCCAGCCCGGGATATCGAGTCCTGAAACTCCGAGTCCAATTCCCAGCAGCGACTTCCGAAGAGTTGGCCGAAAAACTCGGACAGCAGATGAAGTCTCCCGTCAAACCGGATACCTGTCGCCAAATACTGCGGCGGGCCAGACTGCGATTCGCGGCCCATTTGTTGGACGAGATCAAAGCTGGATTAGACGACGAAAGTGAAGCCCGTGTTCAAGAAGAGTTGGCGGACCTCGGTTTGCTCGAATGGTTCCGCGACAATCAAGTATGACGGAAGCTTGACCACTGCCACGCGACTTAACGAACCAACCCGATCGCTCCCAGCATAGTAAAGCAACCGCCCCGATCGCTTCCCACATAGTAAAGCAATCGCCCCGATCGCTCCCCACATAGTAAAGCGAGCGCCCCGATCGCTTCCCACATAGTAAAGCAACCGCCCCGATCGCTTCCCGCATAGTAGAGCAACCCCCCCGATCGCTCCACCGCGACATTTTTCAGTCGCCGCTTCTTAATTCTACGGTCGCTATTGGAGCTACACTCCCAATCCACTCCCCGCTCGATCGGGGGCGCTCGCATGACTCTCTGCCGAGCGACGCAACCGAGCACGTACTCCAATAAAACATGAGTCGTCGAATCGCCTGTGGGCATTCTCGGAGAAAAACAACACCATTCTCTGCTTTCGCGGAGCGACATTGAACATGTCGGATACCCGACCGAGTTCAACTCTGCTCCTGCGCTTAAGCGAAGTCTCACGCTCTAATCCCGCGGATAAAAAATGTAGCGAGAGCTGTTTAGGCGGTTCAGCAAAGTGTCAAGCTCCTTCACCCATTTCCAGTTGTAATGCTTGTATCGATTGTGTCGGCGGCAGAGTTTCGCCAAACAGGAATCTTTACGTTTTCCGCATGAATTACCGACTCGGCACAAACTGTATCCTACATTTCGGCAACCGCTGAGTATCTCGGCGGGCATCTGGCTCACTGACTTGACCGTTTGGTTGAGACTTAGCGGGCTCGATTGATTGTCACCTCGCTGCCCGTCGGAGGACCACTGACGGGACTCAATTGGTATTCCCTTGGTCTCAACCAAACTTTCCATACAAGAAGGTAACTTCTCATGAGTAGAATCAATACAAACATCTCGTCGATGGTAGCCCAAAAGAACTTGGCCAAGTCCAACTCGCAGTTGCAGACTTCGCTTAATCGATTGAGCACAGGTCTCCGAGTCAATTCGGGCAAAGACGATCCAGCCGGTTTGATTTCGAGCGAATTGCTTCGCCGCGACATCACCGCCGTTGGCAAGGCAATCAAGAACAGCGAACGAGCTGGTCAATTCATCGCAACGGCCGACAGTGCCTTGTCGCAAGTGTCGAGCTTGTTGAATGACGTCCGTGGGTTGGTCACTGAAGCCGCCAATACGGGTGCCTTGAGTGATGAACAAGTGGCTGCAAATCAGCTACAAATCGACTCGTCGTTGGAAGCGATCGATCGGATCGCCAAGACCACGACTTTCCAAGGCAAGAAGATGCTGGACGGCAGCATGGATTTCCAAGTCACCGCCGGCAACGGTTTCAGCACCGTATCCGATTCGGTTATCAACCAAGCGACGCTTGACTCGAATGACGAAATGGACGTCAGCGTCACCATCGCAAATGCCGCTGAAGTTGCTGAGTTGACCGTGGCTGCCAATGCCTTCACCAACGGTGCCTTGAATGAC
>JAEUIP010000258.1 GCA_016795075.1 Planctomycetaceae bacterium | reverse complement strand
GCGACGCGCATCGACACCCCCCCCCCCACCACCCACACACCCACCGTTGGCCCCCCCCCCGTTTTTCGCCCCCCTCCCCGCCCCCCCCCCCCCCGGGCGCCCGCGCGCCCCTCGCTCTACTATCTGCGCCAAAGATCGCTTCATGCGATTCAAACGCAGTGGCGTGACCGAGGACATTCTGTTGACACGTAGCAACATCGGTAATATCTCGAACGTAAACCGCAACGGCACCAATACCGCTCGCGGGTACAACACGTCGCATGGCTTGACGACCGTGACTGGCGGTACGACTCAAACCTATGACACCGAGGGCTGTCGGCAGGTATACTGTGGGAAGCATAGTGATTTTTGATTCGCACGATAATACTGGACAAGACTTTCTTTCTGTGCGGTTCCAGAGAGTTACAATTTACGCGGATGATCGTGAGCCGGTTGTTGAGAAGATCTACGAAAAGCTTCTAAAAGCTGGAGATATTTGATGAATTTTAAGGAAAAGTTTGCAGTAATCGGATTTTTACTGATGCTTGCACTCATCGTTTCAGTCGGTGTGTTGATCATCGCAATACAATCAGAAAACGAGCCAAATCCAGAAATCAACGTGGAGGACGTCAATAAGTTGATAAGCAACAGGCCACTTACTACTGATGAACACATCCAAATTGAAACGGAGCAATATGAGTATCGTGACTTCAATTGGTTTTATAGAGGGATTGAGGACACACCACTCAAAGACGATGTCAAGAGCTTGATATCATCTGGAAGTACTGATGCGTTGAATGATCTATTATTTGATAGCTCGAACACGGCACCTCTAAAATCCGACATTTCTATCGTAAAGGCGGCCTGTTCGAACGGACTTTGGGGGGTGGGGGTTCGCAATGGACGCTCGGTACGTGATGAGCACGGCAGAAGCATGCTGTGGTTTGCAGTTATGATGCGTGACTTACGCGGATTTCAGTTATTGTTGGAAGCAGGTTACACGATTGACGAAGACGCTCCGGAATTTGGGACGATTAGACAAATGTTACAGAGATATACGATGCAACATTGGATTGAAATCGCGGACGGGGGTAAGCTAAGTTTCTGATTTGATTTGTTACAACGTCGTGGCTGTGGATCATCATCAGGTGTTACGGGCCGAATTGTGATCGTATTTTTGGCCGAATTGTGACTGTAGAGATTTTGGGGTGGTTTGAAGGGTGTTGACCGAATTGTTGTGAATTCCGGAGCAACTTTGGCAACCGAATAACTGGGGCGATCAGTCGTTGACCGATTTGTCGTCGTAACTTCGCTCAATGCGAATGACTTTGGCCGAATTCTCGTCGTCGTTTTGGCCGTGTGTCCAGCACGTCGCCACTTGGTTTTATGCCAGTGGGACGCGGATTCACCACTAACAGCAACGACACGGCACCGGTGTCTTAGGCCGTAGGATCGGATTCGCTTCAGACACTTCTGCAAGTAGGCCGATCGGTATTGATCCTGGGTACGGAGCAACCGGGCTTGCGAGTGTGAACCGTTGCGGTCTCGGTGAGGTTTGGTTTGCTAAACAAGTCTGTCCCTCGACCGCTTCTCTGCGCGGGGCGTCTTTCTAACCTCAAAACTTCCGCTCCGACCGGATCAACCGGTCGGGGGCGGTGCGAGAGCGGGGTTTGGGCTTGGGTGCAAGTCGTGCCGGCTTGGGAGCGTGAACCGTTGCGGTCTCGGTGAGGGTTGGTTTGCTAAACAAGTCTGTCCCTCGATCGCTTCGTGCGCGTGGGGTTCGTTCTAGCTTTCAAACTTGCGCTCCCACGGGAACGAGCCCGTGGGGGGCGATCCGTGAGCGGGGTTTGGGATTGGGTGCAAGTCGTGCGGCCTTGCGAGCGTGAACCGTTGCGGTCTCGGTGAGGAGCAGTTCGGTCAGGCTTTTAACGAAGCGAGCCCGATGGTGAGCGAGTTGTAGTTTGTCCTGGGGCTTGGTAGCTGGCCACTCAGGCTTCCAGCGGGACGAGCCCGATGGGGAGCCGTCTAGTCAGGCTTCTAACGGGAAGGGCCCGATGGTGAGTTGGTCCGTTGGTCCTCCATCGGGACACGCGTTTCGTCGTTCCGGCTGTTTTTCCGCTGCGCCAGTTTGAATTGGTTCCGTAGTCCGGTTAAACGCCATGGTGTACATTTGGCAGCCCGTGACTGTCGAAAAGGACGATCCATTTCAGGCTGGAATGGTTTGACGTTTCGCCCCGTTTTTTTCATGTTGATTCGCCGATGATTCGTGCCGTTGATGCCTTGCCCTTGGTTTTCGCTGGACCGATCCTACGGCGAACGACTCCTACCCGCGTGGTCTTTTGGTTGGCCGTCCGCGAGCCGGTCCGAATTCGCCTCGTGTTTGACACCGGCGAGTCCACGACTCGCGATTTTCTTCTGACTCCGGGTCAGACTTCGGGCTGCCGATTGTTGACGGCCGGTACTCACTTGCATTACCTGTTGATCGATCTCCCGTTCGCTGAGCCACTGCCGTTGGACCGGTGGATCAAATACCACATCGCCTTGCAGCCGCTGCGAACTGCTTCGGCCGAATGGCTTGAGTGCAGCGATGATTTGCAGGCCTTGTGCTACGAAGGCCAAGATTCACTGGGATTCATGTTGCCATCGCGCGTGGGCAGTCTGTTGCATGGGTCGTGTCGCAAGCCTCATCACCCGGGTGGCGATGGCTTGGTGGAGGCCGATCGTTTGTTGGCTCGTTGCTTGTTGGCGAACCCCACGGCGGATGGAGTGGTCGCCAACGTGGAGACGGAGTCCGACCCACGCTGCGTGTGGCCGTCCGCGTTGGTGCTCTCGGGCGACCAAATCTATGCTGACGAAGTGGCGGGTCCGACGTTGCATGCGATTCATCAATTGATCTCGTTGCTGGGGATCCCCAATGAACCGCTGGCCGGCGGGGAATGGATCAAGGTGGATAGCGCCCAATCTCTGTACCGACATCCGGCCGGTTTTTATCGACGTGAGACGCTGCTGCCGCGACACAAACGCAACTACGCGTTGATCGAGTTGCTGTTTGGTGGCGTGGAAAAACCGGTGTTCACGACGGCCAGTGCTCACAATCACTTGATTACGTTGGGCGAAGTCCTGGGGATGTACCTCCTCGTGTGGTCACCAAGCCTATGGTCCTGCGTCGATCTGGAGCCACCGGCGACGTTGCAAGCTAAAGAGCGATCCCTGTATGCGAAAGAACGCGCGGCCCTGGAGAGTTTTATCGCAACCTTGCCGGCGGTGCGCCGCTTGTTCGCGCATTTGCCGGTCGCCATGATCTTCGACGATCACGACATCACAGACGACTGGAACCTGAGTCGAGAATGGGAGGAAGTGGCGTACGGTAATCCATTCTCCAAGCGAGTGATCGGCAATGCGTTGGTCGGTTATCTGGTGCATCAAGCGTGGGGCAACGATCCCGATGCGTTTAGCGGTGAGCTGATGGATACCGTGCGCGAGAGTTTGGAGTCGCCTGGCGGCGCGGCTCATGACCAGTGCATCGACCAACTATTGCGATTTGATCATTGGCACTACCATTGGCCGACTTCGCCGCCGTTGGTCGTGCTGGACAGTCGCACCCATCGCTGGCGTTCTGAAATTGCGGCTCGTGAACCGTCAGGCCTGATGGACTGGGAGTCGTTGACGGATTTGCAGCAAACTTTACGTGGGTTGCCGGCGGTTCTTTTAGTGTCCCCAACTCCGATTTTTGGAGTAAAGCTCATTGAAAGCGTCCAGCGAGTATTCACTTGGTTCGGTTATCAATTGATGGTGGATGCCGAGAATTGGATGGCGCATCCGGGGTCGGCTCAGGCGATGCTCAATATCTTCCGTCATCCAAAGACCCCGCAGAACTTTGTCGTATTGTCTGGCGACGTTCATTACTCGTTTGTGTACGACGTCGAACTTCGTGGAAAGGATCGTGGCCCCGATATCTGGCAAATTTGTAGTAGTGCCTTAAGGAACGAGTTCCCGCCGCGCCTGCTCAATTTGTTGGACCGAGCCAATCGTTGGCTGTATGCCCCACGTTCGCCGTTGAATTGGTTCACTAGGCGCCGTAGCATGCGAGTCATCCCCCGCAAGCCGGAGGGGACTCCCCACGGTCGTCGCCTGCTCAATGGTAGCGGAATCGGATTGGTCGAGATTGACGAACACGGTGTTCCATGGCGAATCCGCAAACTATTGGCCGAAGGTCGCGCGGTCGTGTTTTCTCGCCGTGAAGCCGAGTCGCGCTGGGACTGACCTCGGGCCCGAACTGCGGCCTCGATTTTACCAGGAGTTTACTGCGTCAAGTTCTCACGATCTCTGCTGACGATCATCGGTATCGTTTTGGAGGCCGCCGTTGACCTAGGTTCAAGGAATGAGCGGTCGTTGTTCAAGCGTGCAGTCGCGATCCAGTCGCGATTTTGTCAAAGTCCGGAAGTCGGGTCGGTGCGTCTAGCGAAACGCTGTTATTCCCAAGGGGCGCTACCGAGCATTAGGGAAACGCAACGCCATAGCGTTCGGTCATCGTGTCGCGTAATGCGACCTCTTCCAATTGAAGTGCCTCCAATTGGGTTCTCAGGTCGGCAATTTGCGCGTTGTACTTCTTGTCGATTTCTTCGACCATCGCGATGGTCACTCCTCCCGCCAAGCCAACCAACAAACCTTCGCCAAACGACTCGGGTGTCTCGACACTATTCAACGCGTTGACCAATGGCGCGCGTTCGAGATCCCATTCGCGATGAGTGTTGGCATAGGTCAAGAACAGGGCCCGATAGGATTGCAGCAAATTGACGAACTCGAAGTCGACGCCTTGGGTGTCGATCGCACCGTAGCCTTGCCGCATCGATTCCCAATACTCGATCGCCGACTCGCGCGAAAGTCGTTCGTATCGATTATCACATTGACGCATCTCTTTCCAGGCTGCCATGTTGCGGTTAGCCGATTCATTCCGAGCTTGCTCCGCCAGTTCATCGGCTCTTCGCTGAGCGTCTAGAAAGGCATTCGCCTGTCCTTGTTCGATCGATGGTTCTGACGCGTTCGATGGAACGGAATTCCAATCGGTCGTCGACGCCAACGGTTGTGGTGGATTTCCGCTATCGTTTGGTTTCGGAGCGTTCGTCAACATTAGAAAACCAAACACCGCAAAGGGAACAAGCACCACCATAAATAGTGCGAGCCCGATGGTGGCGACGATCGCCACGATGGTGACCATCGACATGGACGACTTCTGAGGGGCGAACGCGGGTGGCATTTCAGGCGCGGCGGTGTTTGGCGCCATGCCGTTGTGGGCGGGGATCGGCATCGCGGCGGGCGGCACGATCGGCGGGATTACGGCCGCGGTCACGGGCGACGGAGGGACACTTGAAGCGTGCGTCGCCGATGGTTCGCTGGAATCAACGGGCGCCACAATCGAAACGGAGGTTTTGCATTTCGGGCAGGGAACCGACTTGCCAATCATGGTCTCTTTTGCATGGAGTCGAACCGCACAGTTTGGACAACGGACAATAAATGGCATCGAGATCTCCAATCGGTTCAGAATTCATGCCAAGTGAAACACCCGGCGATGTCGCGCCGAACATTTGGTAAATTGGCGAATCCAAACGCGAGCGACCATTCACACTTGCCCCGTTCCACCGCGCGGGCGGAACGCTGACACAAATCTCCATTCTCTCGAATCGAAAGCGTCTTTGCAAGTTAAGTTTGAATGAAGCAAATAAATCTACGTGATCGCGGTCGGGCCTCGCAGCGGCCAAACGGTCCCCCCAATTGGTTGGCAGGTTGAGAACGCGACGTTGTCCGGGTCAACGTGAAGACGTTCGAATCGTACCGATTGGCTTGCCGATTTGAAGTGATACTCGGTTGTTCCCGGGGATGTTGTTGCGGCGCCCACCGTAGTCGCTCCTGAATGGATCCTCGTCCGCCATTGATCGGCGATTCGCCCACGGAAACCAGGACGATGTCGCCGGTGCAGAATTGGCCGCTTGTGGCGACCTATCATCCCGCCTACATTCCTCATGGGTCGCGGTTGGCGGCCAAATTTGTCGAATTCCAAAAAAAGTCGGGTTGTGGATTCAGGGATGCGATTGCGTTTGATCAAGTATACGTTGGATGATCGGCCCTACACCGCGTTCGTCGCGATGACGGATCGTCAGTTTTCAGATCTCATTGCTGTCGAGTCGGACAACGTTGACTTGAGTCCGTACGCCAGCCAAATCATTCGGGTGGTGGAGACTCACCAGCCAAGCGATGTAGAATTGGAGGGCGTGCGAGAAGCCTTCTGGCGATTTTACACCGATGCCAAAGGTCCCCCGAAGTGGCTGGAACCCTGAGGGTGCTGCGGTTTATGGGCCTGCGTGTTGCGCCGAGCAAAAAAAGCGAAGGAGTCGGTGCAATCTTGCGGCAGCCGTCGTCAGCAGACAAGATGGTCTTGCACCAAACATGGCATGGCGGGCGAATGTCGCTCGAACGTTGGCTCTTTCCAACCTGAACCTTGGGTCCATTCATTTTCCGAACCTGGCAAAAGGGAGTTTTATCCGTGATCCTAATTGATTGTCCTGCATGCGGAAACAAAACATCGTCGCAAGCGAGTGCTTGTCCAAAATGTGGGCAGCCGATTGCTGCGAGTCCGCCGATCGTCGCTCCGCCCAACACCGTCTATGTCACGACACCACCGCCACAGGGAGCGTCTTGGCTGGGGAGTTTGGTTGTCTTGTCGATCTTGGCGGGAACGGTCTATTTCGTGGCGACAAACACAGAAATCGGGACTGACCTTTTATCGAAAAGCCAGCAATTGTTGACACAAATATCCAAGCCCTCGGAAAGTTCGCTGATTATTGGCAAGTGGCAGTTTCCTAATCTACCCAACACGCTCGAGTTCTTCGCTGACGGAACACTACGAGAAACGGGAAGCCTGAAATCGGTGGACAGTAAGTACGATATCCTGGGCAATGGAAGAATGCGGTCCACGTCTCCAGGATTATTGTATGGTACAACGGAGAACGAATGGAACATCAAGTTTAGCTCGGATGGTGATTCATTGACGATGACGCCGAACGTGCTGTTGGGAGTTCCGATCACCCTCACCCGAATCAAAGATTAGTGGTTTGGTCGACACAAGTCTCCTGTCGCACAATGCCAAGAAAATATTGTTGCGTCGTACTCCGTCGTACTCGGTCGAACGTGTAGACTTGCGTCGAGGTGGCGCTTCGTTTTCACTGGATATCACGATTTCGCAATTATAAGGAACATCGAACATGAAAACGCTTTGGACACTTCTGCTTTGGATCGCCCTACCCTGTGGGCTCGGATTCGCCGATGAACCCGTCGCGGGGCCAAAGGATGTTCCGCCTGTTGTGGGCACTGCGATCACGACAAGTGATTCCGAGGCATGGTCGGTTCAACTGATGGTCCCAACAGTTACTTGGAAGGTGGTTGGTGAACAACAGCCAAAACGTGAGTGGCCCAAGCTCGAGGTGGATGTGGCGGAGGTCGTGCTGAAGTTATCGCTGGATTATGATGCCGCCACGCAATTGTCCGAAGACTCACAAAATCGGATCGTTGATTTGAAGGGCAGAAGATTAAATCGCGATGAAGTCGAGGCACGTCTCAGGGAAAGAACGCCGGTGCTGATTTCGGTTTCTGGCCGGATGCCCGACGCCTTTTACCTCCAATGCACCAAAGCCGATACGCTGATTGTTATCCTGGGCCTTCAAGACAGTCCGGCTCCGCACCTTCTGCCTCGTGAAGCAACCGGAGACGACCCAAACAAGAAATAAATCGCAACCACGAGGCGGTGCCAACGGTTGCGCGGAGGCCTCGTGCTGCGACATCCTCAACCATCACTCAACGCCGTTTGACTGTTTCTTGGGCTATCTGTATTCACTTGGGAGCTGTTGATACTTGTCCTATGAAAATTCTCGAGTTAACTCTACCCAGCACCCATCTTGATCGCCAAGAACGGCTTTACAAAGATACCTTCGGGTTTTCGTGCAC
>JAEUIP010000257.1 GCA_016795075.1 Planctomycetaceae bacterium | reverse complement strand
AAAGCCACCGGTCTCCCAGAAGCCGATGCGATCATAGACCCCAAGCCGTCAACGACCGAGTATGCTCCACGGTAGCGGCTTCAACCTTCTACGTCGCCGTGAAGACACTTCCGACTTGGCGACGTCTTTAAAGGTTAGCGCGCTAAGGGGCAAGGTTCTAGATCATTCCTCAGCGCGACAAATTTCTCCATCCCTGTTTCAGCGCGCGGATGTGTTCTGGAGTGGAGCCACAGCAGGCTCCGATGATTTGTGTCGGCCAAGTTAGGGCATGTTGCAGGTAGCCAGCCGGGTCCGTGCAGTCGGTGTTGACCCAGCCTTGTTCATCGTCCACGTGCCCGATGTTGCCGTATGCCAGGAGCGGAAAAGTTTCCCCACAAACGGCGCGACACTCCTTCAGTGGCTGGGCAATCGTATGGGCCGGCATGCAGTTCACACCCAGAGCCTGGACGCCAAGCGGCATGAGTGCTTCGGCAGCATGAGTTAGTGACTCGCCGGAGAGGATGCGGCCTTCTTCATCGCAGACGAAACTGACCCATGTGGGCAGGCCACTTGCAGTGGCAATCTTGGCGGCAATCACGGCTTCGCGGATGGAATTCATTGTCTCGATAAGCAGCAGGTCAACGCCACCTTGCACCAGATGATCGATGCGCTCGGTGTGCTCGTCGACGCATTCGTCGGCAGACGGCACAAGGTCCGGGCGATAACAATCCTCAAGCGTCGAGAGCGAACCAGCCACGAACGCTGGTTTTCCGAATTCAGCAACCGCGTCTCTGGCTGTGGCTACCGCGCGCCAGGTTAATTCGCGGGCGGAAATGCCTTTGCCAGCGAGCACGCGGCGATGGGTGCGAAAGGTGTTGGTGGTGATGATGTCCGCGCCCGCGTTCAGGTAATCCAAATGAACTTGCCGCAGAACCTTTAGCCCATCTTCCGAAGTGAGGGCGTTGGCGGACCACAAAGGCAAGCCCGTGTCTACGCCCCGACGGTTGAGTTCCGTACCGGTGGCCCCATCGAGTAAGAGACGTTTCGGGTTCATGATACGGTTTCATCCATCCAGTAAAACCGAGCTAATGGTAAAAGATGGATGGGTAAAAAATGTCGTTGCGAACTCGAAACACGCCAGTGACGGAGCACCCGTATTTCGTCCACGAAGTTCTTGAACGCCAAGAATCTTTTACCACCTATCTTTTACCAAAATCAGCGGGGAATGAACTGACTTGAGCTACTCAATTCCCCTGACTTCCTTCAATATCTGCTGTCCGCCCTGAATCGGCAGGAAGTTTCAACAGCTTCAGATTTGCGTCTGCGAATGCCTTGCCGATTTGCGCAAAGATCTTGGCGCTGCCGAAGTAGTGGTAGCCACCATTAGATGCTCCTTGGATCGCTTCTCTGTCTTTCAACGAAAAGACTTCCTCCAAAGCACGGTCCAGCTTTGCTTGATCCGCTTTGGTGATTCCCTCGATCCACGCATCAACCGCCGCGTAATGTTCGGGCGAGTCCGGCGAATATTGATCATTGGCGTAAATCGCCAACACGTTTTTGCCTTGCCTCAAATATTGAATCTGCTCTCGATCGAGAACAATGGATCCGTATTGCGGTCGATCCTGCCACCAAATGTAGGTGTGAATCTTGTGGCCGTTCAGATAAACATGAAACCCTTGGCGCGCCAAAATCGCCAGGCGATAAGAATCGAAGTCGAGTTTATCAACTTCAAAAGTGGAACGCATGAGCAAGAATTCGCCTTCACCCCAGGCTGACGGGAATTTATCCAAGGTGATCCCACTGTGGTTCCAAACGCCCTTGCCAATCGGTGCTTTGCCTCGCGTCCATTGGCGGTCATCGAATTCGGGCTGATACCAATTCTCCATCCCGGCGGGCAGCGTGATGTCACGGAATCGCCGGTCGGTATATTCGGTCAACTTGTCCGGCGCTTCCGTCGCATCGACCGTCATGAACCGCCAATTTCGAGACTCGGGTTGCGGCTTGCCAATCGGCTTCCAGAACTTGTCCCATTTTCTTTCCGTATCCAACGAGCCATCGGCCTTTAGCGTGTGAGCTGTGCCGACAATTTCGTTGTACTGGCCTTGCTTCGCTTCGGCCGCTTCGATCGCGGTATCCCAAAACGGAGCGGTTTCCACGGCAACTACATTGCCTTGGAACTCGGGCAGGGCCGCAGGTGCAGCCATGGCTTTACGAAAATTCAAATTGTCCTTCTCGCCGCCGACGCCCAACACTCCGATCACAAACGGCAGTTCCGGTGCGTCAAGATCCTTCCGTACGTCGCGGATCAAGTGTGTCAACAGTCGCGAGTATTCGTCATAATTCCCATTCGGATAGGTCTGGCCATCAACCAGATCATTGAAGCCTTGAAACCAAACAAAACCCGCCAGTTCATAGCCCGCCTCGGGATCGTAAGCCGGGCAGACTCGCGCAGGATCGGCCAACACCTTCTTCACGTGCTCGACCATCATGCGATAAAACACGCCGCTGGCGGCGTCTTTGTCTTCCTGCCATTTTTTCCGATCTTCAAGTTTGGGGATGCCGTGCGCACCTTGCGGATGTTTGTTCCACTCGTCTTGAACCTGCTGGGGCAGTTGGTACGGCCCGGCACTTGGTGGACGAAACTCCGTGTTGAGCGACCGACCGCCCCAAGCCGTCTTGATGATCAGGATCGGTTCCTTCAGCTCTTTCTCCATAAAAATGCCGAAGGTGAACTCGGGCCCAATTTTTCCGCCATCCTTGGTGGGTTGGTCGCCGCGAGCGCCAAAACCCGTAGTTAACTTGCCCAAGCCTTCACCATTGGCACTGCCGTCATACGGCCCAGTCAAATACGACATCCAAACATTGTCACACACCCGCGGCGTTCCATCCGGATTGCGCATCTCCTTGAGCAAGTATGCCGTGGCCGGATCTTTGCCGATGTAGTCGAAGGTGCGAACTTCTGCATGTCCTTCCATGTTCGATTGGCCCGCAAGAATGAATACCTTGAGCGGTCGTTTTGCGGAGTTACGAATCGACGTCTTGACTTCTAGCTCGGTAGCTTCGAGTGCGGTTGCTCCTGGCTCGTTCGCTTCGGGTTCGCTCGCTGCGGGTTCGCCATCAAGCCGAATGAGTTCTGGTGTCTCCGTGGATGTTTCGATCGCTTGAATCGTATCGCGGACACACTTGGCTTTCTGTTTCATCAAGTGCTGAGGGAAATCCTGCTCGTCGTTCTCAAAATAGTTGGCCAACTGCGTTAGCTCGGGAATAACCGCTTTGGCATGTGTGCCGTAGCTGAGCAGGATCTCCATTAGCTCGGGCGTGCGTATCTCGCTGGCCCATGGGTTCTGCTGTCGGGTGTACTGAACACACGCTTGAATCCCTTCTGCGATGCGATGTTTGGCAAACAGTCGAAGACCCTCGACTCGAATGCCGTCCGCGAACATCTCGCCACTGGGTGCGGGTTCGGTGATGGCCTGATAGATCGCGGGCAACAGCGGCTTAATTTCTTCGGCCGAGAGATTGCGGTAGACGGAACTGAGACTACCACGCGCGCGACCATCTTGATTCTGCAAGCCGGCTCGCACCGCTTGGTACAGTGCCTCGCGATCAACGCCGTCCAGCGATCCGCCGAGCATTCCATCGCCGTCGAACAAAGCGAACGTGAGATAACGCTGTTGCATGCCACGAGGATCACTGGCCTTGTCCACTTCCGCCAATAATCCCAGCAACTTCGGGACTGCGGGGTTGGCAGTCGGACCGATCTTGGCCAGCGCGTCGGCCGCACTGACGCGCAGCCAAAGGTCTTGGTCTTCAAGGCATTTCTGCAACGGTTCCGCCGCCGATTCGCCCCGTCGGCCAAGTTTGCTCAGGGCCTGACACGCACCGTAGCGAGCGTCGAGACTTGGCGCTTCGAGCAGATTGACGATCGCTGAAACCGGCACGTCTTGCCGACGTCCAAGCGCGATCGCGGCCCGCTCGCGAACGATCGGCGACCAACTGCCCAAACGTTCGAGAAGTTGATCCACGGTGAGTTTGTCGTACGCGCTGTGGCGATCTTTGTTATCCCAGCCACGTCCATCGACGATCAGAGATTCCGCAGCGGCCGGGTCCAAGTTCGGGACAACCGACTTGCCAGCGCCCGTGAGTCGAATCTTTTTCAGCGGCATGGCGTAGGCCAACAGGTACGTGCCCGTGGCGTCGAAACCATGGAAGCTGTCGTGTTCGTTTTCCGGAGGGCCTTGATGCGGGTAGCTACCATCCCAATGGCGAGCCAGATCAAAGTACCACGCACCGAACTCCTTCATCCACGCGCCGGTGGCATTCGAGCCCGACAACGCGACGCTGGGCATGGCCCAGAACATATTGAAGTAATTGCCGCAGTGCCCGCAGTCACGCTCGGGTCCGTGCGCGGCCACACTCATTCGTGAGAAGAACTCGGCTCCCTTGGCTTCACCCAACGCGGTGAACAGGACCGCCGCCATGCCACACTTGCCATTGTCCTCGTGACCTTCCAACCAGGGGTGATGATCGCCGTAAGGAATCGAACCCTTGCCGATGTAGAACCGCAACAACTTGGCGCTGCGTTCGATGGCTTCATCAACGGCCACATCCTTCACGCCAGCCTCGCGTGCCAACGCCAAGCTGATCGTCAGCACGACTCCGGGCGAGTTCATCATGCCGTAACCGCCCAAGCGGCCGTCGGGGATGGCGAATCCGTGGCCCCACGAGCCCACCGCACTCTGCCCCTTCGCCGCTTCCAACGCGAGCCGTTTCAAGCCCGGCAATACCGACTCGTCGCCGGTCGCTATCGCGTATTCGGACAAGAACAACATGCAGTAGCCGTAGTACCAGGTTTGCATCGACTTGCTGGAATAACTGGCCGCCCATTCGGCTTCCCTCTTCAAGAGTGGCAAGTACTTGCGATTGCCACTGGCCAATAGCCCAAGTGCATTGAGCGACCGAGGGATCGCATCCATTTCCGTGTAGTTCGGCTGCGCCATTCGAGCCGCCAGTGCCTTGCAGCCTTGATCGAGTAGGTATTTCGACTTGTCGCAATCGAAGGGAGCCGTTGCACTGTAGTCACCCAGCACGCGTAGGTTGATCACGACCTCGCTGGACTTGCCCGCTCGCCAGCGTGTGAGTGTCAGCTTGCCGCGGCCCGCTTTGGATTCGGCCGTCGAGATTGCCTGGCCCAGTTCCGTGCGTGGATCGAAGGAGAACGGTTTACCGCCCACACCGAGAATCACATCGCCGACGCGAAACCCCTTGGCGGCTGGCGAACCTTCGTCGACTTGGGTGATCAAAATCTGACGTGCGTCCGTCGTCACAAGTTGATCGCAATAAATCCAACCCCTCAATCCCGTCGGTCCGAGGTTCCAATCGTGCTTGGCGTTCTGGGGAATTTCAGCACCCTTGGTGAAGTCCGGGACGCCAGCCTGGTCTTGAGCGGTGGTCGTCATAGCAGGCATCAATCCCGCTATGAAAAGGAGCGTTACCATCCGCACCAGAGAATTGATCATCATCGCATTGTCCTTGGCGTTCTCATCAAGGAACACCGGTTTCGGAAACGCCCCGTGGCACTCGCCGCCAAACATACTCCCCCCGGAAATTATGATATTGGAAACCAATCGTTTGGTCTTGCATAATTGAACCACTTTTGGGTCAAAACGCGCACAATGGGACGTTTTAATCGCTGAATGTAAGGCATCTTTATATTCTGCGATCTGCTTACTTGACGAGTGGTACGGTCCGCTTTTCGCGAGCGCTAATGACGGCGGTGTCGACTATTTGCTGTCCGATGCGGCTGATCTCCAGCGACAACGGGCCCGTGATTGGTTCACCCGACTCCAGGCAGTGGATAAAGTACTGCACCGGATTCTGCGTGGGGGCCGCCAACGAATCGACCGGCACTTCATGGATCGTGGGACACTTTCGAGTTTGAACCCCGATCGTATCGGCATAATCGTAGCTGCTGATCGTGCCATCTGTGCCAATGATCTCGAAGCCGCATTTGGGTTGCGTTTGAGTTACCCAAGGATCCGTGAACGTGCCCCAGCGAGTTTCGATCTTGGACAAACCGACGTCGTACCGTACGACCGAGATACTATGCTCGTCGACTTCGACCCCTGGCGTTTCATTTACAACGGTTGTGACTTCGATCGGAATCTTACCATTGTGAAACCAAGTACCCAAAGTTGAGCCGTATCCCATGTAATCCAACAACGACCCTCCACCATGCGTTTTCTTGTAGAACCAACTGTGTGGTTTTTGCGCCAGCACCTCCGCCTCGGAAACTTCGACTTTGTCGGCCAGGTGATACAAAGGTCCGCGATTGCCGCCATAGTGCCGCACTTCGCTCACGTTTCCGATCACCCCGGCATCAATCAATCGCTTGGCCGTGCGATGTGCCGGAACCCAAACCAAGGGCCAATTGACTACAAGCTGTTTACCGAACTCTCGCGCCGCTCTGATCATGCGATCGGACTCCGCGAGCGAAGCGGCAAAAGGCTTTTCGACCAACATGTGAACCCGAAAGGGAGCGACTTTCTCAACCCATTCGGCGTGTTTGGCCGTCGCCGGACAAAGGATCACTAGGTCCGGTTTGGATTCCTCGAGGCATTGGCGATAGTCTTGGTAAATACGGTCGCTTTGGATATGGAAGCTTTCGGCTGCGGATCGCATGCGTTCGGGGTGTTCGTCACAAATGGCTACGATCTCCGCCGTGGGATGTTCGTAGGCGTATCGCAGCAAGTCGCCCATGTGAAAGTGATCAAAATTGATGCCGGCGATTTTCATGTTTTCTTCGTCGTTTCAAGTCAAGATGATGGCCGTATGGTCGAAGCGGAACTTTTCCGAGTCGCAATTCGATGTTATAAGAATGCATTGCGAAAGGAAAAGCAACCAGCAAGACTGTGGCGGGGCGTGTTTCGCAAGCTGCTTTGGTACGGGATGGTGTTCAGATTTGACCTGCGGTTTGAACCCTTGGTTCCGACTCCAGCCCAAAAAAACAAATTGGTGCGAGGTAGGATCTATATCGCAACTCATTAAATCCGCCACCGGTGGAAGCTGCTGAACTATCCAGGTTGAGCTTCGAACAACTCACACGAATCATTCGACAATTGCGAGCGGGCATTTGCGGCAGGGGGGAGTAAGCGATCCGTCTGTGACTGGTTCAGCAAACCAACTCCACCAAGACCATAACGCGTCACGCTCACAAGTCCGCGCGACCCGTACCCATGATCAAAACCGATCGGGCTAATTGCCGACGTATCTGAAGCAAGCCCGGTTAGTTGGGATTGCCTGAGCGTGGCCCGGATGGCAGATTGTTGATCAAGTACCGCAAGATGTGCATGCGAACATGGACGACGGTGCCATCACCTTCCCGTAGTCCATGATCGCGATTCGGGTACACCATGTAGTCAAACGGCTTGCCCAACGCGATCAAACGATCGACCAAACCTTCAATGATTTGGATATGCGTGTTGGTTTCGCCGGAACCAGTCATGATCAAGAGCTTGCCTTGAAGACCTTCGGCAAAGTTGATCGGCGCCGATCTCTCGTATCCCTCGGGGTTGACTTCGCGAGTGCGCATGAAAATTTCTTGGAACCAAGCGTTGTACAAATGCGGTTGAGGCTTGGGGACAACCGCGATGCCAACGTGATACAACTCGGGTTTACGAAAGAGGGCGTTCAGCGTGTTCGAGCCCCCACCACTCCAGCCCCAAATTCCAACCCGGTCCGTATCGATGAAGGGGCATTGCTTCGCGAGCGCTTCCAATCCTGCTGCTTGTTCCTCGGTCGACAAGGGACCCAGGCTCCCGAAGATGGCTCGTCGCCACGCAGCTCCCTTTGGACAAGGCGTCCCCCGATTGTCGATGGAAACGACCACATAGCCCAACTCGGCCACGACGCGATGGAAATCAATCTGAGCGGCTCCCCATTCGTTCAAGACCGTCTGGGCGTGCGGCTCGCCGTAAACATAAATGAACAGCGGGTACTTC
>JAEUIP010000256.1 GCA_016795075.1 Planctomycetaceae bacterium | reverse complement strand
CCCAGGCGGTAGGTAGAGCAGTCCCGACAACTCGGGATTAATCCGCGTGTCCCTGGTTCGAGCCCAGGCGGGGGAGCCTTAGTTTTTTCTACGGAAGAAACGCCAAAAAGTTAACGCCGGACGACGAGAGATCGACGCCCGGCGTTTTTCGTTTCTACCCAACGTTTTGGGCCTTTTCCGCGTCCGCGACGCCCGCCCCAAATATCTCGGTTAGGAAAGAGAGATACCGGCCAACGACAGAAACGCGAGCCGTCCCTTCCGGCACCCCAGATCTCTACTGAGAACTCTCAAGATCTCCGTTTCCAAAGATGCGTTTGATTAACACAGCGGTAGCAAATCCTAACGCCTAGAAACCTTCTCCAATTTTGCGATGACTTGCCGCCAGTGTGAGCCCACGAATCGTCACCGTGCGTGCATGGCTGGCTATGCGTATGACAAATCCTTTCATGGCCTTAGTGAAGCCAATTCTCACTCGCAAACGCTACTTTTGACATGACACTCGTGATTTTGGATTTGTGGAGGTGTTGACATAGGCCCCGCATGAGTCGCGTACCACTAGTTTTGGATTAAGGAGCAAGGTACGTGTAGGCAATAAGGGGTCATGAATCCTGGCCTCTAGTGTCTGAAAGGCGACGGTGGCGATATCTCGGCTCGGTTGATGAATCGTCGTTAACGAGACGGCAACTAAAGTTGCGTATCGCACGTCGTCGAATCCAATCAGCCGCAGGTCATCTGGAACGGAAATGCCTAAATGGCTAAGTGTCTTAAGCAATCTTGCGGCGGTGTAGTCGTTGGCGCATATGATCGCTTCTAGTTCACGGCCACAAACCGCCTTTTGTATGACCTGCGAGTCTGTGGGATCGCATTCAATTCTCAAGTCGCGAGGGAGAGGAATGCCTCGTAAGAAAAACGCATCCCGAATTCCCGCGACCCTCGCGTCAACCGAACTAGCTGCCCCCGGTTCGACTAGTAGTCTCAATTCACGGCAGCCCAGACGGATAAGATGGTCGGCAGCTAGGAAGCCTGCTTGGACGTTATCTAAAGCAATAAGGTCGTGATTGCTTCGCATCGGAAAGCGCGTAATGTCGCGATCGAGTAGCACTACCGGAATACCAGACTGCTGGAGTGAGTCGAGCAATCGCTGGTTCACTTGCTCGCAATTCTCGAGATGTTCGAATGGTGCAAAGAATACGCCTCGTGCTCCCCGGTCGATAAATTGTTGGCATGCTTCCTCGGCAAGCTTTTCATCGAGGTTCTTATCTTGAAGAGGATGCGCCGATCGGCCCCATAGGAGACCGTAATTGCGAATTCTTGCAATGGCACCAATCTCGCCGCAAATTATATCGAGAATTTCCGTCGATCCCCGTCCTGGTACAAGTAAACCGATAATGGGCGTCTCGTTGGATTTCGATTGTGCTCTTACGAAGGAGCCAGATCCCGCTCGTCGTTCTACTAGCCCTTCATTCTGGAGACTTTGCAAAGCGCGGCCGATTGTAGGCCGGGATACCCCGAACCTTTCCACCAATTGTGCTTCACTCGGAAGACGACCAGCATCTCCGTACATTCCAGTGGCGATTTCCGTCCGTAACTCCTCTGAGATTTGGCGATGCTTTTGCATTTACGGTAAACCTGTCATATCAAGCTTCTCAAATGTCATGACAGGATTATGGACAAGTTGCAAGCGTTTTGCTAGTCGCAAAGTTTACAGGTTCGAATATATTTGGGGTCGTGATTCGGACTCATCGCAACCTGAATGCTTGTGCAGGCGCTCCACCTATGTTTAGCCGACTTCTAATTTGGTCACTCATATCTGCTCTGGCTGGATTCTTGTTCGGCTTCGACACCGTAGTGATTTCAGGCGCAGAAAAAACGATTCAAGCCGTGTGGGGGCTCAGTGACGAACTGCATGGTCTAGCTATGGGCGCAGCACTTTGGGGAACGGTATTGGGGGCGTTTCTGGGAGGTTGGCCCACTGAGAACGTGGGGCGCAAAAAAACGTTGATTGCGATTGGTGTACTTTATTTTGTTTCCGCTGTTTGGTCGGGACTTGCGACCGACGTCTATTCATTCATTATCGCTAGGTTCATTGGAGGACTTGGTGTCGGCGTATCGACCATCGCAGCACCCTTGTACATCTCTGAGATCGCTCCTCCAGGTTTGCGTGGACGCCTCGCGGGTATGTTTCAGTTCAACATCGTCTTTGGGATCCTCGCTGCGTTTCTTTCGAACGCTCTTTTGGCGGGAACCAGCGAACACGACTGGCGTTGGATGCTGGGAGTCGAAGCATTTCCTGCGTTGATTTACACAGTACTTTGTTTCGTCATTCCAGAGAGTCCCCGGTGGTTGATTGGTCACGAGGGAAACGCTGCAGAAGGCTTAAGAGTTTTGATGATGATCAACCCTGGTCGTTCTGCGGATGCCCTTCAGGACGAAGCGGATGTTATCGCGGCCTCTTACGCCAGTCATTCGAAAACGTCGCGATTTTGGACAAAGCGACTTAGGCTTCCAATTCTTTTGGCGTTCCTGATCGCGTTCTTCAATCAACTGTCAGGTATTAATGCTATTCTTTACTTTGCACCACGCATCTTCGAGCTTACAGGTCTGGGCTCGCGAGCTGCCCTGTTGCAGTCGGTTGGTATAGGCATCACGAATCTCGTTTTCACATTCATCGGACTTTGGCTGATTGACCGGCTTGGTCGACGCACGCTGCTTTACATTGGCTCCTTTGGATACATCGCATCGTTAGGGCTCTGTTCTTGGGCATTCTTTTCTGAGTACTACGCGATCGTACCGGCCTGCATTTTCACATTCATCGCCGCACACGCCATCGGCCAGGGCGCGGTCATCTGGGTTTTCATTTCAGAGATTTTTCCGAATCAGCATCGAGCAGCCGGCCAGACTCTGGGTAGCTTTACACACTGGATTTTCGCCGCAGCGCTGACGACGTTTTTTCCGAAGATGGTCACAGCGTTCTCTCCAGGATATGTATTCCTATTCTTCTGTGGCATGATGGTGTTGCAACTGATCTGGGTAAAGCTGATGGTACCTGAGACGAAAGGGGTTCCGTTGGAGGAGATCCAGAAGCAATTGGGGATCGAGCTATGAAAGCAATTCCGGTCATCGTTGGACTGGGCGAAGTGCTTTGGGATGTGTTTCCTGACGGTCCAAGGTTCGGTGGAGCACCAGCTAATTTTACCTGCTGCGCTGCAGAGCTTGGTCATGGCCAAGTTGATGTCGCAATAGTCAGCGCCGTTGGGAATGATGAGCTTGGTCGACTCGCGCTAGCCGAATTGAACGACCATCATGTGAATAGCAGCGAGGTCGCACGTCTCGACTTTCCGACTGGTCAAGTGGATGTGATGCTCGACGAGCACGGCCATGCCAGTTATCTGTTTGCTCCGAATACCGCGTGGGATCACTTGGCTTGGACGAAGGAACTAGAATCGCTCGCGAACCGAGCCAATGTCGTATGCTTTGGCACCCTAGCCCAACGAGGCAACCAATCGCAAAGTACCATTCGACAATTTATCGCCAGCACTGCGCCTTCCTGTTTGCGAATTTTGGACATCAATCTACGTTATCCGTACTGGAACGAAGACGTCGTCCTGCAGTCTTTGGCGATGGCCAACGTCTTAAAGCTGAACGATTCCGAATTACATGCGATTACAAGTTTGCTTAAGATTCGGGGGAGCGACGAAGCCGTTTTAGCTCAAATTATGGAGCGATATTCACTCAAAGTCATTGCCCTGACGCGGGGTGCGAACGGCTCGTTAGTTTTGCGAGATTCTGGTGAGTGGAGTGATCTCGCTGGCCAACAAGTTCATGTAGTCGACACCGTTGGTGTCGGCGATGCATTTACTGCAGCGCTTGCTCTCGGTGTTCTTGCGGGGCTTCCGCTGAAGGCCGTTCATTATTGGGCAAGTGACGTGGCGGCATTTGTTTGTACTCAAGCAGGAGCCACGCCGCGTTTACCTTCACATCTAAAGTTACCGTAATCCAAACCTTAGTCCAAACACCTTCGGAATACTTGCCATGATTTCACGAATCGGTTTCTGCTTCTTGGCCCTGCTGACTGCAAGTATATATGCACATGGGCAGGACGTTGTCGTTGCTGACTTCGAGTCCAGCACGTATGGCGACTGGAAGGTCGAAGGGGAGGCATTTGGCCTCGGGCCAACCGATGGGCAAAAGCTACAAGTGTCTGGTTATCAGGGAAGTCGGCTCGCTAATTCGTACGGGGGTAGCGATTCAGCGACCGGAATGATTGCCTCACCGCCTTTTGAGATCAACCGGCGGTTCTTATCTTTCTTGATTGGCGGTGGTCGCCATGAAGAAGAAACTGGTTTGGAGTTGATTGTCGACGCAAAGATGGTCCGCTCCGCTACTGGCGCGAATTCTGGCGAGCTGCGTTGGGAGTCATGGGATGTCAGTGCGTTTCAGGGAATGCAGGCAACGATCCGCATTTACGATCGTGCAAAGGGGGAATGGGGTCATATCAACCTCGACCAAATTCTTTTGACCGATAAGCAACGAACCGGAACAGTGCTGTGGAGAATCGATGAATATCGACGCTCGAAGGAATATTACCGAGAGACCTTTCGGCCAGCATACCACTTCACGCCCGAACTTAATTGGATGAACGACCCCAACGGTCTGGTCTACTTCGCTGGGGAATATCACCTCTTCTATCAACACAACCCGCTGCAAAATGAATGGGGACACATGAGTTGGGGACACGCGGTCAGCAAAGATTTACTGCATTGGAAGCATTTGCCAATAGCGTTGCACGAAGAGTATAACGTTATGAACTTCTCGGGGAGTGCTGTCGTTGACACAGGCAATTCGAGTGGATTCGGTACTGGAGATCGTTCACCATTGGTCGCGATTTTTACGGGACACGGTCAAGATCGTCAGACGCAAGATCTCGCATTCAGCAACGACCTCGGTCGAACCTGGACAAAGTACGCGGGGAATCCAGTGCTGGATATCGGTGAGAAGGACTTTCGGGACCCAAAAGTGTTCTGGTTCGAACCGACTAAGCGCTGGGTAATGGTTGTTTCGCTCGCTGTGCAGAAAAAGGTGCAGTTTTACGAATCGACGGATCTCAAGCATTGGAAATTGCTCAGCGAATTCGGTCCGGCTGGCGTGCCGAGTAAGCTGAACTGGGAATGCCCTGAATTGTTTGAATTGCCAATTGAAGGTGAGCCAGGCAAAACACGGTGGGTGCTGGAAGCCGACATGGGCAACGGCGCAATCGCTGGCGGTTCCGGAGGCGAATACTTCACTGGCGAATTTGACGGCAGAAAGTTCGTAGCTGATTCGACGACATCGCAGTGGGTTGATTTTGGCCGCGACTTCTATGCCCCAGTCTCATGGTCCGATATTCCGGCTAGTGACGGACGACGAATCTGGATTGGCTGGATGAACAATTGGGAAACATGCCTGAACCCTACCTATCCGTGGCGTAGCGCCATGTCGATTCCTCGTGAACTTACATTGCGACGTATCGACGGCAAATTACGGCTATGCCAGCAGCCAGTGCGCGAGTTGCAGCAATTGCGAGACAAAATGGTAGAGGTTAAAGAACGAAAACTCACCAGTGAATCACTGTCACTTGACTTCCAAGGGCAGCAATTTGAAATCGTTCTAGAAATCCAACCGGAGTCGGCCACTGAGTTTGGCATACGCGTGCTCAAAGGGAATAAAGAGCAGACTGTTGTTGGATACAATACAAAGTCGGGATCAATGTACGTTGATCGCACCAAATCGGGAAATGTCTCATTTCATCCGGCCTTTGCCGGTAAGCACGTGGGACCGCTCGAACCTAATGCCCAAGGTAACATACGGTTGCAAATCTTGGTCGATGCCTCGTCTGTTGAAGTGTTTGGAAATAGCGGCGAGACCGTGATCACCGACCTCGTCTTTCCAGATCCTAGCAGTAATGGACTCGAACTCTTTTCCGAAGGTGGCACCTGCCGAATCGTGTCCTGCAAGATCTACGGGTTGAAGTCCGTTTGGTCGCAGCAGAAACATGAACAGAGTCGCTGAAGTTTGAACAGGGAAGTATTCAACGCAATCAAGTTTCGTTCACGACGAAACAGCGAACAGCGATAGAGCGAGTTGGTCTCGAATGGCTTTCTACAATTCGAACCCGCGCCGGGTATTCCTACAGATAGACGCGGCTGATGTGGCTGCGAATGTCTGTCTTCGAGCCGCCCAATTATAGCGGCGTTGAGCATGGAGGTGCAAGTTGCTTTCGTCTGTTCCCCCTTCTTCACTGTCCGCGCCGGCTCGGCGATCGGAAATCGCTGCGATTCTGGCGGCCGGCATCGTTCGAATGAAATCGCGTATGGAGATCCTGGATTCAGAAATCGGCGACGATCCATCGGAATTGCCAGCAGCTTGCCTTGAGCTGTGGGGGATTAATCCGCGTGTCCCTGGTTCGAGCCCAGGCGGGGGAGCTTTGCTCTTTTCTCATCCGGCAATGGGAGCACCTCCTGCCGACCCAGGCGGTAGGTAGAGCAGTCCCGACAACTCGGGATTAATCCGCGTGTCCCTGGTTCGAGCCCAGGCGGGGGAGCTTTCGTCAAAGTTCTAACTTTGGCGACCAAAAGACTTAACGCCCGGCGTCGAGAGATCGACCGCCGGGCGATTTTCGTTTCTACCCAGTTTTTCGCGAGTTTCCAACGCCTTTCGCGTTTCGCCAGCCCAATCCGCCGCGATCTCTGTTTGCGGAAAAATTTCCGTCTCTCGAACGCAACCTTCAAGTTTACGTCCGCCGGTGCGAAAAATCGGTCCCGAACTCCACGACTCACTTTTTTCGGGGGCCGCCAGAGTTAACACAGAGTTCTCGTTCGCACCCCGAATGGAAATCTACACAATTGGCGGCTTTTGCTCGGGCATTGACGTGGCAGCTGTCGTGTTGGCTCGGAAGAGCTCGGTTCAGTACATTGCGATACTGGATGTAGCCTCCCGCACCAGCTCGCAAAACCGAGTTGCGACAAAGATAAGGGGGAAAGCTTGCACGCCTCAACGATGGAGCGGAATTCATTGGGCTCTGAGTTGGGAAGCGTATACAGCCCGCGACTGGGGCGTTCCAGAATTCCCCGGCTATAAAGAGCATTTAGATACGAGCCTGCAATTCCAGCCGCTTCGGCGTCGCGTGGACGTACGACATCCATTTGCTTGAACAGTTGCAGTATTTGATCTTTTTTCGAAGTCGCCATTTTGATTTCGTCGGGAGATATCGACAAGTCCCTACATATTCTAAATCGCCACAGTAGGCGTTGGCGAGCCCAACTTCACTACCAAACACCTGCCGCGCATCCTGTGCATGACCAACCTGATGCTGCATGGGTTTTCGCCTGCTTGGGTTTGGTTTGCGGCCGCATTGTCTGGGTTCAAACATTCCCGATCCGAGGTACGGCCGCGCCGTTATTTCTTGGCGGGATCCACCACGTCACACAACTTCGTCATCCTGCAATAAATGACGAATATTACGGAGCAAGCTTTCGCGAAGTTAACCAATCAGCAACCTCCTTCAGCGCCATTGGAGCAATCGTTTCTTCGATCTCTCCGTATTCCGTAACCAGACCGGACGTGGCAGTCTGTAGTAGATGATTCAAGGACGGAAGTTCCTTAACAGTCACGTCGTGGGATCTTCCTTGAAGCAGTCCCTCCTCGATGGCCGGTAGATTCTGCTCTGGGGGAACTTGAAGATCCTTCTCGCCCGTGAGCGCTAAGACCGGACACTTTACTTTCGCGAAAACGGTTTGAGGGTCGAACGTCAAGAAGTATCGGAACCACGGCATTCCAATCAAGGACGAATGCTGTTCCACAAATGTTTCCGCGGAGCCCGCCAATTTCCGTTCTTCGTCTGTCAATTTAGTGTACTCTGAGAATAGGATATTTCTCGCCTCACGCTTCCCAGCTTCCACATCAGGTTGGTCGCGGATGATCGAAAAAATCTTGGCCTGGAGTGCCACAAGATTCGCAATCGCTTC
>JAEUIP010000255.1 GCA_016795075.1 Planctomycetaceae bacterium | reverse complement strand
GCTGATTCTCCAATGTGTACGCAAAATCAAAGTTCAACATGAAGTCATCGGGGTAGCGATCCAACGCTTCATAAAACACTCGATCCGCCGCATCGTGTGCCCCAGCACTGAAGTACATCGTCGCCAGCCACGACAACGTTCGCGGCGACTGCAGTTCGAGATCCTGGCCTTCAACCACGGCGTCAACGTCGGATGAGGTAAATGGCTTTCCGGAGTAAAGCAATCGGCGAACTCCTGAGCGAACGCGTTCTTTCCGCCCAACGCACTGATCTGCCCTTTGGTCCCAATCCACAACTCGAGTGCATCGGATAATGGCGCGGCGGAATCGTGGGCAAGGATGGCCGCCGCGATCTCGCGCGGGGACTGGCGTTCAGGATCAATTCCTTCAGCCATGAACAGCTCTTGAAATTGCTGGTCCATCTGCTCCCAACTTTCCAAGTCCGATTGCGTCGCGCTCATCATGACCACTTGTTCGATCTGCTCGGCCAAACGGCGCCGACCATTCAACTGTTGAAAATTCTGTAAGAATGTCGCCACGGATGTTTGGGTTCCGACCTCGACAGCTTGAATATCCACCAACTCTTGCAGGCGAGTTGCCGCTGCCCGAGCGGCTGTCCACGGCGCGGCCTGACCAATATTGGATTGTTCCGCTGCCACGAGCATGGCGTTGGCATCGCTTAGCGCGGCTTGGACGAGTTGCGTGTGCACTTGTTCCCGTTGGAGTCGTTGGTAACGATCGCTCGACCACCATCCAATCGCCAACAACATCAGCACCAACATCGAGCCCGCGAGAATCCACACACGAAGATTCCGCTTGATGTGTTTCCGAACGTAATAGATCGCACTAGGGGGGTGGGCCAAGACCGGGCTGCCTTGCAAGTATCGCTGCACCTCCTCGCCCAATGCCATCGCGGTTTGGTAGCGTCGGTCGCGATCTTTGTCGATGGCCTTGAGTGAAATCCAGTCCAAATCACCGCGAATCGAAGCACTGGAATAATCTGGAGCGCCGTGGTCTCGATTTGCTAGGGGACCATTTGCTTCAGCATTCCTCAAACGTTGACTAGGCCGCAACGGCTCCTGTTCGCGAATCATACGGAGCGATTCCAACAAGCCAGCTCGGCGCAATTGGACAATATCCAGTGGAGGTGTACCCGTGAGCAGTTCATACAACAGAACTCCCAACGAATAGATATCACTCCGAGTGTCGATGTCCAATGGATTGAGACTGGCTTGTTCCGGGCTCATGTATTCGAGCGACCCCACCACCGATCCAACGGCGGTCTGCCGCGACTGCTCCAACCATTGGTCGCCAACGGCTTTCGCCACTCCAAAATCTATCACTTTTACGGAGGGATGGCCATCGACAACAGTCACCAAAACATTATGTGGCTTGATGTCGCGATGGATGATTCCTTTACTATGGGCGTGACCGATCGCGTGGCAAAGATCACAAAAAAGTTCCAAACGCTGCTGGAGTGTGGGACGTCGCTGTTGGCAATACTCCGTAATCGATTGGCCCTTGATCAATTCCATGACGAAGTACGGTCGTCCCGTTGTCGTGGTACCCGCCTCCAGCACTTTGGCAATATTGGGATGATCCATAAGCGCCAAGGTTTGTCGCTCGGTTTCGAACCGAGCGATGACTTGTCGCGAATCCATCCCGGGACGGATGACTTTCAAGGCTACTTCACGGTGGATGGGCAGTTCCTGTTGGGCCAAGAAAACCACTCCAAACCCTCCTTCGCCGATGATCTTTTGCAAGCGATAGGGGCCAACTTGATCCCCAGGTTGTTCGCCAACGGGCTCGCGATCCAAGACCGAATCCATCCGATCCAGCATCGATCCGGGGTTTGAACCAACGGCCAACAAGCGTTCGATTCTGCGGCGAAGTTCCACGTCGTCACCGCAGGCTTGCCCCAAATAATGCGCCCGCTCCACGGGGTCATCCAGGGCACGGGCTTCGATAAAAATCTCGCGTTCGCGCATGCGGAGCTCTCGGAAATTCCATCAATCTTTCAACCCCACTTCTACAAGCGTAAACGAAGTCTCCGATCGGCAAAGCCTTTTTCGTTTTTTTTCGATTGGGGTACCCCGCCCGCCCAATCACCGCGGACTCCATCGCCCCCATCCTAATTTTGTGGCACAAGTTCAACCAACGGAAACGCTGCCCGCATCACAGGTTCGATCTTGACGGCGTGGGCGCTGCCAGCGACGACAAACACGCGGTGGCCCTCGAGGGCCAACCCTAATATCATCTGCGAGAGATGGATGTCACGCGCCAAACTCACCTGGAGACCAATTTGGTTCAAGAAGCCAGGAAGACCATCTTGATCCGATTCATCACGCCAATCGAGGTTCGGAAACGCTTCGCTCCAAACTCGCTCGAAGTCCTTGATCGTGAACTTTTCGTCCCTGAATTGTGGCCATTGGGAACGCGACTCCACGAGATCGGCCACGACCGCATCCGGCGATTCGGGACGACCATGGCGAAGGTTGCTACAGTAGGGCCGAAGCACAAAGTACAACCAGGCCTGCTCCAAACTATGAGACTTGGTCGCGGCCGCAATCTCCGACTCGAGCGGTAACTCCCAGGTCATGACGGGCAAACCATGTTGCCGCCCCCATCGATAAACGAAACCACTTTCACCAAACTCTCGAATGGGATCGGCAACCAACGGTGGCAAAAATCCGAGCCGACCCTCGATGAGAACAACCGTCGGCGCAAAATTGTCCAACTTGTTTCGCAAGTCGATCAACTCGGGAGCCTGCGGATCCTTGGTATGTTCGATACCATAGATCATCACACGAACGGTACGATCTTGCAGTTGCAAAATGTACGGACGAGGATGAGTATCGACAACTTCTTGGTAGCCTTGGCTCATCGGCTCGGTCGGCAATTCCAATTGATTGTATTTCGTCACGGGCACTAACGACCGCCAAGCGACGGCCCAACCCCAAACCAGGGTACCAAAGAAAACCAGCCCCAAAATCATGGCGATGCGAATCAACTTTGATTGGAGGATCTGGTGAGGAACGACGTTTGGTTGATCAGAATTCATGTTTCTTTGGCCAACATTTGAGTTTAAGTATGCTGCCGTGTATTGCCAACACTTGTGGATTAATCCCTGTTCTACAATCGCAAGTTTCGGTTTTAATCGAAAAAGAAAGTGAAGCCTTTTCCCGAACGGAGGGGAAACTCTATTTCAACAAACGAGCCAAGTAATTCCCCATCATATGCGAAGGCATCCCTTGGCGGATTTCGCTCCATAAGGAATTTTGGACAGCTTCGCTAATCTCGTCCTTGGTGTCTTGAGCCAACGACTTAAGCTTGTCCACAAGCGAAGAATCGACCGCGTGGCCAACGACCATTTCTCGCTGGCAATGAGCGTACGAGTTGCTAAACAAACTTACCGTTGGAAGTTTCGGAACGATGTCGCCGGCGTCCACATAACGAAAAATCCTATTGGGGAACTCGCGGACAAAGGCCTGTGCCGCGATTTCGTTTCCGATCATCGGCGCTCCAAACGTACAGATTTGATGCACGTTGATGAAGTTCTGTTGGAGTCGCCAACCGCAGAGCAAAGCAATTGCTCCACCTAAACTATGGCCCGTGACCCAGACCGGTCGTTCCTTTCGCGAAAATTCGCGATCAACCACCACAAACATCGGGTCCCAAATATCCGCCAGCGCACTCATGAAGCCACTGTGAAACCGGGCCCCAACCCCGGCGGCGACAAAATCCGTACCCAACTGCCCTTCCGGCAGGATCAAGAAATTTCGAGCATTGGTCAGCAGCCAATCTCGGAAACCATCAATGGTTGCAAACGACTCTGAACCGCGAAATGCGAGGACAATTGCGTTCTCGTTACGCCCCACATAGACTTGAGTGTTCTCGACACTAACCAACTCCGCTTCAAGCCCTAACTGCTTCTGGAACTCGGCTGGCCCGACTTCGGCGGGGAGGTACGCAAGTTCGCACGCTCGTCCGAGAAAAGTTGCCTGACGTGAATCGTGTTCCGCCTTTGAATCAAGTTGCAATACTCCGGACATCTTGGTCCCTTCTTCGTTATCGACTTCGGTTTGCTGCTGAAATACAACAGATGCACTCCGTATGTCGCCTTTTCATCTATGGCAAGCGAGTGAACTTCCCCTAGCTTGCGAAACGTTGGACCGTATCTTTAATGAACGACTCGCTCCACGACACGCTTCATGGTTGCACACGATCTACCGCCCGTCACCATTACTTGAGCACACGTCGTCCGGGTTTAGCCGCCTTCCACGATTCAATCAACTCGGAACTGACTGCCGTCTGCCGCACGTCCAATTGTTTGAGGTTTGGCAAATGATCGAAGAGTTGTTGCAACCCAGCGTCCGTAACCTGGGCGCCACGCAGCCTCAAACTTTCGAGCGATTTTAGCTCTGCCAATGTCGCCAACCCCTGGTCCGTCACTTGGGTACCGTTCAGATCAAGCGTCTTCAAACGAACTTGACCCTTGAGCAACTCCAAAGTCGCATCGGTCACATCGGCATTAGCCATCTGTAGAACGGCAATGTCACGCTTGTACGCCAAGAATTCGTAGCTTTCCCGATCCCAACCCGTCAGCGTCAGATGCAATTCGCCATCAACCATTTGTTCGCGTTCGCCCAAGTCGATCGTCTCGACAACGCGCGTATAAATCACGGGGGTCGCTGTGATTGCTAAGCCCACCAAGCCTAACACGATTGGCAGCCACAACCGCCGCGGACTACGGAACAGTCGCACCAGAAACCAGAGCCCTGCCAAGGCAATGATCCCAACTCCCATCAAGAAGAGCGATTCGAAGAAGAAATACATCGAAGGAGATTTCCCGACCACCAAACGTACAGGTTACTGCCACAGAAATCATGCTAAACCACCTGCGACGTCGAGCAAAGCTGGGAGGGCAATTGCTTGGCCAAAATTCTTCACTCGTTAACGATCTGGCGAGCCCAACTCCAACAAGTAGCTGCCAGCCCGCACTTCTTCGTGCAAAGTCGATTCCAGAGGCTTCAGAAACAGCTCTTGAGCTTTCGTGTCCGCCATGCCTTGTTTCCATGGGACTCCTTGGCCATGCAATACCACGGATAAATACTGGATCAGTCGAGCATCCGGTTTACTCGCACGCGGCGTCGCGATGTACGTGTCGCCCACGTCATGAACCTGAAACTCCATGGGAGGACTGGACCAAGCACCCCACGGCGATTCGGCTTTAGCGGGTTCGACAAGAAGTTGCCATGAATAGCCGGTCGGAATATCCACTAGCTCGAAGCGCCCCCCTTTGTCGGAGCGAGTATTCGCCACCACGCTGCTGGAGGGCGGTAGATCGTCGCCTACCAACGAGATCCGAACCCCGTCCAAAGGCTCGCCACTGGGATTCGTGACAATGCCCGTGAGCTTGGCGGAGGGCAACATTACAAAATTGATTTCCTGGGCTCGGCCTGGCAAGAACAAGTTTTCATCGTTCTTGCCGTGCCATCTTGCATCGGGACCTGGTGTTTCCATTGCCGCCCAACAATCACCTTGGCGATGCAGGTTCTGTTCGAAGTGGCCTGCCAACTGGACCGAGATCGTCGCGACCTGCACGGAGATGGCATCGGAAGAAAGCAAGCCAGGTCCAAAGCGCAGGTCGTAGTTGCCATCCGCATCCGTCACGGTCGTTCCGGTTCTCTTGAGCGAGCCTATGCCACAATGAGCATGGACCGCAACATTGGCCAACGGCTTGCCGTCACGATCCGTAACCCGACCTTGCGCTGACCATGGTTGCGGCGGAGCAGTCGCTACGCGCCTCAGGTTTTTCAGCGCTCCGGTGATATCTTCGACATAAGTCGGCCAAACCTCCTTTGTCGACTTCGGCAGACTCAAGACATAAACGTGCCCCAAGGTCGTCTCCCCCAAGTCATCGACCTTAACGCTTTGAAAGACTTTCTCTTGTCCGGGTACGGGCCACCCTGCTTCAAAATCAGCGGCGATTTTATGCTCTTGGAATCGGACAGCGATCGTGTGCATGTCCGATTTCAAATTTGTCGACGAATACTGCAAGTAGATTTCGCCATTTCCGATGTTGATCGTCCAGTCCTCCGGTTTGATCTTGACCAGATTGGCGATCAGTTGTTCGCGTGGCCCCAAGGTGCCAGGACCGAGCGTGACTTGAAGGTGATTGGAGTCCTGCCAGATCGTCGACGCCGCCCACTCGCCACCCTCCGCAAATATCTCGTATTCGCGAGCTTCAGCCAGGAGAAAAAGTTCTGCGACATCGACGTTTTCCCACAACGTGCGGACTTCACCCGGCTGCAATGTCTCCGGTTGTCCTGACGTTTGCGTGCGGGAACCTATGAACGGTGGCGGCAACTCGGGCCGCGGCATATCCACCCGCAAAACGCGAAACGGAACGTAATCTTGCGGATCAAATTTGGTGGGCTTTTCACCCGCGTTCCGCAGTTCAAGTTTCAATAACACGGGTTCCCCGACTTTGGGCGATTGCGTCTGCAGAGTCAAGCGA
Organism: Planctomycetaceae bacterium; assembly: GCA_016795075.1. GTDB lineage: Bacteria > Planctomycetota > Planctomycetia > Pirellulales > Pirellulaceae > M30B19. The sequence goes on along the minus strand of JAEUIP010000255.1, from coordinate 1,545 downwards.
GACTGCAACCCCGAAGAGGTGGCCAAAGGTCCCCACTCCTGTTCATCCGCCGGTTCGGTTTTGGGCATCGGCTCTTCCTGCAATGGCTGCAAACCGGATTCCGAAGTGCTCGACTCCATACCATTGCTTGACTCCGGGTTGCCAGTTTTCTCGCGATTGGCATTTTCCTGCATCAGCCGAGCAAGGTCGTAATGCCACTGCATTTTCATCGCCATCGGGGCGTATCGAGTCCGTGAATCATGGTCGATCATGTACCGAATGGCGCCGTGGGGTGGTTCTGCTTCGTCCGAAGGAGCACCAGTTGCCAGATGCAACTTCGCCTGAACAACCGGCGTAAAATCATGCTCGGCGGGATTTTGGAAGGCCGCGTGCAAAGTGACAACAAATTCATTTGCAACTTCTCGCACCGTTGCCATCAACAATTCCGCCCCATTATCCGCCGAGGCCTCGGCACGAACGACACCTATCGAGTCGAGCAACTTGACCCGTCCATTCGAGATCGTCACCTTGGTTTCTGGGCCGTCGCTTGAAACAGACACCCGTTCGCCCGTGAACTCGGCCCGCACCCCGGAACCGTCAGGCAAATGCAAAACGATTTCCGCGGCATCCATCCCAGCTCCGTATTCCGTACTCAAGACATACTCCACCTTGGGCGACGAGACGAGTGTCTCTTGGTCGGTTACCCGGCCTTGCAACGGTTCGAGCCGATTGCCTGTCATGTCAGCAAACTTCGCCAACAAGTTTTCCTGCGATCGCCCAGATTCTCGGCTGAGCAGTTCGGCCACGGTCGTGCGCCCGTTGTCTTGCCGGAGGACAGTGAGCGTAGGCGAGGCTGAACTCTCTTGGTTGTTCGCAAGTTTCATCAGATAAAAATCACCAGCCGCTGCCCAAACGAATCCTTCCCCCGAGGGACCCCTCAACATTCGAGCCCAATTGCTTCCCAAAATGCCGAGACTCGAATTCTCGTCATTCAAAACCAGCGCGTTCACGGGACCAATGTCCGGTCCCAAGGTCAAATTGACCCGTTCGATCCGCACGACCCGAAACCGCGTCTGCTCCGTCTTGTTGACTCCATAGAAGGCCAGATGCCCGGGAATCCAGATCGGGTCATCGACATAGGGCACGATTTTGCGTTGACCAGCAGGTTCTGTCATCTCGTTGACCGTAACGGTTGCCAAATTCGAACCCTCAACCTGAGTTGAAACAAGTGCGGCTTCACCACCAGGCCCAGCCAACGCACCTGTTTGCGGATCAATTCGCAGCCCAGGAATCAGGTTAGAAACTTGGCGTAAGTTATCTGCTTGTCCGGATGGTTGATCACCAAAGTCGATCTCACCCCAATCGACCGCGCCAAGTTCTTTTGCAATTCGCGCCGGAACAAACGTGTAGTTGAATAGATTCGAGTACTTCATATCGACATTCGCTTGGCGCCCCTCGGCACCATACAAAACGACATTCGCAAGGACGGGATGGCTTTGCCCCGTTCGCTCGTCGACTCGAGTGACTTCGGGTTGATGTCGCGGCCATTCATCGGTGGGAACGGCG